>JAFTFD010000223.1 GCA_017449745.1 Lachnospiraceae bacterium
AACAGGGTTATTGCGAATTTGCTGCATTTTGTTCGAAAGTGCGTAGGTAATAACATAAAAGCATTCATCCTCATAATATGCATTCACATAACGGACATATGGGATTCCATTTTCTTCTGTTGCTAAAGCAATCACGCTGTCTTTTCCAAAACGTTCTTTCATTATTTGTTCTGCTTCAATGCTTAGTCTTTTCATGACTGCTCTCCTATTCTTTTGTTTTTAGCGCTGTTTTAGATAGCTCGCATCTTTCGGTTCATACGGTACGGAAATGAAGTCTTTCTTTTGGTGGTACAAGCAGCATACAGTTTCGATTAACTACTGAAGGAGAAACAGATCGACAAACCGAAAGTAGTCGACTTCTAACGAAGAGTCCTTAAATATTCTTTATGTTCATCGGAAACACGGAAGCTTTCGACTGCCTTTTGTATAGCTTTCCTGTGCGTCCAGGGTTCAAGTCTCCACTCCTCAATGAAAACAACACTCTCGTCGTATCGCTTTGCTAATGCGGTCGCAAAGAACCATGCAACCATCATTTTTATGTAATATTCCTCGCGTTTTACCGCAGCGACCCATTCAAGGTATTCCAGTCTGAAATCTTCTCCGAGGAATTCGTTCATCAGCATACGAATGCCGAATCTGACGGTATACACATGCTCCGAACAAATCCATTTTTGAATCAGCGGAAGGAGTTTTTCGTGATTTTTCGAAAATACTTTGGGGTTTGACTGATCGCATATCGGCCAACAGTCCACATAAGGCAGGAAAGTCTCCACCGCCTTAACGCATTCGTCGAAATCTCTGATCATCGCAATAAGAAAGAAATGCACGAGGTTCTCTTCGTAATATTTGTGCGGAAGTTCCGCAAGGAACACCTCCGCCTCCTTTGTACCCTTGACTTCCTTTGCAATCTTTCGCATATCGGGTGTTTTGACGCCCAGTATCGTTTCCTTCGGAATATTAGGCACGAGCTTACTTTGAAAATCCCTATATTTACTATCGCAACAGGCGACAAGTCTTTCATAAACCGCCATTTTTATAACCTCTTTTTATTCATCCTTCAATACTGACGCTTGCCTATATTCTATTGTCATAGTTTATTACCTCTACAACCTTCTATTTGTCTATGCCTTATGCCTGCTTACGGCAAATATAGAGAAGATGGTTTGTGTTGCCTAATAGCTCTCTCTTTTCGGAAAAAGCCAGATACCATTCAGCAAGGGCTTCAAATTCCTCATCGGTCATAGAAAAGTCAGGACGCTTTTCGATGGGTTCCATCAGTCCGTCCACACCTGCTGTTGTTATCCATTTGACAGGCTTCTCACGAAAAAGTCCCTCGAATTCTGTAACATCATATCCTGTAAACAGCTGTTCTTTGAAATGCCTTACCTGATAATCCTTTGTAAAGTTTTCTGCTTGTCCTTCAGCCCAGTTTCCGTAGAAATAATTCGCATACATTATCGCAAACACTGATATGAACGCAAACAGAATTACTCCGTTTGGTTTTGTGACCCGAATCGCCTCATCAATCGCGCAATTCACTTCATCCTTCTCATACAAGTGATACATGGGGCCAAAGAACAGCGTTACATCAAAAGTATTATCTGAGAATTGGCTCAGATCTGTAGCATCTCCTTGGAAAGATTGGATGTTTGCCATTCCTTTGCTGTTTTCTCTGAGAACGGCGAGATTACTCTCGACCAGTTCAACCGCTGTCACATTCATGCCTTCGCTTGCAAGGGCAATGGAGTATCTTCCCGTTCCAGCGCCAACTTCAAGGATTGCTGAATCCTCGCTTGCATAGCGGTGGATATAATTCATCGTTGTGCAGAATTCCAGCTGGCCGTGCCGCGATCTTGTAGTCCGTCCATCTTCGTCATATCGGCCATAAAAGCTGCTTACTATTTCTTTTCTGGTGCTCATATACGTTTTCTCACAAATCCCGAGTCTGGCTCATTAGTTCCCGATACGCCCCTATCATAGCACAGAAGTTTTAGAAAAACGTATCATTTTCGGGGAGAAGTAAAATCATGATTTCATGAAGGTCCTTAGATTTTCCTGTGCAATCTGCAGAATCCAATCCAATACTCCAACTCCTAAACTGACAATAATTATGCAGACTTCCATTGTGATCAAAATAAACATGGATGGCCACATCTGCTGAACAATAGCGTAGATGATGCAGCCAAATATGATTAGCATCATTCCACCAACGACGATGGATGACAGCTCGATTCCAATCTTTAACAACATTCTTAACACGAAGAGAACCAGAATAATCGGCAGTAAGAAAACCTTTATAAGAAGCTTGAATAACATCATATCTGACCTCCGAGTGTAATCAATTATGGAGAATGTAGGTATTTATGATTTGATTGTATACTTGCTCGATAGCCCTGCAAGGATGTCGCAGAATATGTAAAGATGCAGGTTTTTAAGCCTGCATCCCCCTTCCGGAAAGTCAGCCGATCAGCCGATCAGCCGAACAGACCGGAAAGAAGCGGCACCAGGGTGATGCCGACGAGGGCGACACCGCCGCCAGCCATCAGCTGTTTCATGCCCTGGGATTTTGAGCCGGGGTTATCGTTGCCGTAACCTTCCAGCAGGTTGATCGCACCCCAGATGCCAAGACCGGCACCGAGTGCCACGACGAGAGTCTGCAGTACACCGACTGCCGAGTTGAAAAATGCCATATACAGGCCTCCTTTGATGTTTCCCTTACGGGAATGGTAATATTTATCGCTGCTGCAGCGATTGGTTCTGTCTGGATTCCCGGTCCGATGTTTGGCCCCTTCCTGTTTTCGTCTGCCTCTTAAGGCTGTGGGCTCATGTGGCTTTTCTTCCAGACAACATGGCGGATCCCTCCGCTATGTATGGGGGCAGCTTTAAGGCTGCCCCTGCAGCCTCTCTGCTACCTCAGACCTCCACCACATCAAAGACTTCATCCTTCTTCAGTTTCATCCGCCGGTTCAGGTATTTCTCGATGTCGAAGGTGTATTTCTTATCATAGTCAGCCGTGTACTTGAAATTCGGGTGCTGGGTCAGGTCATATTTATCCGAAAGGAACGGCCTGACACCACGAAGCTGCAGGATACACTTGCTGCCGTTCATAACAGCCAGTTCATCCCGGCTCATCAGCTCTTTTCCATATTGTCAAGTGATGAATTCAGATTCGGGCAGTAAAATACCCCCTTCATCCGGAGCAGATGCCCCAAACAAAGAGGGTATGTTGTTATAAAGAGCCTTACAAACGGGAATTGTTATTCTGCACCGTATTCTTTCGAATATGGATTTCTCTTTTTCTTTTGATGCAGAACAAGCAGTTAAGGCCATAATCACTATTACAGTAATCAAAATCGTTATTGCTTTCTTCATCGCTTTTCTCCTCCACAAAATATAGAGTTGTCAATATCATTTCAGTTGTTTCAGATAATCCGCATCTTTCGGCTCATAAGTCACTGAAATGAAATCATTCTTTTGGTGGTACAAGCAACATACAGTCTCGACGTGCCTTGGAACTCTCATATCCGTGTCCGATATGCCCCGACTGTTCAAGGAAATAAGTCAACCGACTGTGCGTGTTCAAGGAAACATATCTTCGAACCATGCTCCCCGCCGCCGATGATGGCAGTGTGGGAGCCGGATTTATCACTTTTTTACTTGATGTACTGGGTCAATCCGGCCAGAAGGTTGTCCATTTTTTCCGGGCTCAGCATATCTCAAAAACAATGCTTGATGAAGTCTTTGAATATTTTCCGGCTGTGTTCATCCGTTCTCCATGAAAACTCCGGATGCCACTGCACTGCCCACAGGAAACAATGTCCGGGCATATAAACCGCTTCTATAGTGCCATCCGGCGCTTCAGCCATCACTTTCATACTTTCTGCAAGCGTTTTTACAGCCTGATGGTGGTAACTGTTCACAAAAAGCCTTCCCGTTTTCAGGCATTGGTACAGCGGAGAATCTTTTACAATCGCCACTTCGTGAACAGGAATGTCATATGGCGGACTCTGGTGGTGTTCTATATCCGAAGAGTGCTGAAGTGGCAGATCCTGATACAGCGTCCCGCCCAAAGCAGCATTGATAAACTGAATCCCTCTGCAAATACCGAGCACTGGCTTGTTTGCGCTGATTGCTTCATTCAAATAGACCATTTCCATGCGGTCGCGTACTTCACAACAGGATACCAGTCCATCCAACGGTTCCTCATTGTACAGCTTTGGAGAAACGTCATGGCCTCCGGTAAATAGGAATCCGTCACACAGTCCTGCCAGCCTTTTAATCTCCGTTTCGTCAGTTGAGAACGGTAATATGATGGGAATACCCCCTGCATGATGTATTCCGTCAATTTACCCCGGAAGCATCCATATGCTTTCTTTCTCGTCATCCCACAGGGGCATAACTCCTACAATCGGTTTCATTTCATCACATCCTTCAGATCATCCAGCCATAAGTTTACTGATGCATCGCTCGGCATACGCCAATCTCCTCTCGGTGACAACGAAACACTTCCGACTTTGGGGCCGTCCGGCAGACAGCTCCTTTTAAACTGCTGTGAAAAAAATCTGGTGTAAAAACGTTCTGCCGCTTCGATAACGTTCTTCCTTTCCAGTTCCGGATACGCACTCATTGCATATGCGGCAGAACGGGAAGGTTCGAAACCATATCGAAGCGTATAATACAGGAAGAAATCATTCAAATCGTACTTTCCGATTTTTTCCTCTGTCATCTGGCTGATCTTTCCCGCATTATTTGGCGTAAGTTCCGGCGTGATCGGTGTATCACATACAGCAAAGATCACTTTCTTCAGCTCCTCATCGGCACACATCTCCCCGTAAGTGTGACAGATATACTTTACGAGAGTTTTCGGCACTGATGCGTTCACTGCGTACATCGACATATGATCTCCATTGTATGTACACCATCCGAGTGCCAGTTCGGATAAATCTCCGGTTCCGACGACCAATCCGTTTTTCATATTTGCCGCATCCATGAGTATATAGGTGCGCATCCTTGCCTGCGCATTCTCATACGCAGTATCTCCCTCTCCCTGATATGCCAGGCTGTGGCCGATATCTTCTAAATGCATCCGAACACTTTTGCCGATTGGAACTTCATGGGCTTCATCGGCCACCAGCCGCATCAGTTCTCTGGCGTTTTTATATGTCAAACCAGATGTATTTCCTTCATTAGGCATTGTATATGCCAGAATACGGATATCCGGAACGATTTTCTTTGCCTCGGCGCATACAATCAGTGCAAGCATGGAATCAAGTCCTCCGGATATCCCGATCACAAGATTATGGAACCCGGCTGCTCTTACCCGTGTTGCCAGACCGTTTGCCTGAATACGCAGGATTTTTCTGCATCTGTCTGCCCGTTCCTGACTGTCTGACGGCACAAATGGATTCCGATCCGGTATTACCGATAAATCATTGAGAATATCTGCCATTTCGTTGACAGAGGCCTCCTTCGTTCGAAAGCCCGGCAGGCACACCCGAACCTTTTGATACTCTCTGCCGTGTGTATTCCTGAATGTGTTTTGATGCCTTCTGTCATACAGGATTCGGGTCAGATCGATGACAGCTGAACTGACGGAGGGCAGCTGCGGAAATATTTCCTCGCACAGGACTGCTCCGCATTGGGCTATCAGGCTATGACCTGAAAAGACCAGATCCGTACTGCTTTCATCCGTGCCGGAGGATGTGTATATATATGCACAATAGCAGGATCCGCTCTGCTGGGCCACGAGCTGCTTTCTGTATTCCTGCTTTCCGATCAATTCATCCGACGCTGAAAGGTTTACAATGATATTTGCCCCTGCAATGCTCATATATGTGCTCGGTTTATCCGGCACCCAGAGATCTTCACAGATTTCTGCGCCAAGAACCGCGCCGCTTTCCGGATCTTCTGCCAGAATATCCGTTCCAAATGGGATCTCGTGCCCATGAAGTCGGATCGTTTGTCCGACGATGCCCCTTCCTGAGGCAAACCATCTGCCTTCATAAAACTCAGAATAATTGGGAATATATTGTTTTGGGATCAGTGCACAGACTTTTCCTGCAGATATAACAGCTGCGCAGTTATACAGATTATTCTCAAAACGGATCGGAACCCCGATGATTACGGTAAGTTCCCGATATTCCTCCGTTGTCTTTGCGATGATAAACATGGCTTCCTGTGCTTTCTTCAAAAGCAGTTCACTTCCAAACAGATCTGCGCATGTATATCCGGTAACACTCAATTCCGGGAAAACGATAAGACCACATCTGCTGTTTTCCGCAATCAGACGAATAATCTGCTCCGTGTTATATTCCACATCTGCAACTCTGAGGGAGGGCACAGCTGCGGCTGCCAGAATCAGCTGATTTCTCATAACAATCCTTCTCCTCGTCTTCTTTGTTGTCCGTTACCGCTGCTGCCCTTTCAGGATATCCCGGACTCTGACAGCCTTTGTTCGAAGCGGTTCTTCCCTGTATTTACCGGTATCCCGGTGGGGTAACAGCCATCGAAGCAGGCACTGCAATAGTTGTGTCCTCCGGCGAGTAATTCCAGCATCTCAACCGGAAAAAACGCAAGAGAATCTGCTCCGATTATTTCAGAAATCTCAGGAACCGTATGCTGACAGGCGACCAGATTCTCTTTTGAATCGATATCCGTCCCATAAAAACATGGATAGAGAAAAGGCGGCGCGCAAACTCGCATATGGACTTCCTTCGCCCCTGCTTCCCTGAGCAGAGAAATGATCCTCCGGCTGGTCGTTCCCCGGACAATAGAATCATCGATCAAAATGATTCTTTTATCCTTAACGACTCCTTCTACAACAGAAAGCTTAATCTTTACCTTATCCAACCTGTCTCCGGGATCAATGAATGTCCTGCCAATATATTTATTCTTTATCAGCCCTATATCATACGGGATCCCCGATGACATGCTGTACCCGAGAGCCGCATCCAGCCCGGAGTCCGGGACACCAATGACAAGATCCGCCTCTACCGGTTTTTCCTGCGCCAGGATACGGCCGGCATTGAGCCGGCTTTCATGAACGCTGAGCCCATTGATTACAGAGTCCGGTCTTGCAAAATAAATATATTCAAATACACAAAGACGCTTCCTCCTTAACCCGCAATGCTCCCGTCTGGAAACCACACCTTCCTTGCTGAATACCAGTATCTCTCCCGGTTCAAGATCCCGTATGATCCTGCCGCCAACGGCTTTGATCGCGCAGCTTTCAGAAGCAGCGATATACATGCCGTCTTTTGTTATGCCGTAACAAAGCGGCCGGAAGCCATAAGGATCTCTTGCGCAGATCAGTTTCTGCGGAGACATAAGAATCAGAGAATATGCACCCTCCAGAGTATTCATGGCCCTGCTCAGCGCCTCTTCGATGGATGGAGCGGAAAGGCGTTCCTTTGTTACGATGTAAGCGACCGTTTCCGTATCACTGGTTGTATGGAAAATGGCGCCCGACAGCTCCAGCGCAGAGCGAAGCTCGGCCGCATTTGACAGATTTCCGTTATGTGCGATGGCCATCCTTCCTTTCTGGTGATTTACCTCTATCGGTTGGCAGTTGCTCCTGCGGGTGCTGCCAGTAGTTCCGTACCGGACGTGGGCAACCGCCATAGTTCCTTTTGGAAGTGATTTCAATACATCTTCCGAAAACACTTCACTTACGAGGCCGAGATCTTTATGTGAAGCAAACAGCCCATCATCATTCACAACGATCCCGCAGCTTTCCTGCCCCCTGTGCTGCAGTGCATACAAACCATAATAACTGATATTCGCCACATCAGCCATTTTTCTTGAGAAGACTCCGAAAACTCCGCATTCCTCATGAATACTCATTGATAAACACCTTCTATATCTATGTTTAAATGATCATTTTTTAACTATTTTGACTTGCTGATCCCAAACCCACATATAACAAAAGCAGACTCCGGCGGTATCAGGCGCCTTTGTCTGCTTGTTTATAAGTTTATTCATTAATGACGAAAAGTCAAGCGCTTTGCTCTTTAGCAAATCCCGAGTTATTGCGCTGACATCCAAACCACAGCCACAACCTGTCGTTATCCAAACCACTAACTCAACCCTGCCTCAAAAACATCCAAACCGGCCACTCAACCCAGTGACATCTAAACAGCCTACTCAACCCTCTGGAAGAAGCAGTTGATATGTTCTGGCGGAGTGATTTTCGCGGTCAAATCTGCTCGCTTCCTCTGACGGCCTGATGCCAGAAAAACCCGGAAATATGGCACTTTTTCGGCGGTCAGTCCTTAACCCGTGACATCAATACTACCGTCTCGACGTGGCACGAGGAAACGATTTTGCTGTCACATAGTACATGCCCGTTTGCGGAAACATATCAACTACCCTCTGTCTGTTCGTCCGATCGGCTTCAGGAACATATCTACGTTTTTTCTGTTCGTCCGATGCCCTTCAGGAACATATCAACGGGTTTTTGGCCATTTTTGCAGATAGGCGTTTGTGGGAACATATCATGTTCTTTTATATTTGCACTATTGAGCAGCAAAAGTAAGACAGCAACAGTTTTATCAGTTCAGGAATCGCCTCTGTAGCTATTACTTCGAAATAATCCTCATTTTTGAAGACGACATTTCCCTTAAAACAAACAGTGCCGAGTTAACAGATGCTTTTCTTGAGCTGGCTTCAGGTGCAATGAGGGAACAAGACTTATTGGCATGGGTACTGTCAAAAATGCAATGAGTATTATATGCAGCAGTCAGCTTATTTCGCTGGCTGTTGTTTTTTTACGGAGCTTCCATACACTCCGGGATCTCCATCCCGAGGCTTTCCCGTATTGCTTCTTCCACTTTCATCATCTGTTCCCGGGTCATTTTCCCGAGATATTTCTCGATCCGGCACTTGTCTATCGTCTTGATCTGCTCGAGGGACACCATTGACGGTTCCGGCAGACCACGAACTGTCTCAAAATAGCAGTGCGTCGGCAGGTTCAGTTTCTTCAACTTCGTTGTGATCGGTGCAACGATCAGCGTCGGGCAGTAGTAATTACCATCATTGTTCTGAAGAACCAGTACAGGCCTCGTTCCACCCTGTTCGGAACCTTTAAAAGGATTCAGGTTCGCGAGATAGATGTCACCGCGCCGGTAGGTCCAGTCTTTGGTATGGCAGGGATCCCGACGGTTTTCCCGTTCCATGTTCTTTTCTGTCATCCAGCCCCTCCTCAAAACTTCATAGGCAATGCAGTCTTCACACTGGATCCGTTATACATAGCCCATACCTGATAAAGATATTTTTTGTATCCCGGCATGTTATCTCCCATAGCGCGTCCCTGGCGGAAAATATTGATCGGATCATATCCCTTAAAGCGCCTGATCATTCGTTTTCGATCATATTCACCTTCATAAAGGTCCACAAAATCACATACAGCAGAAATGGATTCAGCCCTGAGTGAATCAAAAGCGCCATCCCATGCATCCAGGAGAATCGTAAGTGCTTCTTTGTATTTCTCCGGTCCGATCTTCTGATACTCATTGAAGGCGGTTGCAATACAGGCAAGCCTTTTCGTTCCACCCTGCTGGCTGAAATCAAGCCGGATGCCAGTACTTTCCGTCACTTTCTGAAAGCCGCAGGCGACCGGATCACCGGCATAAATTAACGCTCTGATCTTTACCCCGGCTGTAAGTTCAGCAGAGTAACCATTCTGCTCTGCAAAGAGTGTCGCCTCATCGCTTTCACTTAATCCCAGGTAAACCTTACACAGAATTGCCAGAGGCTTACCCCCGTTTCTTTCAACTCTCGCAGCGACCGTATGCTGACCTCAAACA
>JAFTFD010000224.1 GCA_017449745.1 Lachnospiraceae bacterium
ATAATCCGTTCTGTCTGCGATACCCCAGAGCTCGCCCCAGCCGAAGGGGAAGGTAAACTCGATATCGCTCGTAGCCTTGGAATAGAAAGCCAGCTCTTCCTTGGCATGATCGCGGAAGCGAAGGTGATCTTCCTTGATGCCGAGGCTCAGGAGCCAGTTCCAGGAATAGTCCTTCCAGTACTTGAACCACTCCAGATCCGTATCGGGCTCGCAGAAGAATTCCATCTCCATCTGCTCGAACTCTCTGGTACGGAAGGTGAAGTTGCCGGGTGTGATCTCATTGCGGAAGGATTTGCCGATCTGGCAGATTCCGAACGGGATCTTCTTGCGGCTGGTTCTCTGTACGTTCTTGAAGTTGACGAAAATACCCTGTGCCGTCTCGGGACGCAGATAGATCGTAGCTGCCGTATCCTCGGTGACGCCCTGGAAGGTCTTGAACATCAGGTTGAACTGACGGATATCCGTCCAGTGGAACTTGCCGCAGGAAGGGCACGGAACCTGGAACTTGTTGATGAAGCTCATCATCTCATCAGCTGTCCAGCCGTCGACGCTGCCGTCCAGCGTCATATGCTTCTCTTCAGCGTAATCTTCGATCAGCTTATCTGCGCGGAAGCGCTCGCCGCATCCCTTGCAGTCCATAAGAGGATCAGAAAATCCGGCAAGGTGTCCGGATGCGACCCATGTCCTGGGGTTCATCAGGATGGCGCAGTCGACGCCGACGTTCTGCGGAGACTCCTGCACGAACTTTCTCCACCATGCCTTTTTGACATTGTTCTTGAGCTCTACGCCGAGATTGCCGTAATCCCAGGTATTGGAGAGTCCTCCGTAAATCTGGGAACCGGGATAGATAAATCCTCTGGCGTTGCAGAGCGCTACGATTTTTTCCATTGTTTTTTCCATGTATCTGCTCCTCTGTCTTAAAATAACAATTTCATCAGATCAATTGTGATCTGCTAATACCCATTACGTATTATTCAGGTTCAGTGTACGCAGTCAGCTGCCTGTCATTCCATGATGATGATCGCGGGATGTTCTTTGTCCACGGCTCCGACGGCGTCTGCCTCTGTATCAGTCACGACTCTTAAATTGGGCGTCGCGAACAGGATCTTTTTTCTGTCCGGAATGTGGATATCCACAGGTTCGGCAAAATAGACGAGTGTATGATCACTCAGTGCTTCAAAATCCGCCTTTGAAAAGATCTTGCCGCTGTTTTTTCTGGAGACGCTGGATAAGATCGATGTAAGATCATAGCCGCTCTCGACACACTCCGTCACTTTTCCGTAAAACATCGGGGTGTGGTTGAAAGACTCATAGTCTTCGTCTGTCTTGTAATGAAGGATCAGCCTTGCCTTTCCGTCTTCGAAAGAGATCCCCTTTTCCGTGATCTGGTTCTGTTCCCCGTTGTATGCTTCCAGCGATTCGTCAACCGTGCGGACCAGTTCCTTCTCATCGTATTGCTCCTCTGCAAAGTCCTCTACACTCAGCAGAGTAAATTCCCCGTTCGCGCGCATCAGCGCCGTGCTGCGCTGTGCCTCTTCCAACGTCTCCAGGCTGTTCTGCCCGAGGACAGTATAAACGGCAAATACAGCGGCGACAGCCACAGCAAGCAGCAAAACAGCCATGATCCTGCGCTTTTTCTTTACCTGCGCGTCACGCTGCATCCTTGCCCTGGCTCTGGCGATCTCTCTGGGATCGGCCCCGGCCTCCCCTTTCTGCGAGCGGGAATATCTGTTTTGTGAGACACGATCACTCATTTCATCCCCCATACCTTCATCGTGAAGCGCATCTGTTTTTGCGAAATAAGAGCACAGCTCTGTCCACAATCAAAATATTATACTCAAACATAAAAGAATGTGCAACGGCTGACTTTCTCTCATGTTAAAATGATGTTATGTCCAAAAGCCGGAAAAATCAGCTCTGCCAGAGTGATTTTTCACGTGTTGGCCTCCTCTGTCCAGAATGAAATGACCGCTTGCTCATTATCTTTGATCTCTGCATTCTGTAATAAAAAGTATAAAAAAAGAGCAGCTGCCGCATCAATGATAGAAAATTGACCAGCACTGCTCAAAATTGACAAGTCTTAGATTCGTGTATATATTGGTTCTCTAGTTTAAAATGTCCAGGACCTCCGCCCCCTTGAAATGGTGCCCAAAACAGTGATCGAGGTACCTTGCCGCCAGGTTCTTAAGGTCCTTCGCCGCATCTTCCGCCAGTGTAAAACTGTACAGCCTGGAGACGGGGCTCGCTGCAATATGCTTCAGTGCCTGGATCGCCGCCGGGTGATACGCATCCGTATTGGCGGGCAGTGCGAATTCCCCTTCGATCACGACCGTTTTGATCTCGAATATGCTGCGAACAAGAGCGGTTCCGTATTTTTCCGACTCCAGTGCCCTGAGGGACTGGTATGTCAGCAGCAGGAGCATCGCCTCGTCGTTGTTTTCCCTCGTGCAGTACTCCATCACTTCGAGAAAATACTGCCCCATCAGGGCTTCCTCAAAGTGCGTCCGGAAATACGGAAAATAGTTGTCGATCGAGGCCTCGACCAGCGTATAGGAATCCCTGCCGGCATAGATTCGGAACGTGCCAAAGCAGAACAGGTCCGTGGAGGCCAGAAGCTGTGAATTGGGTCTTCTCGCGCCTTTGGCAAAGGCTGAGATCTTTCCTTTTTCACGGGTCAGCAAAACAACACGGCGATCGTACTCGCCCATTGGACGAGTTCCGATCACCATGCCGAGGACTTCTATATAGGGTTGTCTGTTTTCTGCTGCCATTGTTTACGGAAATTATTTCAGCTTCTTTTTGTCATAACCGTAGGAGCGGACCATGGCCTCATTCTCCTTCCAGTTGTTCCGGACCTTGACCCAGAGCTTTAAATTGACTCTGGTCTGGATCATATTCTCGATGTCTGTCCGGGCTGCGGTCCCGATCTTTTTGAGCATACCGCCCTTGGCGCCGATGATGATACCCTTGTGAGATTCCCTCTCGCAGATGATATCGGCATCGATATCGCAGATCGGATCTCCGTTTGCGGATTTGCGGTATTTCATTCTGGTGATCTGGACAGCCGCGCCGTGAGGAACTTCCTCCTGCAAAAGGCGCAGGAGTTTTTCGCGGATCATCTCCTCCGCTATATCCCTTTCTGTCTCCGTTGTGACCATCTCTTCATCGTAAAAGGGTTCTCCCTCCGGGAGCTTTTCGAAGATCACACGGCGGAGTTCTTCCACGCCGCTCTTATTACGGGAACTGACGGGAATGATATCCGAGAGCTCGCTGCCGGTCAGTGTCTTCCACTCTTCAGCGTAGACAGAGATGGCAGGAAGGATCTTCTCCTTTTTGAAGGAATCGACCTTGGTCATAACCAGGATGACCGGTGTTTTGGA
>JAFTFD010000225.1 GCA_017449745.1 Lachnospiraceae bacterium
AATGGGGACCGCGATCAATGCCGGCGTTAAAGATATCTGGAGCTTCGTCCTGCTGATGGTGGCGCCAATCAATCTTATTAAAGGAACGCTCGTCTCGGTCTTGACTATGCTGCTCTATAAAAAGCTGACTCCTATCATTCGGTACGGCAGATCATAATAGACCGTACTGGTCAAAATGACTATAACGATCAATTTTCAAACAACCGAAGAGGGCTGCGGCAGAGGCCGGATTCGGGTTTGCATCCGGAACAAAAGCAGAGTATGATATAGCACGGCGGAGACTGTTCTGCCGTGTTTTCTTATTTATTAAGAGGTAAAAAATGGCTGAACGCATAGAATCCTATTCCCCGGAAGAGACTTTTGAAACCGGACGACGGATCGCCGGGAAAGCGCGTCCCGGGGATGTTTTTGCCCTGGAGGGCGATCTGGGAGCGGGCAAGACTGTCTTCACAAAAGGATTTGCCAGCGGGCTGGGCGTAACAGGCGCAGTGAACAGTCCGACATTTACGATCCTTCAGATCTATGAGGAGGGAAGGCTTCCTCTGTATCATTTTGACGTCTACAGGATCGAGGAGCCGGAAGAGATGGAGGAGATCGGTTTTGACGATTATCTCTATGGAGAAGGTGTCTGCCTCATAGAGTGGGCAGATCAGATCTCGGACATTCTGCCGGAGAATTACTGCCATGTCAGGATCTCGAGAGATCTTGAGAAAGGCGAAGATTTCAGGGAGATCGTAATATATGAAAATTCTGGCAATTGAGGCTTCGGGACTGGTGGCAGGATGTGCGCTGCTCGAAGACGGACAGATCATAGGAGATTACAATATACAGTTTAAGAAGACGCATTCCCAGACACTCCTGCCCATGATGGAGGAACTGAGGAAAATGACGGATCTGAAGATGGCAGAGATCGATGCGATCGCCCTGACAAAAGGGCCCGGATCCTTTACGGGTCTCCGGATCGGGGCTGCCACGGCAAAAGGGATCGGGCTGGCACTCGAAAAGCCGCTCATTCCGGTCTCTACGCTCGGGAGCATGGCCTATAACTTTTATGGGACGGATGCGCTCATCTGCCCGATGATGGACGCCAGGAGGGCGACTGTCTTTACCGGGATCTATGAGGAATATGATAAGCCGGTCTGCAGAAAAGAGCCCTGCGCGGTCCCTGTCGAGGAGATCGTAAGGGATGTGCTGGATACGGCCGGGGAGGATACTGATCCGGCAGCAGGCGGCAGCGGAAAACAGCGCAGAGTCATCTTTACCGGAGACGGAGCGGACGCATACCGCGCAAAGATCGAGGCGGTCATAACAGGGAGCGGTATCTCCTGTAGTTTTGCGCCTGCCCATATGAACCGGCAGAGAGCAGCTTCCACGGCGGCGCTTGCCTATGCATTGTGGCAGGAAAAGGGTGAGGGGTGCTTTGTGTCAGCAGATGATTTCCGCCCCGAGTACCTCAAAGCTGCCCAGGCCGAGAGGGAGAGGGCTTATGCAGAGAAGACCGGGCAGATGGATGCGCTGGCTGCGGGAACGCTTCTGAAGAACAGGGATTGACCCGGGACAGCCCCGGCTTAGGGAAACGGTAATGGTTCCGGTTTCTGGTAAGAAGCGGTAAAGAAGCGGATAGGAAAGGAAATCATATTGATCACAATAAGGAGGATGGCGGCACAGGACATTCCGGATGCTGTCCGGATCGAGGAGATCTGTTTTTCAGAGCCATGGTCGGAAGAGGTTTACAGGGCAACGCTCCTTCTCCCCTACGCATTTTATTATGTAGCGGAGACAGAGGGAGACGGCAGCGGACAGCGGCAGATCATAGGGACCTGTGGATTTAAGGCGATCGCGGGTGAGGGAGAGATCTCAAACGTAGCAGTCCTGCCGGCATACCGGCGCAAAGGCGCAGCCCATCAGATGCTGGAAAGAGTGCTGGAGGATGCCGCTGCCATGAATATAGAAGATGTGTCTCTGGAGGTGCGCGAAGGCAACACAGCGGCGAGGAGCGTCTATGAGAGCTTTGGCTTTCAGACAGAGGGGATACGGAAGAATTTTTACGCCAAACCGGTGGAGAATGCACTGATCATGTGGAGACGGAGAAAAGATTTATGATAGATGTCTGTTTGCTGGGAACGGGCGGTATGATGCCCCTCCCGTACAGGTGGCTGACGTCCCTGATGCTGCGGTATAACGGCAGGAGCATCCTGCTGGACTGCGGGGAGGGCACACAGATCGCCATGAAGAAAAAGGGCTGGTCCCCCAATCCGATCGATGTCATGCTCTTTACGCACTACCATGCGGACCATATTTCCGGGCTCCCCGGAATGCTGCTGTCTATGGGGAATTCCGAGAGAACGGAGCCGGTACTGATGGTCGGTCCCAAGGGACTCGAGCGCGTCGTCAGCGCTCTCAGAGTGATCGCGGCGGAACTGCCGTTTGAGATTCAGTACAAGGAGCTGACGGAGGCGGAAGAGACTTTCGACCTGCCCGGTGATAAGGATTTTCATATAACGGCGTTCCGGGTCAATCACAGAGTGACGTGCTACGGATACAGCTTCGTCCTGGACAGGGCAGGGAAATTTGATGCGGGAAGAGCCCAGGCGCTGAATATCCCGGTCCGTTGCTGGAACCAGCTGCAGAGGGGAGAGGCCGTGACCCGCGGGATCGCAGCCGCTGCCGCACAGGGCAGAAATGGCAAGGGGAAAGAACAGACCCCTGTTTCCATGCAGGAGATCTACCTGCCGGAGGGCGCTTCAGAGAACGAGATCCTGTGGACGCCGGAGGATGTCATGGGGCCTGCCAGAAAAGGTCTGAAGCTGACATACTGCACGGACTCCAGGCCCACAGAGAGCATCGTGAGGAATGCGGAGGGGGCTGACCTGTTCATCTGCGAAGGAATGTACGGGGAAGAGGACAAGGAAGGGAAGGCCAGGGAGAAAAAGCATATGACCTTCCTGGAGGCCGCTGAGATCGGCAGGAAGGCGCAGCCCGGACAGATGTGGCTGACGCATTACAGTCCTTCCGAGATGCATCCCGAGAACTATATACCTGCCGCACAGAAAGTCTTTCCCAGGCTGTATCCCGGGAAGGACGGCAAGACGACAGTACTCAATTTTACGGAGGAAGATTCCTGAATGTCAAAGGATATAACGATACTGGGAATAGAATCAAGCTGTGACGAGACAGCCGCTGCCGTCGTTGTGAACGGGAGAAATGTTCTGTCCAATGAGATCTCATCCCAGATCGACATTCATACATTATATGGCGGTGTCGTGCCTGAGATCGCCTCGAGAAAACATACGGAGAGGGTCAATCAGGTCATCCGGAAGGCACTTGAGACGGCGGACAGGACACTGGACGATATAGATGCGATCGCGGTGACCTACGGGCCCGGACTCGTCGGAGCCCTGCTCATCGGCGTCGCGGAGGCAAAGGCGATCAGCTGGGCGAGAAACATCCCGCTCATCGGCGTCCACCATATCGAGGGGCATATCAGCGCCAACTATATAGCGGCGCCTGAACTGGAGCCACCGTTCCTGTGCCTTGTTGTCAGCGGCGGGCACACGCACCTTGTGATCGTAAAGGACTACGGGGAATATGAAGTGCTCGGCAGAACACTTGATGACGCAGCGGGGGAGGCTTTTGACAAAGTGGCCAGGGCCGTAGGCCTCGGCTATCCCGGCGGTCCCAAGATCGACCGGGCTGCCAGGGAAGGCGATCCCCACGCGATCACATTCCCCCGCGGAAAAGTCGGAGAGTCCAGATACGATTTCAGCTTCAGCGGCCTTAAGTCTGCCGTACTCAACTACCTGAATTCCGAGAAAATGCAGGGAAGAGAAGTGAACGTGCCGGATCTCGCGGCTTCCTTCCAGCAGTCAGTTGTAGATGTCCTGCTCACACATGCCATGGACGCAGCGGATACGCTTGGAATACGGAAATTTGCACTGGCGGGCGGAGTTGCCTCCAACAGCGCCCTGCGGGCTGCCATGAAGGAGGCGTGCGACAAACGCGGCATTACCTTCTACTGCCCGCCCCCGATCCTTTGCACGGATAACGCCGCGATGATCGGATGTGCGGGATATTATGACTATATTAAGGGGAAGCGCAGCGGACTCGATCTGAATGCGATCCCGAACCTGATGCTGTGAGTGACTCACCCCTGACGCAAAGCGAGTAGGTAGGATATGATAGATTCTGCAGTGCATGATACTTCTAAGGATAGAGAGCGCTGTACAGCGATCGTGCTGGCAGCGGGGAGCGGGACCAGGATGGGAGCCGCCGTCAGGAAACAGTACCTGAGTTTATGCGGAAAGCCGATCCTTGCGTATTGCCTGGAGACCTTTGCGGCTTCCGAAGTGATCACGGATATCGTGATCGTCGTGCCGGAAGGGGAGGCCGAGTTTGTCCGGCAGAGCGTTATCAGCGCCGCGCCCGCGGCAAAGGAGAAGGTACGGAAGATCATCCCGGGCGGCGAACAGCGCTATGATTCCGTTCACGCGGGACTCCAGGCGATCGACTGGCCATGCGAGTATGTGTTCATTCATGACGGAGCGCGTCCATTTATTGAAGAAGAAGCGCTGCAAAGACTGTACCTGGCTGTCAGGGCGGAAGGCGCGGCTGTTGCGGGCATGCCCAGCAAGGACACGGTAAAGATCGCGGACAGGGATCATTTTGTATGCAGTACCCCGGACAGATCCTGCGTATGGATCATCCAGACGCCTCAGGTGTTCTCCCTGGAACTGATCAGGGGAGCTTATGAAAAGCTGGCGGGGAGGCTTTTGCAGGACAGGAGTGCAGGGCACGGCGTCACAGACGATGCCATGGTCCTGGAATCCGAGACAGGGCATAAGGTAAAACTGATAGAGGCCTCTTACAGGAACATCAAGATCACGACGCCTGAGGACCTTCTGATCGCAGAGGCGTTTCTTAAATCCTGACCGTCTCCAATACGGTTCAGGGGAATTTGTATCAGCGTATTTCTCCGGCAGGATGCCTGAAACGGGCGCTGCGGCATGGGGGTCAATATGGCATTTGTACACCTTCATACACATACGGAATATTCGCTGCTGGACGGATCCAATAAGATCCGCGAGTATGTCCGGCGCGTAAAAGAGCTCGGCATGAATGCCGCCGCGATCACGGACCATGGTGTCATGTACGGCGTGATCGATTTTTATAAGGCATGCATGGAAGAGGGCATAAAGCCCGTGATCGGATGCGAGGTCTATGTCGCGCCGAATTCCAGATTTGACAGGGAGATCGGCGCGACGGATGACCGGTATTATCATCTGATCCTTCTTGCGGAAAACAATACCGGATATGCGAATCTGTCCAGGATCGTGAGCCGCTCCTTTACCGAGGGATATTATTATAAACCGAGAGTAGACAAGGAACTGCTGAGGGACTTCCACGAAGGGCTTATCTGCAGCAGCGCCTGCCTTGCGGGCGAGGTGGCAAGAGATATCGTCAGGCAGGATCTGGAAGCAGCGAAAAAGGCAGCGCTGGAGTACCAGGACATCTTTGGCAAGGGAAATTTCTTCTTAGAAATGCAGGACCACGGATATCCTGACCAGCAGACGGTCAACGCCGCGCTCCTGTCGATCTCAGAGGAGCTCGGGATCCCGCTGATCGCGACCAACGACTGCCATTATACATACGCCGATGACGCAGAGGCGCACGATATCCTGCTGTGCATCCAGACCGGAAAGAAGCTTGCCGATGAAAACAGGATGCGTTATCCCGGCGGGCAGTTTTACATAAAGAGCGAAGAGGAAATGCGGCGGCTGTTTCCCTACAGGCTCGATGCGCTGGAAAATACGCAGAAGATCGCCGACCGCTGCAATGTTACGATCGAGTTCGGGCACACGAAACTGCCTCACTTTGATGTCCCGGAGGGATATGATTCCTGGACTTACCTGAATCATCTTTGCGAAGAAGGCTTTGCCAGGAACTACCCTGATGACGACGGAGCCGTTCACGAGCGGATGGAGTA
Organism: Lachnospiraceae bacterium; assembly: GCA_017449745.1. Lineage (GTDB taxonomy): Bacteria > Bacillota > Clostridia > Lachnospirales > Lachnospiraceae > CAG-791. The sequence goes on from JAFTFD010000225.1 coordinate 5,984, forward strand.
TGAGCTGGGCGTCATCCGCAGGATGGGATACGTGGATTATTTCCTGATCGTCTGGGATTATATCAATTACGCAAGGACGCACGGGATCGCTGTGGGCCCCGGCAGAGGTTCGGCGGCGGGAAGTGTCGTCTCCTATTGTCTTTCCATAACACTGCTGGATCCGATCCGCTATAATCTGCTCTTCGAGAGATTCCTGAACCCGGAGCGCGTTTCGATGCCTGATATCGACGTGGACTTCGAGTTCGAGCGCCGCGGGGAAGTGATCGATTATGTCACGGAAAAATACGGCAGGGATAAAGTAATCCAGATCATCACGTTCGGAACGATGGCGGCCAAGGGAGTGATCAGGGACGTAGGGCGGGTCATGGACCTTCCTTATGCTCTGTGTGACCAGATCTCCAAGATGGTCCCGGCTGAGCTCAATATTACGCTGGAGAAGGCGCTTGAGCAGAATCCGGACCTGAAAAAGCTCTACGATTCCGATGAGCAGGTCCACCGCCTCATCGTGATGAGCAGGCGCCTTGAAGGACTGCCGAGGCACACCTCGATCCATGCGGCCGGCGTCGTGATCTGCTCGGAGAAAGCAGAGGACCTGATCCCGCTCTCCAGGGCGCAGGACGGCTCCATCACGACACAGTTTACCATGACGAGAGTGGAGGAGCTGGGACTGCTCAAGATGGACTTCCTTGGCCTTCGCACGCTGACGGTGATCCAGAACGCGGTTCGGATGGCGAACCGCAGCATCGCGGAAGCCGGAGGAAACTATCCGGACTATGAGCCGCAGCTTGGCCCCAAAAAGGTGACGCAGAATCCCGGACCGGTACCGATCGATATCGACAGGATCAATTATGAAGATGCGGACGTTTTTGCCTCGATCGCGACGGGCAGGACGGACGGCGTCTTCCAGATCGAGTCGGGCGGCATGCAGGGGTTCATGAAGGAATTAAAACCCGGTAACCTGGAGGATGTCATTGCAGGGATCGCGCTGTACCGCCCGGGCCCGATGGACTTTATTCCCCAGTATGTCAAGGGAAAAGAGGAACACGGCCAGATCAGCTACGAGACAAAGGAGCTCGAGCCTATCCTGGCAGCGACCTACGGGTGTATCGTCTACCAGGAGCAGGTCATGCAGATCGTGCAGGACCTCGGCGGCTATACGCTCGGACGCGCGGATCTCGTCCGAAGGGCGATGAGCAAGAAAAAACAGGAGGTCATGGAGAAGGAGCGCCGCAATTTTGTCTACGGCAATCCGGAGGAGAACGTACCGGGATGCGCGGCAAAGGGGATCCCGGCGGAGGCGGCCAACAGGATCTATGACAACATGATCGACTTCGCCAAGTACGCGTTCAATAAATCCCATGCAGCCTGCTACGCGGTCGTGACCTATCAGACGGCATGGCTGAAATATTACTATCCGACAGAATTTTTCGCCTCCCTGCTGACCTCCGTGATCGATTTTCCGGGAAAGGTCGCAGGCTATATCCTCAGCTGCAGGAACCTGAACATCAAACTCCTGCCGCCGGATATCAATGAGGGAGAGGCCGGTTTCTCCGTCTCCGGCGGCGCGATCCGCTATGCACTGACGGCGGTAAAGGGTGTCGGCAGGCCCGTGATCAATGCGATCGTGGAGGAGAGAAACAGAAACGGCAAATTTAAGGACCTGCGGGACTTTCTTTCCAGGGTCAGCTCTTCCGGGATCCAGGTGAACAAGAGGGTCGTAGAGAGCTTTATCAAGGCAGGCGCTTTTGACAGCTTTGGAGCTACCAGAAAACAGATGATGAGCGTCTACATCCGGATCATGGATGAACTGCAGGACAGCTCCAAAAACAATATGGCGGGGCAGATGTCCCTCTTTGATCTGGTTCCTGAGTCCGACAGATCGGCCTTTCAAATCACCTATCCCGATGTCGGGGAATACGACAAGGAATTAAAGCTTGCCTTTGAAAAGGAAGTTCTCGGCATTTACGTCAGCGGACATCCGCTCGAGGAATATGCGGGAATGTGGAGCAGCCACATCACGAACAGGGCGACGGATTTTTATTACGACGAAGAGGCCGGAGGATGCCGTGTTCACGACGATGAGAGCGTGACGGTCGGGGGAATGGTCTCGGATATCCGGATCAAGTACACCAAGAAAAACCAGGTCATGGCTTTTATCAGCATGGAAGACCTGACGGGATCGATCGAAGCGATCGTCTTCCCGGCGGCTTATGAGAGCGGCTCCCAGTACCTCAAGGAAGATGCCAAGGTCTTTTTGAAGGGAAGGGTCTCCGAGGAAGAGGAAAAAGACGCCAAGCTGATCGTCCAGAATATCGTACCCTTTGAAGATATCCCCAAACGAGTCTGGGTCCGGTTTAAGACAACGGAAGACTACCGCAAAGGGGAAAAGGATCTGATGGATCTTGTGGATCAGTACGGAGGACGCGATCAGGTCGTTCTCTATATAGAAGAGATCCGCAGCCGCAAGATCCTGCCTCCCGGGCAGGGAATCCGCGCCGATCAGGCTGCGCTGGATGCGCTGGTCGGACGCTTTGGCAAGGAAAACGTAACAGTCCGCTGATAAAAAACTGGCAGTGGACAGCAGTATCATGTATCATACGGTATAGGCAGAAAATGCCTTCGCGTATTTCTGCCGTGCAATGCCTGCGTGCTGACGCACTGCGGCATCATCGAAAGAGTAGAAAATTTAAGATCCCGTGGAGGAGGAGATCATGGCGGAAAACAGTACCAGAACTATCGGCGTTTTGACGAGCGGAGGAGATGCTCCGGGTATGAATGCGGCAATCCGTGCGGTCGTCCGCAAGGCGATCCAGAACGGGATGAAGGTCAAGGGCATCTACAGAGGATACACAGGCCTTCTGAATGAGGAGATCGTGGACATGGACAAGCGAAGCGTCTCCGATATCATTCAGCGGGGCGGTACGATCCTGGGCACAGCAAGGTGCGAGGAGATGCGGACCGAAGAGGGCCAGGCAGAGGCCGCGCAGATCTGCCATGATCATGGGATCGATTCCCTCGTCGTGATCGGCGGCGACGGTTCCTATCGCGGGGCGCTGGCGCTGTCCAGACACGGCATCAATGCCATAGGCATTCCGGGAACCATTGACCTGGATATTGCCTGCTCCGAGTACACGATCGGATTCGATACGGCCATCAATACGGCTATGGAGGCGATCGATAAGGTAAGAGATACCTCTTCCTCCCATGAGAGATGCAGCATTATCGAGGTCATGGGCAGAAATGCAGGTTATATCGCACTGTGGTGCGGCATTGCCAACGGCGCAGAGGATATCCTGATCCCCGAGACCTATGATTACGACGAACAGCGGATCGTTGACAATATCATTAATAACAGAAAGCACGGCAAGCGTCACCACATCATCATCAACGCCGAGGGAATCGGGCATTCCACTTCCATGGCGAGGAGAATTGAGGCGGCGACGGGAATCGAGACAAGAGCGACGATCCTCGGTTACATGCAGCGCGGCGGTTCGCCGACCTGCAAAGACAGGTTCTATGCTTCCATCATGGGCGCATATGCGGCGGATATTGCCGCACAGGGCAAGAGCAACCGGGTCGTGTGCCTGCAGCATGGAGAGGTGACAGACGTTGATATCGAGGAAGCCCTGGTCATGGAGAAGCACATCTCCGACTACCAGTTTGAGATCAGCAAGGCTCTTTCCACGTGACAGCACAGGGCCTTTTGGACATAGTGCAGCGGCATCTATGGGAAGAACGAAATGGAAACAAAAATAACATCCGTCAGGAACGAAAAAGTGAGGTTTATTTCGCTCCTGCAGCAAAAGGCCGCCGAGCGAAAAAAAAGCGGCCTTTTCGCTGCTGAAGGGCTGCGTTTCGTCATGGATACGCCGACGCAGTTCATGCAGGAGCTGTTTATAAGGGAAGACCTGGATCTGCAGATTCGCAGCGACCTGGAAAACAGATTTCCGGGAATTCCTGTCAGCCTCGTCACCAGTCCTGTCATGGAGAAAATGGCAGACACGCGCTCCCCGCAGGGAGTTATGGCGCTTGTAAAAATGCCCTCATATAGCGCGGAAGAGATCATATCCGGATCCGGGAAGCCCCTGATCATGATCCTGGAGGATATTCAGGACCCGGGAAATCTGGGAACGATCTTCCGGACGGCAGAGGCAGCAGGCGTCACAGGGATCCTGCTATCCGGAGGCTGTGTGGATGTCTTTAATCCGAAGGTGATCAGGTCCACGATGAGTGCGGTCTTCCGCATGCCGTTTGCTCTCTGCAGTGATCTTCCTGAAGCGGTGAGCAAGCTGAAGGATAAAGGAATTATCGTCTGCGCCGCATGGCTCCGGGGGAGCGTGCCGTACGACAGCCTGAGCTATCTGTCCGGAACAGCCTTCATGATAGGAAATGAGGCAAGGGGACTGACAGAAGAGCTCGCCGCTTCTGCGGATGAGAAGATCCGCATTCCTATGGAGGGGGAGATCGAATCCCTCAATGCTGCCATCAGCGCCGGGATCCTGATGTATGAGGCATACCGGCAGCGCCGAAGTGCTGGAGTGTAAAGAACAAGCTGTGTACATTCATTGAATGCAAGGAGTTATTCAGGAGGAGAGATAAGATGATGATCGGGTTTATCGGACTGGGTAATATGGCAAAGGCTATGATCGGAGGTATCCTGCGGCAGCAGATCGCGAAACCGGAGGAGATCATAGGCTCCAGCGCGACACAGGCCACCAGGGAGCAGGTCGCGGATACTTTCGGGATCCGGACAGAGAATTCCAATGTGGAAGTGGCCAGGCAGGCGCAGATCCTGATCCTGGCTGTAAAGCCGGTCGTACTGCCGCCAGTCCTGGAAGAGATCCGGGATTATATCGGAGAGGATACCCTCATCATCAGTGTTGCGGCAGGCAAAAAGATCAGCTGGTTTGAAGAAAGACTGAACAGCCCCGCGAGGATCGTGCGCTTCATGCCTAACACGCCGGCGCTGGTCGGAGAGGGCTGCACGGCTGTCTGCCGGAACCAGCACGTCTCGGAAGAGGAACTGGAAGAGGCGCTCAGACTTGCTTCCAGCTTTGGCATGGCGGAAGTCGTAAGCGAGCAGATGCTCGACGTAGCCGGAGCGGTTTCCGGTGCTTCTCCCGCTTATGTTTTCATGTTCATTGAGGCACTTGCAGACGCCGCAGTTAAGGCCGGTATGCCGAGAAAACAGGCATATCGCTTCTCGTCACAGGCAGTCATGGGCAGCGCGAAACTCCTGCTGGAGACAGGACGCCATCCGGGGGAATTAAAAGACATGGTCTGCTCCCCCGGAGGAACGACGATCGAGGGCGTACAGGTGCTCGAACAGGAGGGTATGAGGGCGGCTGTGATGGACGCTATCGAAGCATGCCTGGAGAAGACAAAACGGCTGTAGGACCCTGCAGCCCGAATAGCGCAAATGAAAGCTGCCACCAAGTGGCTGTCCCGACGGGGATGGCTATTTGGTGGCAGTTTTGCTGAATTATACAATATCTTGTACATCTTTATGACGTAAAATTGTGAAACTTGACAAAAATATTACATAGTGTTAATATAACCAAACATTCGCAGTAACAATTCTGTAACATTTAAAATACCTGAGAGTAACTGCCGAAGACTTACATTATTAGAGCATCAGCAAAGTGGCAGAGAAATATTTGCAATCAGGGAATAATATGTTGGAGGATGTTGAAATGAGATGGTATAAAACCGTCGGAAGGATGAATGTGCTGGTTATTATGGCACTATGCTTCATCCTGATGCCGAAGCTCCATGTGGAGGCGGCAGATTCCGGCAAAAACATGCAGAGCGTGCAGGCGGAGGAAGCACTTGCGCAGACAGCGGAAACCGCGGCAGCGAAGCAGGCAGAGATAATAACAGAGCCGGATACGGCAGAGGAAAGAACACAGGCCCAGGCAGTAGAAAGTGAGAAGGCCGGGCAGACAACGGAAGCCTCAGTTCAGGAACAGACGGCTGATATTGTACAGGTTCCTGCAGCGGAGAGCGTCGATGCGGTGAACGTAGTTACGGAGCAGACAGCGGCGGCATCCCAGGAGGCACCCGTTGACGCTGAGAGTAAAACTGTTGAGGCGCCCGTCAATGCTGAGAATAAAGCAGCTGATGCGCCCGTCAAGACTGAAAGTGAAGCTGTTGTGACAGCTGCAGACGCAGAAAAAACAGAGGACGCTGAAGACGATCTTGAGCGGCAGAAAAATGCCGCATTGTATACAGCAAAGCACACATTTAATAAACTGATTGCAGAAGGTGTTACTGAGGATGAAGCAATCGAGCTCGTCAACAAAGAGCTTGAAAATGTGGCTGATATCGTCGAAAAGTCCAAAACGGATCCTGATGCCGCTCAGGCACTGGAGGACTGGCAGGCAGCGGCAGAAGACTGCATGGCAGCCCTTGAGGAACAGGAAACAGAGGCGGAGCAGGTCGCAAACAGCAATTATGTTTATCCTGCAACAGAGGAAGAAATACGCCTTCTGTCGGCACTGATCTACTGCGAGGCAGGTAATCAGTCCCGGGAGGGCAAGGTCGCGGTAGGAAACGTTGTCCTGAACAGGATCAGGAGCGCAAAGTTCCCTAATACCATGAAAGAAGTCATCTATCAGAGGGGACAGTTCTCACCTGTCGGAAGCGGCTGGCTTTCCTGGGTACTGCGCAAGGGAGAGATCCCGGAGAGCTGCAGAGAGGCTGCCATCGCAGCGCTGCAGGGAGAAGCTCCGGTAGGCAATGCGATCTTCTTTATGCGCAAGAACCTGCACTATACGGGAATGATCATCGGTGCACATTGCTTCTGGGGAACGGTTTAAGACCGGAACCGAAACAGACGGCGCATCGGCACCGCCTGAAGATTTAAGAGAAAATATAAGGGAGAGCAGCAGCTCTTCCTTTTTTTTAGTATAAGTTGTATTATTTAAGCTCAACAACGATGCCTATGAAATTATTATGGAGAGGAAAGCAATGGACCTGAAAGGAAGAGATTTTCTGAAACTGTTGGATTTCACACCTGAAGAGATCAGGTATTTAGTTGATCTGGCGGCCTGGTTTAAGGAAAAAAAGAAAAACTATGAGCCCGTAGATCAGCTGCGGGGCAGGAACGTTGCCCTTATTTTTGAAAAGACCAGCACACGCACGCGCTGCTCCTTTGAGATAGCAGCCCATGACCTCGGGATGGGAACGACATACCTGGATCCCTCGGGCTCCCAGATCGGCAAGAAGGAATCGATCGCTGACACAGCAAGAGTCCTTGCCGGCATGTTCGATGGCATTGAGTACCGCGGATATGGCCAGGAGATCGTAGAGGAGCTGGCCAGGTATTCCAAGGTACCTGTATGGAACGGACTGACCAATGAATTCCATCCGACACAGATGCTGGCGGATATGCTGACGATCACGGAGCATCTGGGGGATGTAAAAGGTGTCAGACTGACGTGCTTTGGCGACTGCCGATATAACACGGGTAACTCCCTGATGGTCCTCGGCGCGAAAATGGGAATGCACGTGACACTCTGCTCTCCCGCAAAATATTTCCCGGATCCGGCGCTGGTTGAGCAGTGCCGGAAACTTGCGGAGATCTCGGGAGGAAGCGTCACCCTCACGGAGGATCCGGCCGAGGGAGCAAAGGGAGCGGATGTCTTCTACACGGACGTCTGGGTCTCCATGGGCGAGCCGGATGAGATCTGGGAGGAGAGGATCAGGGATCTGTCTCCTTACAGGATCACGAAGGAACTGCTGGATATGGGCTCTGAGAGAGCCGTCTTCATGCACTGCCTCCCCGCATTCCACGATCTCAAGACGGGGATCGGGCAGAAGATCTATGAGAAATTCGGCCTGACCGAGATGGAAGTGACAGATGAGGTCTTTGAGGGTCCCCGCTCTGTCGTCTTCGACGAGGCGGAAAACCGCATGCATACGATCAAGGCAGTTATGGCTGCTACGCTCGGGTTTCAGAGATGAAAGAAAAAATATTGAAGATCCTGCTGGAGGCGGACGACTTTGTGTCAGGCCAGAAGCTCTGCGAAGAGCTGCAGGTATCCAGAACTGCTGTGTGGAAGGCGATCCGCCGGCTGCAGGAGGACGGATACAGGATCGAAGCTGTAACAAATAAAGGATACCGCCTGACTCATAGCAGCGAGGCGGATGTGCTGGGACAAGTCGAGCTGGAGAGAGCACTGGAGCCGCTCTCCTGGGCAGGCCACCCTGTGATCTTCAAGGCGCAGACGGGCTCAACGAATGAAGATATTTTTGCTCTGTCGGAGCAGGAGTATCCGCAGGGGACACTCGTCGCAGCTGCTGCCCAGACAAGGGGCAAAGGCCGGCGCGGAAGGACATGGATATCTCCTGAAAACGGGAATATCTATATGAGCCTTCTCTTAAAGCCGGGAAACGACCTGCAGCCGGTGCAGGCGCCGATGACGACCCTGGTCGCCGCCCTGGCGGTATATAAAGCCCTGTTGGAGCTGGATCTGCCGGAAACGCTTCGGATCGGGATCAAGTGGCCGAATGATGTGGTCGTGTCAAAGGAAGGCGGCGAGTTTAAAAAGATCTGCGGGATCCTGACCGAAATGAGGATGGAAGAAATGGAGATCCGGGACGTGGTAGTCGGGATCGGACTCAATATCAACCAGACGCAGATCCCGGAGGAGGTCATATCTTCGGCGACGTCCTTGAAAATTGCGGCAGACAGAACGATCTGCAGGACAGAGCTGACCGCAGCGCTGTGGAGACACTTTGAAGAAGACTACGAGGCGTTCCTTTCTGCGGGAGATCTCTCACCGCTAAGAGAGACGTATGAAGGAGCTCTCGTCAACCGGAACAGAGAGGTGAGAGTCCTTGATCCCGCCGGCGAGTACAGCGGCACGGCAAAGGGGATCACGGAGGCCGGCGAGCTCATTGTGATCCGGAATGATGATGGAAAAGAGATGCACATAGGTGCCGGAGAGGTCTCTGTGCGCGGTGTGATGGGGTATTGCTGATGGCAGAGCATTATGAAGACGATTTTCTGGAAACGGATTCCTACGAAAATGAGGACAAATACAGGATCATTTTGTGCGGTTCCAGTGCATACGACAAAAAATACTATTTTAACCGGCAGTTCGATAAGGTGCCGGAGAGCGTAAAGGAAGAGCTGCACATCATGTGCGTGCTCTTTACGGAAGAAGTCGGAGGGATCTTTACCGTCGGTTTTACGCCGACAGGAGACGTCGTAATGGATTCGCGCTGCGATGAGGGAGACCTTCTCTATGACGATATCGGCAGCGGACTCATGATGAAGCAGCTCAGGATCCGCCACAGAGAGCTGTTTGAGTCGCTGGCGATCTATTATAAAGTACAGTATCTGCACATGGACCCTTCCGCACTGCTGGAGGAAGAAGCTGAGGAAGATTCATGAAAGACCTGATCATTGGCAATGTGCAGATAAAAGGCAATACGGTCCTTGGTCCCATGGCAGGGGTGACTGACCTCCCCTTCAGGCTGCTGTGCAGGGAGATGGGAGCCGGGCTGGTCGTCATGGAGATGATCAGCGCAAAGGCGATCACCTATCATAACAGGAAGACAGGAGAACTGATGCTGACAAGGCCGGAGGAAGCACCGGTCTCCCTTCAGCTCTTCGGACATGAGCCGGAAGTGATGAATGAAGCGGCCGCCATGATCGAGCAGGAATCCTTCGATATCCTCGATATCAATATGGGCTGCCCTGTCCCCAAGATCGTGAACAACCATGAGGGATCGGCCCTGATGAAGGATCCGGACCTGATCAGGGAGATCACGGCAGCTGCCAGAAGAGGTACATCCAGACCTGTCACGGTAAAAATAAGAAAAGGCTTCGATCTCGATCACGTCAACGCGGTAGAATGCGCGCTTGCGGCGCAGGAAGGCGGGGCATCAGCTGTGGCGGTCCACGCGAGGACACGGACCCAGATGTACAGCGGAGAAGCGGACTGGGAGATCATCGCAGCCGTCAAAGAGGCCGTGAACATTCCGGTCATCGGAAACGGAGATGTGGTAGACGGCCCCTCGGCCCGCAGGATGATGGAAGAAACAGGATGCGACTCCATTATGATCGCCAGAGCGGCACAGGGAAATCCCTGGGTCTTCCGCGAGGTCAATGCGTATCTGGAAAACGGAAAAGGAATAGAGAGACCCGGTCGCAAGGAGATCGTGCAGATGATCCTGCGGCATGCGGCGCTCATGAAAGAGATCAAAGGGGAGCGTGTCGGCATTCAGGAGATGAGAAAACATATCTCCTGGTACCTGCAGGGATTTCCCGGCGCATCTAAGATCAGACTCCAGGTCAACATGCTATCTTCTTTTGCGGAAATGGAAGAGCTGCTGCGCCGTGAGTTTCCATACGCGTGAACCATCTGCCGCGCAGGTCATTTTGCTCATAAAAAAGAGGTTTCCGGCTCGCAGGTAACATTTGAGTTACTTTTTAAGCTGACGAACTTGACGCCGGAAACCTTAATATGTAAAATATGTTAGCATTAGATTCGGAGAAAATCGTGTACACAATTTTCTCCGGATTTTCTGCAGTCTTTTTCGGACTGCGGAACGATGG
>JAFTFD010000226.1 GCA_017449745.1 Lachnospiraceae bacterium
CCTCTCCGAGCATTCGCAATCCGCAAATTTGCCTGTAAATACAAGCAAATTGCTCCTTGCTCATGTCGGGCGGTCAAAAGATAGAAAAGTCCGCTCGTGCAAGCACGGCATACTTTTCTGCCTTTTGACCTTAGCATCATTCTATTGAGCGAAAATGGGACAAAGGGGTCTGTCCCCATTGTCTCTTTTTATTCGATAGTTACAGCTGCATAGAATCCGCGGTCGCGTCCTTCGATAAAGGCGTCAGCCTTTACGGTATAGGAACCGGTGAGCCGGATGTCTTCGGAGGAAGCGCCGACCTGGATCTCGATCTCACCCTTTTCGATCTTCCAGCGCATGTCTTCATCGACGAAGGCCATCTGGCTGGGGGAGACAGTAAAGGTGACCTTTTTCGTCTCTCCGGGCAGGAGGCTGACACGGGCGAAACCCTGCAGCTCTTTGATGGGGCGGGCCATGGAGGCGTGTACGTCATGCAGATAGAGCTGCACGACCTCAGTGCCTTTCACAGAGCCGGTGTTTTTGACTTTGGCGCAGATATCCAACTTTTCAAACGGTGAAACTTCCGCTTTCTCAACGGTGAGGTCAGAGTATTCGAAGGACGTATAACTCAGGCCGTGGCCGAAGCAGTAGCGGGGGGTATGCGGCATATCCGCATAGTCGGTGAATCCGATGCTGTAGCCCTGATGCCAGGCAGATCCGTTGGGATGATTGTAATAGATCGGGATCTGTCCCGCGCTGCGGGCGACGGTCAGGGGGAGCTTGCCGGAAGGATTATATTTGCCGGTCAGTACATTGACTACGGCATCAGCGCCGAAGGTCGCCGGTGTCCACGCCTCAAGAATGGCATCGAGCAGTTCATCCGCCGTGTCGCTGGAGATCGGGCGTCCGTCGAAGTGTACTCCGATCATAGGCTTTCCGAACGCAGCAGCCCTGCGGATGAAAGCATCCTGGCAGGCAGGAAGATTGATGTTCGTTCCGTCGACGCCCTCGCCCATCGTCGCGATGGAGCCGGAGCCGTTCTTGCCGCCAAGGGTAAGGATCAGCACGTCCGCCTTTTCCGCGATCTTTAAAGCCTCTTCAAACAGGCTCTCGTCAGTGCCGGCTTTGTGGTAGCCTTGTGCGTAGAGGATCTCCGCATCGGGGCAGGCGATCTTAAGCGCCTCGAGAAGATTATTACAGTCGGGCTCGAGCTGGCGCAGGACACCGTTGAATTCCTCGTTTTCATCGTCCTGGATATTGGTGCCGGGCACACGGACCATTTCGATCTCTGTCGTTTTGCCGCCCGCACCTACACCGGCCATGGAATTCATGGCGGCGTGCTGTGCTTCCACCATGGAAAGGTGTGTGTAACCGCCAAAATAGTAGCGGGCATTGGCAGCGTGAGGACCAAAGACAGCGATGGTCGTTTCTTTGCCGGTAAGAGGCAGGGCGCCGTTGTTTTTCAGGAGGATGACGGACTCCTGGGCGGACTGCATGGCGACCGCATCGTCGCCGTCATGATGCACGGTCTGTACCAGTTCTTCGCCCTCAAGAGCGTAAGGATTCTCGAAAAGACCCATGCGGAACTTGGCCTCGAGAACGCGGCGGACCGCCCTGTCGAGAACGGCGATGTCCGCATCACCGCGGGCAAAGGCTTCCTTCAGATCCGTGCTGTAGCAATCCGGCATGGGCAGCTCGACATCCATTCCGGCCTTCATGGCGCGGTAGCCGGCGTCGGCTTTATCTTCCGATGCGCTCTGCACGCCGTAGACGTTGCCGACAGCGCCGTAATCGGAAATGACAACGCCGTCAAAGCCCATCTCTGTGCGCAGCAGATCCGTCAGGTAATGTTTGGATGCATGGATCGGGATCCCGTCGATCAGGCAGTAGCAGGGCATGATCCCGCGAAGGCCGGCTTCCTGAATGGCGGCCTGGAAGGACTTGCCGTAGATCTCTTTCAGCAGCCTGTCGCCGGCGTCGACATGTGCGCCGTGGATGCCGCCCTGGGAATCATGGAATCCAAGGAAATGCTTGGCAACGGATTCGGGCCTGCGTCCCGCCGTTACGGTTCCCTGGATGCCGCGGGTCATGGCTGTTCCCATGGCAGCGGCGAGAGTGGGATCCTCTCCGTAAGGTTCAGACTGGCGTCCCATGCGGGAGTCGCGGGAAATATCAAGAACAGGAGCGAGGATCTGCGTGATGCCGTAGGCAGCCTCCTGGCGGGAGACGATCTCACCGATCTTTTCCTCCAGCTCGGGGTCAAAAGAGGAGCCGCGGTTTACGCCGGACGGAAATGCGGTCGAATCCTGAACAAAGGCGCCGCAGAGACCTTCCATATGAAAAACAGCGGGGATGTGGTGCGGACTGTTGTCCATGACAAGATCCTGGAGCTGGCGCTGCCAGGCCGCCGCCGCTTCTTTGGTCTCGACCATGCGGAAGCCGAGCGTCGAGATCTGTCCGATCCCGTTTTTGAAAAATACCGCCATGCGGTCTTCATATCCTTTGAGAGAAAAAACGCCGACAAGCTGCGCGATTTTTTCGTCCAGGCTCAGCTCCCGGAGCAGCAGGTCTGCTCTTTCAGCTGCCGTGAGAGAAGTGTCCATATAAGTTCCGTTCTTTAAACTCTGACTTTCCATACTTGGTTCCTTTCTGTATGATGATTCAGGTCTCTGAATACCTTTGACCATGATATCATTTTATAATAGATTGCAGGCTGATAAAATGCAAAGATTTGCGTCGAACAGCAAAAAATAGCTTTTTATTGCGGCTTTTTACGGAATCCTCTATAATCTCATAGAGCCGGAATCTTTCATCAAAAATTAAGCGGCCCGATAACCGGACCGCTATGCTTTCAGAGATCAAAGCGCAGGAGACAAAAGGCGCAGGAGACATACACCTATGGATCAGAAGAAAAACTATTACGCGCAGATCACTAAACTCACTATTCCGATCGTTCTGCAGAACCTGCTGAGTGCTGCCGTCAACTCGGCGGACGTCGTGATGCTCAACTATGTCGGGCAGGCGCATATCTCCGCGGTATCCCTGGCGGCGCAGTACGCGAGCATCCTGTTTATGATCCTTTACGGCCTGGGAACAGGCGTTACTATGCTGAGCGCCCAGTACTACGGAAAAGGAGATATGAGGACCGTGCACCTCGTACAGGGAATCGCTTTCCGCTTTTCTCTTGCCGTTTCCCTGGTGTTTTCCCTCGGAGCCCTGCTGTTTCCCAAATACATGATGCTGGTCTTTACCCATGATCCCGAACTGGTCGCGATCGGCGCCCAGTACCTGAGGAATATCAGCCTGGCTTATTTCTGTTGGGGGATCATCGAGATCTATCTCGCGACCCTTCGCAGTATCGGAAGAGTTGCGATCTCCACAGCGCTGAATACATTTGCGTTTACGATGAACATCCTGCTGAACGCGGTGTTTATTTTCGGACTCTTCGGCGCTCCGAAACTGGGGGCGGCAGGCGTTGCCCTCGCTACTTCCATATCCCGCGTTCTGGAACTGGCGCTTTGCATCCTGGTCTCCGTAAAGAGCAAAGACGTCAAGATGCGCCTCTCGGATATCTTTGTGAAAAACAGCCTCCTGCTCAAGGACTTCATTCATATGGCACTGCCGGCTGTCATCAATGATGCCTCCTGGGGCCTGGCCTTCTCTATGTATTCCGTCGTGATCGGCCAGTTCCTGGGGACGGATGTCGTCGCAGCCAATTCCTTTGCTTCCCTGATGCGCAATTTCGGTACGATCCTTGCCTTCAGCGTGGCGAGCGGAGGCAGCATCCTGCTCGGCCAGATCATCGGAGAGAACCGCCTGGAGGATGCCGACATAGCGGCAAGAAACCTCATGCGTCTCACCGTTCTGTTCGGAGCGATAGGCGGTGTCATCATTCTTGCGGCTATGCCGATCGTCCTGAACTTTGCCGATCTCAGCCCTACAGGCCTTAAATATTTAAGGACCATGCTGCTGATCAATTCCTATTACGTCATGGGAGCAGCGGTCAATACGACCCTGATCGCCGGCGTCTTCCGCGCAGGCGGAGACTCCAGGTGGGGCATGATCTGCGACACCATCGATATGTGGTGTTACGGCGTTCCGCTGGCGTTCCTGACGGCGGCCGTCTTAAAGCTCCCGCCCATGTGGGTCTATTTCTTCATGTGCACCGACGAATTCGTTAAATGGCCCTGGGTCATCGGGCATTACCGCAGCAGGAAATGGCTCAAGAACATCACCAGGGACAACCTCTATGATTGAGTCATCTGAATGAATATTCAGCGGTGCTCGCCGATCATTTTCTCCATCCAGACCATGTCATACCAGCGCCCGAATTTGTACCCGCATTTGCGGAAGCGCCCTGCCAGGGTGTATCCCATATGCGCGTGAAATTCGGCGCTGTTTTTTGTGAGGTATTCATCCTCCGGATCGGGATACCCGATACAGGCGTACAGATTCAGCTTTCCCCTGTTTTTCAGTTCTTCCTCCAGTGCCGTGTACAGTTGACGCCCAAGGCCGTGTCTGTGCTCGGCGTGATCCAGATAGATCGTCATTTCACAGGAGTGGTCGTAGGCGGCGCGGCCGACAAAAGGTCCCGCATAGGCATACCCCGCGATCCTGCCGTCCTGCTCAATCACGAGATACGGATAGTGCTCCAGGGTGTGCAGCATTTTTGCCCGGAACTCTTCGGGCAAAGGAACGTCATAATCAAACGTGATCGCCGTATTCTTTACATAATAGGAATAGATCTCCAAAAGTGCTTCCGTGTCTTCAGGCACGGCTGTTCTGATCTGAAACATATTTTTCATATCATCCAATCATCGATGATGGTGATTGGATTTTCCTTTCTCCCAGGATCTCCAGGATATGCATTGCTGCCTTTGCTATCTTAATACAGCGAGACCGTCTTCAGCACGGCCGGCCCCCTCGCAGAGCAGACCTTCAGTACGAGATCCGTGCCCTCCAGGTCCTCCCGGATATGCCCTGCCGGCAGAGAGAGGTGCTTGAACTCGCAGATTTTTCTATGTCCGACGGTCGTCCCCTCATAGAACGGGATCAGCAGGCCTTCCGCGTTCTGCGCGTTCCGGGTGCCGAGAACAAAGCTCTCGATCCGCTGGCCTTTCGTCAGGTCCTCTTCCAGAACGATATAATGAATAGCAGTATAGGGGCGGTCGGTGTGAATATGGTATTCCGGCTGCGTCGGCGCGGAGTTCTCATCAAGCACTATGGATGCGGGCAGCGGAGCCGCGAAGGCATCCCGAAGAAGACCCCGGAGCTCCTGCAGTGCCTTGACATCTCTTGCGTCGATCCTGCCCGAGCGGTCCGGTGGAATATTCAGGTTCAGGCAGCACCCGTTTCCGACAGAGGCAAGGTAAATTCGGAACAATTTGTCCGCATCGTGCGGATCCTCCTGCGGATGCCAGAACCACCCGGGACGGATGGACGTGTCGACTTCGGCAGGAGTAAAGGTCAGCCCGCGGGAATAGCGGATCAGGTCGGTGCCGCCGATATTTTCCGCAGTATTGTAAAGGAAACCAAGATCTCCCTGATCCGCCATAGGACCGGGTCCGGTCTGGACCTCGCTGTAGCGGCATAGTTCAGAGGGCACGACAGCCCATTCCGCATTGCGCGAGCGTCCCTGCTCGTTCCCGCACCAGCGCACATCCGGCCCGTAGTCGTTAAAGATCACGGCGCCCGGCTGCAGCTTTCGGATCAGGTTTATATAGCGCGGAAAATCGTACTGCTGCCTTCTCCCGTTCGGGCCTTCGCCGCAGGCGTTGTCGAACCAGACGCAGAAGATCTCACCGTACCCTGTCAGCAGCTCTTCCAGCTGATTACAGAAATAATCATTGTAAGCATCCGTTCCGTACAGGCAGGAATTCCTGTCCCAGGGGGAGAGATAGAAGCCGAAGCGGATCCCGCCACGGCGGCAGGCCTCGGCCGTTTCTTTTACGATATCCCTGCCGCAAGGGGAATTTTTGACGCTGTGTTCCGTATAAGCGGAGGGCCACAGGCAGAACCCGTCGTGATGCTTGGCGGTCAGAATGATCCCTTTCATTCCCGCTTCCTTTACGACGCTCACCCACTGGTCGCAGTCAAGACCAGCCGGATCGAACAGCGCCGGATCCTCCGTGCCGTCTCCCCATTCCCTGTCCGTAAATGTATTTATGCCAAAGTGCATAAAAGCGTAAAACTCCATCCCGTACCAGGAGAGCTGTCTTGCGCTTGGCTTTACGTTTGCCGCTTCCTCTAAAAAACTGCGCATCTTTATTTTCACTCCGTAAATCTGGATATCCATTGTCTTGGCGGTCATATCTTTGTATGATACAGATAAAGGAAAGAGAATTCAATCGTAACTATCCAAGCAGCCCGAAGCATTTACTGCTGAGGGCGTATCAAAATGAACCTGAGGTGTGGCGGCTGGCCTTTTTCCAGAGGAAAACTTCATTGCCAGCCGCCTGTAACTGATCGCGTTCGTTGAACGTGAACAGTTACATTCAATCGTGGAACAGGCAAATTGCTGTGAATAAAAGGGAATTCAGGGGGATGAATATGAATACGATGACAGAGCTGCATTTGGTTCCATATCCTGCAGAGGTCTCCTTTACAGAGGGCAGCTTTTTCCTGCCGGAAGAAGGAAGCTTTTCAGATAAGACGGAGGACTCTTTATACAGGTCTTGCCTGCCGGAAACGGTCAGAGGAGTTTGCTGGATCCTGCCAAAAACAGAGCAGGAGGGAGATGCGCCGGAAGGCAGTTACAGGCTCAGCATCCGGCCGGAGGGACTGGAAATTGAAGGGACAGAGCAGGGGATCTTCTATGCCGGACAGACGCTCCGCCAACTCCTTGTCCAGTTCGGGGGAGAGCTCCCCTGCCTGGAGATCAGGGACTGGCCGCGCTTTGCGTACCGCGGATTCATGCTGGACTCCAGCAGGCACTTTCTGCCCAAGGAGGACGTCAAAAAACTGCTGGATGCCGCCGCAGCTATGAGGCTGAATAAATTCCATTGGCACCTGACGGATGACCAGGGATGGAGGATCGAGATCTCAAAACATCCGGAGCTGACCGGGAAAGGCGCAAGGCGGGGCAGGGCTATGTTCGCCGACCTGCCGGAGCCGGAGGAGAGCGCAGGGTATTTTTCCAGGGAGGACATCCGGGAGATCATATCGTATGCAGCGGAGCGGTTCATCGATATCGTTCCGGAGCTGGAGATCCCCGGGCATGAGAGCGCGCTGCTGTTTTCCTGTCCGGAGCTGCGCTGTGAAAACGCGGACGGTGAGCCGAAAGTACAGATCAACGGCGGGATCTTCAAAGAGCTGCTGTGCGCCGGAAATGAAAAGACATATCCGTTTATTGAGGAGATCCTCGACGAGTACATGGAGCTGTTCCCGTATCCCTATATCCATCTGGGCGGGGATGAGGCGGTCAAGGCCCACTGGAGGAGCTGCCCCCGCTGCCAGGCAAAGATGCATGCGCTTGGACTTAAGGATGAGAACGCAATGCAGCAGTGGATGGTCCGGTGTTTTGCGGATTACCTGAGAAAACACGGCAGACATGCCGTCGTCTGGAATGAGGTCTTGAGGGGCGAAGCCCTTCCGACGGACATCGTGGTGCAGATGTGGCACGGGGATGCTGACCTTGGCGGTGAATTCGCTGAAAGAGGCGGCAGGATCATTCACTCCTCTACAGATGCCTATTACCTGGATTATCCGTATTTTGTCACCGACGTTTCCAAAATCCTGAATTTTGATCCGGTACCGGAGTACCTGAAAAACTCTGAGCAGTCGGTATTTGGTATAGAGGCGCCGCTCTGGACGGAGAGGGTCGTGGATCTGGACCGGGCGGCATTCCAGCTCTTCCCGCGCCTTCCTGCTGTCGCTGAGAGAGCCTGGTCGCCGGAAAAAGCCTGCGGCCCGGATACGTTTTTCTCGAGATATACAGGCCTTCAGGGAATCCTGGAAGAAATGGGCCTGCGCGGAGCTCCGGAAAAATACTGGAAGATATCGGAGGCTGATAAGGCAGAGGAATTCGAAGAATACGAGAGGATCACAAAGACTCCGCATATGCTCCGCTTCATAGAAGAGCAGGAGCGGGTGCTGCAGGAAGAGATCCGGGTGTACGGAAGATTCTGAACAGGTCCTTCTCTTTAAACTGACAGAGAATTTACTGAAAATGCAGGAAAAGACTGCGTAATCAATGAGTCCCATTATGTCTTTTAGTGAAAATGCATAGCAGATGACACTATCTTTCGAATGCATTGGATAAATTGTTTACGACCATATTGAAAATAGGATATAGATTGTTTAAAATATCCATTAGTTAATCATTTTTCAGCTGAATGCTATCAATTATGCCATATTAAAATTGAGATGCATAATAAAACAGCTGAAAATTAAAAAAGGAGGGTTGTATGAAGAAAAAGATTATTGCAATGATCCTTGCATCAGCTATGGCTCTTAGCCTTGCTGCATGCGCAGGTACAGGATCTGCACCGGCAGCTCCGGCAGCCGGCGGTGACGCAGCTCCTGCAGCAGAGGCAGAGGGCGGCGATGCAGCTCCTGCAGCAGGTGACATCCAGGCAATCTGGAAGGCAGCTGCGGATGAGGCAGACGATGCTGTACCCGGTGAGAATGACGACAGAGCATTCAAGAAATTTGATCATGTCGTCGAGGTCCACTACGGTTATCAGATCGATCCCGTCGACACCACCCTTCCCGAGGGCGATACCGTCGACAACAACCAGTACACAAGATACCTTCTTGAGAACTTCAACATCAAGATGGTCTGCGACTGGACAGCAGGCAACAACTCCGACTTCGCACAGAAGGTCTCCCTTGCGATCGCATCCAACTCTCTTCCGGATGCTGTCATTGCGCCGAACAGAAACTATCTGGTTCAGGCTGCAAGAGCAGACGAACTGGCAGACCTGAGCACAGTCTTTAATGACTATGCTTCCAAGCAGGTCAAACAGATCGTCGAGACCACAGGAACACGTGCTTTCGAGAACGGCTCCGTGGACGGCACATTCGTTGCCCTTCCGAACATCACAGTTGATACCGACGGCGTTTACATCTATTTCATCCGTCAGGACTGGCTGGATCAGTTAGGAATTGAAGTTCCCAAGACCGCTGCAGAGCTCGGCGCTGCTGCAAAGGCTTTCAAAGAGGCAGGACTCTCTCCGGATTACGCGATCGCAGGTATCGATGCAGGCGGACGCACCTATTCCAATTTCCTGAATTCCTCCAACAACGGCTATGGCTTTGATGCTCTGTATCAGGCATTCAATGCAACTCCCGGCTACTTCTTAAGAGATGAGAACGGCGAGCTGTACTGGGGCACAACGACCGACGAGATGAAGGCAGCTCTGGAGTGCCTGCACCAGTGGTATGCAGACGGCCTGATCAATCCTGAGATCGGCGTCACAACGAACGGCGACAACGCAAACGGCGTCAAGAACGGCACCTGCGGCATCTTCATGGGTCCCTGGTGGTCTCTTGGATACGGCAACGGCGATTCCTTCAGAAATGATCCGAACGCTGACTGGCAGGCATATCCTCTTTACACCGAGGACGGTGAGTGGAATATCCACATGAAGGATATCGGCACGACCTACACAATGGTCAACAAAAATGCTTCTGATGAAGTCAAGGAAGCGATCGTTATCATCAACAACGTTCTCGTAAGAGACGAGTCTATCTTCGATACATCTGTTGCTATCGCATGGTATCCGCTGCGCAACACCATGGCTGCTGCTGACGAGTGCGAATATGAGTATGAGAACCTGATGAGCATCCTGGCAGGCGAGGCTACCGCTGATGAGTATCAGATCGGCGGCGACAAGTTCAACGGCCTGTACAAGAATACGGCAAACGATGCCGCTACTCTCCGCGATGTTATCTCCGAGGATTATGATCCCGCTAACATCCTGCATGTCACAGACTGCGACGTCATGACCAACAACGGCCAGTTCAACAGATTCTATGCGATCTTCGTCGGCGACCGTCCGTATGCGACGATCGAGCCCAACAAGAAGATCTACTCCGAGCTGTACTACACGATCGACGGCATGGAGACCTACTGGACAACGATCTCCGACCTCGAGGATGCTGAGATCCTTAAGTTCATCACCGGCGCAAGGAGCCTGGATGAGTGGGATCAGTTCTGCAAAGACTGGCATGTACAGGGCGGCGATCAGGTGCTCGAGCTTGTCAACGAGTTCCTTAAGTAATCTTCCGCATTTACTGAATAAGACCATTTAAAGCAGAAGGCATCCGGGCATGCAGAATGCCTGGATGCCTTTTTCAGTAAGGAACACCGTCGCTCCTGCAGAAACGGAGGTGCAGTTTTGGCAAATAAGAATTCAAGCGTAAAGGGCAGGACACGCTCTACCGGTATTGCGTACTGGATCATGGTGCTGCCCGGTTATATCTGGCTGTTCATGTTCTCCATCGTGCCGATGGTAGGAATCGTAATGGCCTTCCAGGACTACAATCCCAGCAAGGGATGGTTCGGGTCCAAATGGGTGGGAATGAAATGGTTTGAATACCTGCTCGTGATCCCGGACGCGAAGCGCGCTCTGGTCAACACGCTGATCATCGCTGTCTCCAAGGTCGTGCTCAATATCGTGATCCCGCTTGTTTTTGCGCTTCTGCTGAACGAAGTCAAAAATATGAAGTTCAAGAAAGCGGTCCAGACGATCGTTTACCTGCCGCACTTTATTTCCTGGGTCATCCTGGCGAACATCATCACCAACATGCTCGGCGCCAACGGCATTCTGAACCTGATCATGAAAACAGTGGGACACGAACCGGTCCTCCTGATGACGATGCCGCAGTATTTCCGCCAGCTCCTGATCGGAACGGATGTCTGGAAAGAGTTCGGTTATAACGCCGTTATCTATCTGGCGGCACTGACCGGAATCAGCCCGAACCTCTATGAGGCGGCGGCGATCGACGGCGCGAGCAAATGGCAGTCCGTGTGGCACATCACGATCCCGGGCCTGATCCCGACGATCGTCCTGCTCACGACACTGGCTATGGGTAATGTCCTGAACGCCGGTTTCGACCAGGTCTTTAATATGTACAACCAGCTGGTCATGTCCACCGGTGATATCCTGGATACATACGTCTACCGCGTAGGTATCACGAACATGCAGTTCTCCCTGGCGACTGCGGCAGGCCTGTTTAAGTCTGTCGTCAGCTTCGTGCTGGTCGTGACATCTTACGTTCTCGCGAACAAGTTCGCGGATTACAACATTTTCTAAGGGGGTGGCAGCATGAATATGATCGAAAGCAATTCCCTGGGAACAAAAATATTCAAGATCTTCAACTACTGCCTTCTGGCATTTCTGGCCTTCAGCTGCTTCTATCCCCTGTGGTATACCTTCTGCGTATCCCTGTCGGATAAGCTTGCAGCTGAGGGCGGTCTGGTCACCTTCTATCCGATCAGGCCGAACGTCAATACCTATAAGCTGATCATGGGCGATGCGGCATTCTGGAATTCCTTCCGTATTTCGGTCATGCGAGTGATCTTCGGTACAGTATGGTCCATGCTGGCCATGATCATGATGGCGTATCCGCTTTCCAAGACGAACCGCGAGTGGAAGCCCCGCGGGATCCTTATGTGGATCCTGGTATTCTGCATGCTCTTTAACGGCGGCACGATCCCGTGGTTCATCACCGTCAGAAACTACGGCCTCATCGATACGATGGCGGCCCTGATCTTCGCCGGATCTGTTCCGGTATTCAACGTACTGCTGCTGATGAATTTCTTCAGGAACCTTCCCAGCGACCTGGAGGAGGCGGCAGCCATTGACGGCGCCGGTCCCTGGCGTATTCTATGGCAGATCATCGTGCCGTGCTCCAAGCCGATCATCGCGACCGTCATCCTGTTTGTCTCCGTCGGTTACTGGAATGAGTATTTCCAGGGCCTGGTCCTGATGAACAAGGAATCCAACTATCCTCTGCAGACTTACATCCGCCAGATCTCCGTGGCGATCCCTGTAGGCGTCACACTGACGGCAGAGCAGTATCAGCAGCTGGCCCAGAACTCCAACAAGGCGCTGGAAGCCGCGAAGGTCTTCATTTCCATGATCCCTATGCTGGTCATCTATCCGTTCCTGCAGAAGTATTTCGTCACAGGTATCACGATCGGCGCGGTCAAGGAGTAATGGCCTTTGCCAGCTTGAAATAACCGAATAGGAATCAAAGCGGGAGGTACTGCCCGGAACAGCTGCAGCAGGCACGTATTTCCGGAGGTACCTCCTTTTTTGCAATTTGTACCAGAAAATACAGTGATTTTTCATACAGCCTGAAGCGCCTTCCGCTGGGGCATAAAACAGAGTAAATAAGAGTAATCAAAATGAATAAGAAAAAAGAGCAGCATGGAGTATCAGCATGACAAAATTAAGTGATCTGGCATCGGTAAACGAGCTCATACAGAAGGTCCGTAAACACCTGGAAGCGGACGGAATGCCCGGCGGCGATATTTTTGAAAACGGATTCAGGGATACGCTGGATAAGACGATCCGGTTAAGAGAAGACGGTACTACCTTTATTATCACAGGGGACATTCCGGCAATGTGGCTGCGCGATTCCACCTGCCAGATGCGCCCGTATCTGCTGCTGGCCAAGGACGACGAGACGATCGCCGGGGTGCTGGAGGGACTGATCCGGCAGCAGGTGAACTGCATCCTGATCGACCCCTATGCCAACGCGTTCAATGAGTCCGCAAACGGCAATTGCTGGGCGCATGACATCACGGACATGAAGCCGGAGCTGTGGGAGCGCAAATACGAGATCGACTCGCTTTGCTTCCCGGTCCAGCTCGCCTGGCTCTACTGGAAAAACAGCGGTCGGACCACGCAGTTCGACGAGCGGTTCCTGGCTGCGGCAAAGTCCATAGTCAAAGTGTTCAGGACAGAGCAGGATCATGAGCACAGATCCTCCTATACATTCATACGGGAGAACACATTTTTCACAGACACGCTCTCCCGAAACGGAAAAGGCGCTCTGGTCAACGAGGAGGCGGGCCTGATCTGGTCCGGCTTCCGCCCTAGCGACGACTCGTGTGTCTACGGCTACCTGATCCCCTCCAATATGTTCGCGGCGGTGATCCTGGAGTATCTTTCCGAGATCTCAGCCCAAATTTATGGGGATGAGGAATTTTCCGCTGAGTGCCGC
>JAFTFD010000227.1 GCA_017449745.1 Lachnospiraceae bacterium
ATTATTATTCCAATACAGCTGTTTTTCTTCTGATCCTCGGACGAAACAGCCTTTTTCTGGCACTTACATCCGTAATCCATTTGTCTCTTAAGCTGATATTTCTATCATCTGCGACCTGGCCACGGATGAATCGACTCTTTCCTGGTACTTTCATCCGTAAGTTACTTGCCTATTTTGATCCTGTAGTCCCTTCTTCTTTCAAATAATTACGGATGAAACCAGCCTTTTTTGAGTCTTTCGTCTGTAAGCTCACAGTTCTTTTACTCTTATATGCCTTTTTTCTATAACAGGTTTACGGACGTAACCGCCCCTCATAAGAGTTTTCATCCGTAATCCCTTTGTCTTTTCTTATCCAATGTTAACTTGATGCGCCCCTGCTCAACAAAAAAATACGGACGAAACCACCTTCTCTGGCAGTTTCGTCCGTAATTACCCACTTCCTATGCTCTTAAAAAGCTTCCTGTTATATTATCATTAGCTTCCCTGACCTGAATTTAGCGTGAATTTAGCCTGAATATGGCCTGAATACAGCTGGCTTCCTATCAACTTCCTGTTATACCATCACAGTCTTCCTCAGCCTGATGTCGTCACTGGAAGCCCCGACGAGGATCTTGCGTGCACCTGTGACGCGCACCCACTTATCCTTCGTGCCGTCACTTCTTGTCTGCATGGACTGTGCCGGATCCCAGCTGCAGAGCATTCTCGGATCGATCGTGATCACCGCTTCCTTCGTCTGTCCAGGAGCGATGTTCTTCACTCTCTGGTAGCCTACCAGCTGTTTTTCCGCCATCTGCATGTATTCGGGCACAGCGCCTTTGCCGAGATAGACCTGTACGATCTCGTCTCCTTCTGTCTTGCCTGTATTTGTTACTTTGAGCCGGACCGTGAAAGTACTGCCGAAGTCCTTCGCTGCGGGATCCTTTTCAGGATCTGCCTGTATCTCTTCCACGCTGAGATCCGAATACTCATAGGTTGTATAGGACAATCCGTGTCCAAATGCGTACAGCGGCTTCACGCCGTATTTGTCGTAATAGCGGTATCCGTTAAAAATACCTTCGCTCATTCTGATGCGGACGTTCTCGCCCTCGCCGATGCCGACGCCGCGCTCCGCCAGATGTTCCGGGGAATCCGTGATCGGCGTGTCCTCAGACGCTGCCGGCCAGCTCTGCGTCAGTTTTCCGGTCGGATTTATCCTGCCTGTCAGGATCTTAGCCACGACGCGCGCGCCTTCCTGCCCCGGATGATAAGCAGTGAGGATCGCATCCGCTGCGCCCTCCCATTCGCCGATCGCCTTTGCGTTGGAAGCCTGCACGATCGCGATCATCTTCGCGTCCTTCTTCTTGGCAGCGATCACATCCAGCAGAAGCTGTTTCTGGTCTCCTACCAGTTCCAGCGGCAGCTCTTCGGAGAGCATTCCGAAGTGCGGCTCCTGGAGGACTCTGTCGCAGGCATAGTAGACGATCGTATCCGCCTCTGCTGCCGCCTTCAGGGCTGCGGCGTAGTTTTCTTTTGCAAAGGAAGGCGTCTGCCACGCGATCCGCACCTGGAGATCCTTATTCCTGACGCACTGCCTTGCATGAACGAGGATCTGATAGGTCTTTCCGGCCTCCAGCTTCAGCGTTTTAGCGGTAATTCCCATACCTTCTCTTGTGCAGATCAGGGACTCCCACGGCCACTGCGCCCACTCGCGCATCGCGCTCTTGCCGGCCTGCTGCCAGCCGTCTTCCGTCTTAATAAAGAAGCTTGCCATACCGCCGATGCATTCCAGGATCAGGCTGTACTCGCCGCTCTCCGGAGCCTTGAGATATCCCTTCCAGGTATACGCCTCCTGGTCCTTAAAGGCAGTGCCGTTCAGGCCGTTCTGGTATGTCTTGACGACTTCGCCGTTTTCATCGGTGCCGACCGTAAAGTTGATCTGCGGATCGATGCCGAAAAGCTTTCCCAGAGGATACCCCTCGGGATGCTTCTCCCCGGCGTCATTATAGCTCGCCATGCCCGTATCGATCGGAACGCCGTCCTCATCGATCGCCTGGAATCCCATGAAGGCTGCGCCTGCGCCGCCGGGACCTGCTGCCACGGCCAGAGGATCCCTGTCTTCCTCTAAAATACCATAGGTGCGCACCAGGCCCGGTTTTGTCGCTTCCTCATCCTGGAACAGCGCTTCTGCCGGAATCGGCACACCGACGTAATCGATGCCGGGATAAGCCTCAAATGTCTGGCCGGTCACTTCCTCGAGCGCCTCTTTGCCGGACTGCATGCGGCGGATCGTGCCAAAGCTCCTCTCCTGCTGGTCACCCGTTACGGGATATTTGCTGCCAAGGCCAATCAGCGCAACCTTGCCGCCAAGATCTTCACCTGAAAGAGGAAGTGCGCCGTTGTTTTTCAGCAGGACCGTGCCTTCTTCAACGATCTTCGCCGCCTTGCCTGCGTTCTCGTCAAACAGGCCTTCCTTTACCTTTTCTTCATAGAGCCACTCCATCTGGATCGGCTGCGTGTGATAGGGATCTGTCAGGGCATTCCCTTCCTCATCCAGCTGCACCAGGCCGAGGAGTCCGGCTACGGACATTCCATACAAAACGTGCGCCACAGCCTTGTCCACATCCTCGAAGGTCATCTCGCCGCTGCGGATCCTCTTCAGGATGCGGTTGACGTTGTTATAAGCCGGATACGGCATCTCCATATCCATTCCCTTGTTCAGGGTAAATTCATGCACGGAGCCCCAGTCGCTCATGACGGATCCCTGATAGCCCCACTGATCACGCAGGACTCCCTCCAGCAGTTCTTTGTTCGCGGACATATAGGAGCCGTTGACTCTGTTATAGGAGTTCATAACGCTCCCGGCATCGCCCTCACGGATCGCCATTTCAAAGGAACGGCAGTACTGCTCATGCAGCGTCTGCTCATCGAGCATCTCGTCCGGAAGGTTAAAGAAAGACCTGCCGAAAGTATTCGCGACAGCAAAATGCTTGATCGTAGCAACAACGCCCTGGTCCTGGCAGCCTTTGGTCTCCGCTGTGCCGAGCCTGGCGGCAAGATAGCTGTCCTCTGCCTTCATATCCTTATTTCTGCGGAAATGAGGCGTGCGGATCACATCGACCTGCGGAGCCAGCAGATAGTTTCCGGAGCACGCTGCAGCCTCACTGGCAGCGACCGCGCCGAAATCATACGCCCTGTCATCGTCCCATGTGCAGCCAAGGAGTGAGGGCTGAGGGAGTCCTGTCGTCTCCACGACGCCTGTAATACCAGCCGGCCCGTCATACATGACCGCCTCCGGGATCCCCAGTCTCGGTACGCCCCACTGATATCCGGCATTGCCGATCTTGCCCTTGTCATCCGGCTCCTTGGAACCTCCGAGGAGGGAAAACTTTTCCTCCATCGTCATCGCCCGGATCAGCGCCTCGATCTTCCGGTCCCGCTCCTGCGGCGTGTCTATTTTAAGATCAGCGCGTGTAAAGCGCTCCGGAAATGTGACTGTTTTCATTTGCTGTGACCCTCCTGTTATTGTCGTAAAACGTTACAAACTGAATTAAATTATTAATTCTTTATAAACATTAGTATACGGCACTATATTTCGTTTGCAAAGATGCATTTATGAGAGTAAAATGGTCAAAATCCTGAAATACAGCAGCGTATTTTCGTTTCCGCGCCGCCGCTTTAGGATACATCATTTATATTGAAAAGCTTTATTTTATAAGGAATATCACCATGAGACCGCTATATGAATCGATCCAGGATGACCTGGAGATCTATAACTCAAAATCCAGCCATTTTTCTCCGCACCTGCACAGTTTTATCGAATGTGTGTATATTACGGACGGGACGCTGGAGCTCGGCATCGGGCAGGAGCTCTATCATATGGAAAAGGGTGACTTCGCCGTGATCTTTCCCGGGCTGATCCATCACGCCCAGGTTTTCGATCCTGGCAAGTGCCACAGCATGTATATGCTGGCATCTCCTTCCTACGCCGGCAGTTTCCGGACGGCCCTGACCACCCAGCAGCCTTCCAACCCCATTATCAAGGCAAAGGATGTCCATCCGGATATCATCTATGCCCTGAACGGTCTGCTGGAAGGTTCCCGCAAAATTACGGCGAGGCGCAGCGCTGCCTCGGCTACTGCGGAAGAACAGAAAGAGAGGCTCTCCGCCGCTCCGGTGATCCGGCAGGGACAGCGCGGCGCTATCCACCCTGTCAACCAGGAGTCCGCCAATCATCCGATCAAAGCCGCACAGCAGACACAGGATACCTCTATCACCGGCCGGATCAGCCAGCTGCCTGAGATGGATGATCAGCTGCATCCGGAGATCCCTGCCTTAAAGCAGGCCTTTGTCCAGATGATCCTTGCCCGGGCATTCATGCATTACACGCTGACAGACCGTTCCGTCATCAAAGACGATGACCTGATCTATCAGGTGGTCGCTTACGTAGCCGAGCACTTTGCCGATCCCATCACGCTTACCAGCATGGCAAAGGATCTGTATGTCAGCCCGTATGCGCTGTCCCGTATTTTTTCAGGGACGTTCCACACAAACTTTAACGGCTATGTCAATGATACCCGGCTCGAATATGTTTGCTCTTTGCTGCGCTATTCCGACCAGTCCATCACCGAGGCATACGAAAACGCCGGCTTCGAGAGCCAGCGCACCTTTAACCGTGTATTCAGCGATAAGCTTCACATGACGCCGCGTGAATACCGCAACGCATTCCGTGAGACAGCGGCAGGCGATAATAAAGAAGCCGCCGGTCACGGATATTACCATATCTGACAGCCAGTTTTCACGCCAGAAGCACCTTGATTCCCCACAGGATCGCCAGGTGCAGCGGATAATAGATATAGAAAAACCATTTATGAAACCTGCGGTATTTCTGTTCCGTCTGCCCATTGTAAACAAAGAGTACCAGAGCCGCTGCCGCCAGGATCCCTATTGAAGAAAACGCCCCTCTAAGGAGCGATGCCGCAAACAATGCGCCTTCCTCCTGGTAAAAGGTGCTGGTATTGAGCAAAACAAAGACAGCGGCAATTATGAGATAGACTCTGAGCTGCCGCTGTCTGTCCCCTCTGCTTTTTTCCAGGTACATTACTGTTACCGGAAAGAGTACGCCCCAGTCACAGACAAAACTCATAAGGATCAGTCCCGCACACACGATTTTCCACCGAATAGAACCTGCCGGCGAAACAGCCCCGGCGGTGTTTGATCCGGATCTTTCTATATTCCCTCCTGCCTCTGCCTGCATTGCACAGAGTATCCCCAACCCGATCAGAACCGTAAAGAGCATATTCAGCTGCTCGTAGCCCTGGCTTTTCATATAAGGAAGCTGCGAGAGCGCGGCAAAAATAAGGAGCCTCACTGCATATTTCCTGACAGAGCGCGTGTAATGAAATCCCTCGACCAGAAAATAGGCCATTACCATTGCCGTGATATATCCGATATTCTCCATCGTTTCAAACAGGAGGGTTCCCGGAGTCATCAGGGCATGCGCAGCATGATTAAACGTCATTGCGATGATCGCTATGTATTTGATCTGTTCTCTGTTCATCTCTTTACGGTCCTGCTCCAGCAGGCCTCTCTTTCTTTTTTGTCCTTTTTGCTATATTATTGTAGACGTTAAATTCAAGTCTTGTCAAAACTGGAGGTACATTTTGGAGCATAATCGGGGTTCTTTTTCAGGGAAACTTGGATTCGTCCTGTCTGCGGCAGGCGCGTCTGTTGGTCTTGGGAATATCTGGCGTTTTCCCTATCTTGCCGCTAAATACGGCGGCGGAATTTTTCTTATCGTCTACATTCTGCTCGCCCTTACTTTTGGATACACCATGATCATCGCGGAGACGGCGATCGGGCGGGCATCACAGAAGAGTCCTGTCGGCGCGTTCCGCCTGTTTGGAAAAAATAACAAGTCTATGCTCGCCGGGGGGTGGGTCAATGCCATCATACCGGTCCTCATTGTGCCCTATTATTCCGTTATCGGCGGATGGGTCTGCAAGTATCTGTCCGTCTATCTGTACAAGGATCTGCAGGAGATCGCTTCCGACACGTTCTTTACAGATTTCATTACCGGCGGATTCTCGGCTGAGATCTGGTTTATTATTTTCATAGCTCTGGTCCTGGCCGTTATCTATATGGGTGTCGAAAACGGGATCGAGCGCGTCTCAAGATTCATGATGCCTGTTCTCGTCGTTCTTGCTGTCGTGATCTGCATCTATTCTGTGACACGCCCGGGTGCGATGGCAGGCGTTAAGTATTTTCTCGTCCCTGACTTCCGGCATTTCTCCTGGATGACAGTCGTATCGGCCATGGGACAGATGTTCTATTCGCTCTCCATTGCCATGGGTATCCTGATCACCTTCGGCTCCTATATGAAAAAGGAGGTGAGCATCGATACCTCCACGGAACAGGTCGAGATCTTTGATACGGCGATCGCGATCCTGGCGGGACTGATGATCATTCCTGCCGTCTTCGCCTTCTCCGCCGGCGATCCGCAGACGCTGAAAGCGGGACCTTCCCTGATGTTCATCACCATGCCGAAGATCTTCGCCAGCATGGGCTTCGGGCGCATCATCGGCATCCTGTTCTTTGTCCTTGTTTTCTTTGCGGCCTTGACGAGCGCAATCGCGTTGACAGAGAGCGCCGTCTCCACATTCTCTGATGAGTTCCACTGGAGCCGCCGCAAGGGCACGACCTTCATGGCTGTCGTTATGCTTGTTCTCGGGAGCCTTAGCAGTCTCGGCTATGGACCGCTCTCCTTTATCGAGATCATTGGAATGCCGTTCCTTGACTTCTTCGATTTCCTGACCAACTCTGTCATGATGCCCATCGCAGCTCTGGCGATCTGCCTGCTCGTAACCCGCCACATGGGGATCGCAGCAGTCGAGGCAGAGGTGGAACAGAACGGACACGGATTCCACCGGAAAAATGTCTTCCGCTTTATGATCCGTTACATCTGCCCGATATTCATTCTCGTGATTCTGATCAGCTCGATCGCGAGCGCATTCTGGTGGATCAAGATGTAGTTTTCCCTGTTTTCCGCGACAAAAAAAGGATCCGAACCTCACGGCTCGGATC
>JAFTFD010000228.1 GCA_017449745.1 Lachnospiraceae bacterium
AGCTTTTATTTCTTTTATTCATTTTCCTTTTGCCATAGACCCTGCTGGAATGCTCTATAAAACTCTTCACACCCATGAGATCTTGAAGCTGCTGCGTCCGTTTATCTGTGCATCCATAAATTACACAGAAAATTTCACAGTAATGCCTCGTAGTATTCCCGGCTGGCTTTTAACGAATCCAGCCAGTTCATCTCCGGATGCTTTGCGTATTCAACGGTAAGGTACTCGTCATAGCCGGACTTCTTGATCTCTGTAAGAAGAGCCGGCATATCCACCAGGCCCGTTCCTGCCGGGGCTGTGTTCATTTTCCTTCCGTCCTCTGCCAGATCACCGCCTCTTTCTGAGAGATCCACATACATCATGTCTTTCAGATGAATATGAGCTGTTCTGCCGGCGAACTGTCTGAAATACGCAACAGGATCCTCCCCGACGAGGAGCATGTTGCCGCTGTCATAAACTACTTCCAGGTCCGGAATCGCATCCAGGATCTCTTTCAGATCTGCCGCTTTGTCCAGATAAAACGCAAGATTTGGAGTATCCTCCACGACCGGATGAAGACCGAGAGCCTTCGCGTATTCGGACAGAGGGCGGAAATAGGCCGCCAGTTTTTCATGAGCTTCTTTTTTGTCTGCCGCGGGGACTCCTCCGGCTGTCGTGCCGCCGAGTGCCAGCATGAACACTTTTGTGTTCAGCTTTACTGCAGCTTCCATATTTGCCTTATGAGCAGCAAGTTTCTTCTCAAATGCCCCCGGCTCAATGTCCATATAGCTGTCAAAATCGATCACGCTGCTGACAGCGATTTTTCTTTTTTCCAGTTCTTCATGGATCTTGTCCGCGCCGAGAGCCATCAATTCGATCGAGGTCACATCCACTGCTTTGAAACCTGCTTCGCTGACCAGATCCATCATCTCCAGCCAGGACTCCTCGAAGTCTTCCGCGTCATGATCCATGATCAGGTATTTATACCCGAACTGAAACATCATATTGATCGTCATTAAGGATAGTTTCATTGTCGCATGCTCCTTCCGCCGTATTATCCCAGATCCAGCCAGTCAGCTTCTTCCTGTGTTAAGTCAATGTGCAGGGCATCAATGTTCTGCTGCATTCTCTCCTTGCTGGAAGTACTGACGACCGCAAAAGTATTCAGCCCTCTTCTATGGATCCAGGACATGGCGATCTGAGCGACCGTGGCTCCTTTTTTTTCTGCGAGCTCTTCACATCTTCTGAGACGCTCAAAATTCTCCGGGTATCCGTATCCGCGCATAGCTACATCATCAAGGACCTTCGCCGCATTCTCTCTGTCCGCATATTTGAGTTTTCCGGAGAACAGCCCTCTACCGAGACTGGAATAGGCAATGACCGGCATCTGGTTTTCCTTATACCAGACACGGTCGGCAGCGTGAGCCGGTCCCGAGATCGTCTCGCATCCGCCGCCCCATGGATCCTTTACCTGATCCGCCAGGCCAAAATTCGGGCTGGAAACGGTAAAGGGGATCAGATTGTGCGCATAGGCATATTCATTGGCTTCTTCGATCCTCTGATACGTCCAGTTGGAACCGCCAAAGGCACCGATACTGCCGTCTGCGTGCATGCTGTTGAAGATCTCAACGACATCGCCCACCGGCACCTCGGGATCATCCCTGTGCAGCAGATAGATGTCGATATGATCCGTGTGCAGATATCCTAGGGATTTGCGCAGATCCTTCTTCATATCATGTTCCGTGACACGTTTTTTTCCGAATACGCTCGGGTGCCCGCACTTGGACAACAGAACGATATCTTCCCGGTTGCCTCTGGCCTCGATCCACCTTCCGATCGAGATCTCAGATCCGCCATAATTTCGGGCGGTGTCAAAGGTCGTCACTCCCAGAGAGACCATATCGTCCAGCAGCGCGTTTCCGTCCCCCGCCATCAAAAATGGCATCATGGCTGTCCCGTACAGTATTTTTGAGACTGGCTTATCCACGTATGGGATCTTTACGTATTCCATCTTTCCGCTCATTATATCCTACCCTTTCTTTAACTTGAGCTGCAGGATGCCTTACGGCTCACATCTCTCCTGATTTATTGAAAAGTGAAAACAGAGCTTCTGTTCACAGCCCGCCGTTCTGCGGAAATTGCTGCAGCATTCCTGTATAAGATCCATATCATCCCTGCAGACTGATATCTACAGTATATGTCTTTTTCTCTCCCGGCTGAAGGAATTTGAGCATACCTGTCCTGCGCATGACATCCCGTCCGTCCGGATAGCAGTTCCCGCACTCCAGGCCGAGGACATAATCACGAACGCCCATCATTTTCCATTCGGTAAATCCGTCCAGTTCCTTAGCGTTAAAATGCATCGTCAGGCCCACTCCAATCTTGGGCTGATAAATGGAAGCTTCCCCGTTTTCATCCGCAAATACATGGTAATAACAGCGCTCCTCATACCCGGGTGTGGGCTTTTCCATCCGCAGGCAGTTCTCGATATCTTCTGCTGCGTGATCATTGCGCGGAACGATTTTTTCCGCAGGCACCTTTACGATACTGTCCTCGTCCAGCAGCGGATACCCCATATTCATGTGATAGAGGATCTCGAAAGGCTCGACTCTGTCGCCGGTATTTTCGATTGTATCTTCTATGCGGAAGCAATTCTCTTTCAGGCTGACCGCGAGTTTGCGGTGAAGCCTTAACTTTCTGCCAAAAATAGTCTCATCCTTAGTTACGCTCCTGACGACCAGGGCATCCTCTTCCTCATACCAGCAGATATGCTCCGCCGGCGTATTCGCGATGGAGCCGTGAAGCGGAAGCTCTTCGCCCTCATCTGTACAGGGAGAGCCGACTGCCTGCAGACCGCAGGTCGTAAGAAATCCCGCTGTGAAGGACTGCAGCCAGTTGCTGCCGATGCTGTCATAGAAGGCAGGTGCCACATATCCGCAAGGGGACATATAGCTCAAGTTGATCCCCTTGAAACGAAGCCTTGAAATGTCAGCGTTTCTGTCCGGAGACACGGTCATCTCGAGACCTTTTCCGTTGTTGATCTCCAGCAGACGGATCCCGTCACCCTTGCCGCCGACCAGGCGGTGTTCTTCGATCCCGTAAAGCTGTGAATCATGCCCTATATATGGATTCATTCTGTCCTCCTTGACTCCCGAATAATGAGTCGTCAGAAACATCCTTTTGACTTCCGGATATTGAGTCAGCGGATGCGTCCCTCTGACTCACTTTTACATCATAGCGAATAATCTCATTGCCTGCTTTACATTATCCTTCATGGCATCCCTTGCAGCCATGGACAGAGAGGAGAAGAAGATGGGATCTTTTTCGCCCAGGTTCTTGATGTATTCTGCCGCGGCTGTTCCGCCGGACTTGTCCATGTAGGTGAAATAGTTGATCTTCCTGACGCCGGCGAGGATGGATTTTCTGTAATCTTCTGCGCTGACGCCAGATCCGCCGTGCATGACGACCGGGATCCCGCCCGTTTTTTCGCGGACGTTCTTAACGACGTCAAAATCGAGTTTGGGCTCTGTCAGATAAATGCCGTGTGTCGTGCCGAAAGAGCAAGCCAGGGCATCGATTCCCGTATCTTTGACGAACTGCGCAGCCAGGTCAGGATCTGTGTAGATCTTGGTCTCATCGTCCGCACCGGTCCCGTCGCCGGCGCCGGATTCGCGCCTGCCCATGGAACCGAGCTCCGCCTCAACGGAGGCGCCGGTCTTTGCTGCCATGGCGACTGCCTTTTTTGTATTTTCAAGATTCTCCTCGTAAGGAAGTGTGGAGCCGTCGTACATGATTCCGGTGAATCCCATATCGAGTGCCTGCTGCAGATATTCCAGCGCCTCGCCGTGATCCAGGTGGACGCATACCGGAACAGCCGCTTTCCTGGCAAAGTCGACCATGATGGGACCGATGATATCCAGAGCCAGCCAGGGCTCATGGCACTGCGCGAACTGAATGATAACAGGAAGGTCCAGCTCTTCAGCCGCGCCGATCACCGCCTGTAGGGATTCCAGATTCGGCGCGTTGAAAGACCCGACAGCGATCTTCCTCTCTTCCGCAATTTCCAGAATTTCTTTTAATGTTACTAGCATATATTTTCCTTTCTGATCTACCTCTTCTTTATCTGATGTAAAATGATGCAACCCCGATATCTCAATTTTTCCAATCTGACAGCATATTTTGACAGTACATTCAGCTCCCTGAAAATGCTTCAGACTGCCTGATCTATTAACTATTAACCATTACCGCTGCTCTACATCAGCGGCCGCACTGCCCCATAGACTTTTGCGTAGCGCTCGTAGATCTTCATATATTTTTCATGCATCTCCCCGCGGGGATGATAAGTCACTGTTTTCTCGACCATATGATTGGCAGCATCCTTAAGATCTGCGAAAACACCGGTCGCAATTCCTGTCAGCATCGCGCTGCCGACCGTTCCCGCATCCGCCGTCCTGAGGGCTGTGATCGGCATCCCCAGTACGTCCGCCTTCATCTGCATCCAGACCTGGGATCTGGCGCCGCCTCCGGTCGCGTAGAGCTTCTCGCATCTGACTCCGGACGGACGGATCGCCTGCAGGTTCAGGTACATCTCATAGACAACGCCTTCCAGGCAGGCACGGTAGATCTCAGACGCCTTTGTCCCAGCCGTCAGTCCGAGGACAGCGCCTTTGGAGCCTGTATCCATATATGGAGTAGCAGCGCCCGCAAAATGAGGAAGGACCAGCATTCCTGACGGCTCTTCGCCGTGCTCAGCGGCGTATTCCTGCTCCAGGTATTCGTTCACCGAGATCCCCCTGGCTGCCGCAAGCTCTGCTTCTTTGCCCATCAGGGTCTGCGTGCACCACTGGATCAGCGCGCCGCCGGTATAAGAAAAAGCATAGGCCACATACTGGCCAGGCACGACATAAGGAACTACGGAAAAATATCCCTGACTCATGACGTCAATATCGGGGATCCCCTGATAGATCGGGGTCAGGCACTCCACCGTTCCGGCACCGTCCACCGCGATAGACGGATCAAAAGCACCTGCTCCCGCGCAGGCTGCCACCTGGTCGTGGGCAACGGCCACGATCTTCGTGCCTGCTGCCAGTCCTGTCCTGCACGCCGCTTTCTCCGTGATCTCCCCGGCGATCGTGCCGGTCGGGACCAGTTCCGACATAAGTGCTTCATCCACACCGGCTGCCTCCAGGATCTCCTTGCTCCAGCAAAGTTTCCGGATGTCGAAGGCCATCGTCCTGGTCGCCAGTGAGTAGTCGATCACACATTTTCCTGTCAGATGGAAAATAACATAATCTTCCATCAGGAATATATGTTTTGCCGCCTCATAAACTTCAGGCTGTTCATTCCGGATCCACATGATCTTGGCGATGCTGTACATCTCGTGCGGGCGGAGTCCGGAGATCTGCGCGATCGTCCTCTCTCCGAGTTTCCCGATGAGCTCCGCGCACTCCCCGGCTCCTCTGGGATCTGTGTAAAGCATGGATGTATGCAGCGGTTTCCCTTCCGCGTCGGTCATGACAAAAGTCTCTCCGAAGCTCGTCACGCCGATCGATGCGATATCCGGGTATTTTTCCGCCATTTCAGCGATCACGTCATAGACGCCGTCCATGATCGTCGAGACGTCCACCTCGTGGCCGCCTACCGCTCTTCTGACGGGATAATCTCTGTACGCCTTGTCCAGATACCGGCCGTCCTCATCAAAAACAGTGCATTTGCAGCCGGTCGTACCGATATCAAGTCCCGCTATTTTCATATGAATGTCTCCTCAGGGAGTGAACTCAAAAATCAATAGAATTCCCGGCCATAACCTTTGCCGGAAACCGGTACGGTATGTCTCACCGGGAACTCTGTCAACGTTACAAATACCAAACTGTGAATTTAGTCGATCTCTGCCCAGTCATAATGCAGATACGTCGTAAACGCCTCTTTCAGCACATCCTTCATATGGCCGACGCCGACGGATGTGTGATGCTTGAAGCCGCCTCTTGCCAGGCGGATCATCTTGTCCTGCATATCCTTGATCTCGCAGACGCCTGCGCAGCCGAAATAGGAAGCGTCGATCGGATCGTCCGTAAATTCCGCCTCGCTGGCGTAGACGATGATCTTGCCGTCCTTGGTCTGGCAGTTGGAGATCGTGGTCTTGAACGGGCGGATCCGTCCCTCGTTGGTGCCCCAGCCTGATCCGGGATCACCCTTTGCAAACATCTTGTGCTCTGTGACGGTTCCCTTCTCTGTCATAAGAGACTGGGCGACCGGTCCGCAGTGGAACAGAATGACCTTGTTCTCATCATCGCCGTAATTGTTGTTCCAGTCAAGTACTGCTGTAGGCTGTTCGCTGGCGAGCGCCATCGCGCGCATGGTCAGGGCGGAGCACATATCGATCTCGCAGGAAGCGGGAATGCCGCGGTCGTTCAGCTCGGAGAGCAGGACGCAGGGACATACCCTCAGGATCGTCTCCATCTCATTCCAGCAGCGAAGAGTAAGCGCATCCAGATGATACTCCTCGATATATTCGTCGATGACGCAGGAGATCTTTGCCAGTGTCAGCTTGTTGCGCTCCGGGACCCTGGAGAAATCCGTGTAGCTCTCAAGGCGCTCGACCTTTGCCGTAACCTTTGCGTCGTCATCTGCCATCTTGTTAACCTTGTAAACAAGCTCAGACAGGTCAAAGGACTCGACGGTGATCCCGTATTTTTCGAGTGTGAGCTCATCAAAGCGGACTGTCTTGAAAGCGGTCGTTCTGGCGCCGATGCAGCCGACGTTAAAGCGCTTCATGCCGTTTACGACGCGGCAGATCGCTGCGAAATCCTTCAGGTTCTGCGCAAAGGCAGGAGAAAGAGGATGAACGACATGGGGCTTCAGGACAGTGAAGGGAACGCCGTACTGTGTGAACACGTCCGTGACGGAGAACTTGCCGCAGAAAGCGTCTCTTCTGTGCTTGAAGTCCATCTTGTCGAGCTCGTCCGGATAAGCCTGCATCAGGATCGGGACACCCGCATCCCTGAGGGCTGTGATCGCGCCGTTCTCATCCGCGAAAATGGGCATGGAGAAAATGACGCCGTCATACTGTCCCTCGTGTTCTTTGAGCCACTTCGCATACAGCAGGCCCTCATCTCTTGTCTCGATTCCGCCGTATCTGGTCAGTTCAGCATCCATGGCAATATAATCATAACCGGCATCTGTGACTGCCTTGATCATATCTTCCCTTGCGCTGTAAATCAGCTCGCCGGGCATAAAGCCTCTGTTGCAGAATGCCAGTGCAAATGTCATCTTCTTTCCCATTTATAATTACCTCCTGTAATACTGCCTCATGTATAAATATGATATTGGGGTCAAAAGGTGAAATGATGCCGGATTGCTTCGCTGCAGAGCACGGCATACTTTTCTGCCTTTTGACCTTAGCATCATATTCATTCTAAAAAAACGGCGGCCCGATTTATATAGACTTCTGTCCGAAAAACTTTGAATTTGTTCGCAGATCAGAATATACATTTCCGCAATTACTGCTATAATCGTTGATATACAGTCATTCACTGCTATGAGGTACTGCTGAATGCTCTCGACATTTGACTATGAAAAACTGGAAGGTCTCCTGAAAGATTATTATCAGATGACGGGGATCCGCATCACGATCTTTGACGACTCCTTTCATGAGCTGATCTCCTACCCGGAAAAACTCCCCGATGTATGCCGCTTCATCCGGCAGAATGAGGAGGCGGAAAAAGCATGCCATCAGTGCGACAGGGACGCGTGCCGTACGGCTTCTGTCAAACATGCGCCTTACGTTTACCGCTGTCACGCAGGCCTCACGGAAGCGGTCGCTCCGGTCTTTCTGGGCAGCATTCCGGTCGCGTATCTTCTGTTCGGCCATCTGTTTTCGTATCCGGACAAAAAAGAGGGGCAGGCACAGGTCATCAAAGCCTGCAGCAGATATGGCCTTGATAATGATAAACTTGAAAAATACGTAGAAGGGCTTTCTATAGTAGAAAAAACTTATATTTTGTCCGCATCGCATATCCTGCAGGCCGTCGCGTCCTACCTGTGCATGGACCGCATGATCACGCTGCGCCAGCAGGAGACGATGGCACAGATCGACGAATACATCACCGGCCATTTTGCCGAGGACCTGGACGTCACTTTTTTGTGTGAGCGTTTCGGCGTAGGGAAAACTTCCCTGTACGCTTTTGCAAAGCAGAATTACGGATGCGGGATCGCGGAGTATATCCGGAAACTCCGCATTGAACATGCAAAGCGCCTTCTGCGGGAAGACACGGAGATGCCGATCGCCCTGATCGCGGAGAAATGCGGCTTTCACGACTACAATTATTTCATCACCGTGTTCAGCCGCCTGGCCGGATGTTCCCCGAGAAAATACAGGTATTCGGAGAAATAAGGTATCCATTCAGGACAGGAAGCTTTTGAACAGGAAGCTTTTGAGCAGAATTCAATTTAGATGCAAGGATCATAGAGTTTCCGAAGGGATCAAAAACCTTTCCATGAAACTCTATGAAAACGATCTGCATGAGATCCTCAACGAGCCCGATAAGGAAGTCGTTTTTGAGGATCTCATGCAGTGGATGAAAAAGAGGATCTGAAGATCTTATTGTATTTTTGCGTGTGAATTCCTGATCACCGAGCAGGTCTTATTTCTCCGCCGGTATATTCCAGGACACGCTCCTGCTGTGTGGGGTCAGCTGCAGACACTTCTGTAAAATTTCCCTGCCCATTTTCTCTAGCCAGGAAGCTGGCCTGCATTTCAGAAGTCACTTTCTGGCAGGTGTAAGGCGCATCCTGCCAGAAATTGATACCGAGCAGCTTTTCCTCAAGGTGGCGCACTGCATGCGCGTTTACGGAGTTTTCTTCAATTTTGACAGCGGGAGAACAAGTTCTTTCCATCCATTCCTGCTCCGTGCAGGCCGGCAGGATCACATAAGAATAATCCGCGTTCTCCGGATGGCTTCCATGCGCGATCCACATGGTCAGGTAGTCGTTTTCGCTCACGTGGTCCGGATTGATTTCTACGCTGTTCCAGGTTCCCCTGCGATGCTCCGCAAGAATGTGAATTTCTGCGCCGCCCGGGAAATAATAACCGCATCCTTCCGAGAGGCCGGAAAGTGCCTGCGGATCCTCAGCGTTTTCCTGCGGGACCTGGGAAATATAGATCCTGTCTGTGTGAAGAACTATTTCCGTGCCGTTCAATTCGACCGGCAATTCTTTTCCATCTGTGCCTGCCAGGACTCTGAATCTGAGGTCCTTGTCAAGCAATCTGTCGCTGGAGATGATCGTTTCCACCGGGTTATCGGTCGTGGAACTGATCCCGCTGCCGAGGCAGACGATCTCTTTCTCGAACATGAACCAGGATTTCTGTACCTTCAGGGTCCTCTCTTTTCCGTTTCCCTGTCCCATATACTGCATGCCGGCGATCCCGGCATTGCTGAGCGTCGTTCCGCCGGCAAATGCACAGGTATTTCTTGCCTCCGGCATATACCAGTTGTAATAGGGATCTTCCGCGCGCCTGGGACTGCGCTCTACGGTCGTTCCCGCCAGGCGTTGCATATCGGCTGCCGCATAGTAATTGCCGCTGTAGGTATTTCCCGCGCCCGTATACAGATACGTTGCGCCGTCTGAGACATGCCAGAATTTGGTGCTCTCCTTCATGAGTTTCTCATAGCAGGCGATCTGCCTGCTGTACATGGAAACAGCAAAGGCATATCGGGATGTCCTGTGGACAGGCTTGCACATGACGCCAAAGTTAAAGTGACCGGCCAGCGGAGCTGCCGCCTCCACCTTACTCTCATCCATCGCCTTGAGGCGCTCTGCCAGGGACGGAGTGACAAAATACTCCGCTGATGGATGGAAATCATACAGCAGGCAGTCGATCGTCTGCGGTCTTGAGAGCTGCTCCTTTAGGGCTGCCGTCAGCTCCTCTCCCTCTTTTTCAGGAAGCGCTGCCGACAGATACAGCAGTGCTCTTAATACGATGGCGCCGGCATTCCGGTCCTCGCACCAGTAGCGGCTCGGCTCTCTTCCGCGGCAGACGTCCATCATGCGCCCCTGGTAGAGAAGCGGCAGGTAAGACTCCCTGACTGCCTTGCCAAGAAACCTGACATTTTCCTCCGGGATCTGAAGGCACTCCTCACCGCGGAACGCGAACATCAGTCCGGACAGGATGGAAAGGAAGTGCTTTCCGTAGCCGCCTGTGTAAGAGAACATATAATGCTGGATGAAGGAACCGTCTTCATAAAATCCGTCATCGAGCATTTTTCCCATCCTGGGCACTTCTATAGCGTGAGAATACTGCAGCATTCCAGGGATCTTCGCATTTGCCCACTCGATCCACTCCGTCTCATGCCGGAGGATACCGGTCAGCAGAAGGATATGACATTTCCACATCAGGTTTGCCCCATTCTCTTCCCTCCCCCTGGAAGAAGCCTTATAAGCATCCCTGAAATGAAGGATGACGTCCGTATATTTGCGGACCTGCGCATCGCGGTCCTCGATCTCATCATACAGCAGGATCAGGATATCCAGGATGCGAAGAGGCAGGCCTATCTCAAATGCCCACCAGTTCTCTATTATATCCGGCGCATTTTCCGTGTTATAAAAATCATGATGGAGTTTTTCCAGTTCTTCCATGACCTGCCGCAGCACAGCGGGATCCCGGTAGTATCTGCTGCCCTTCGTGCGGTAAGCCAGAGCGCGGGCCCTGAGCCCAAACACCGGGGAGGCCACGGTGCACTCGCTGTCATCTTCATAACCTTTAAAATCGAGATCCAGGGAAGCCATCCTGTCGATGGACGCCAGGATCCTGGCGGTGTAAGGGCCGTTCTCATCCATCTGTTCTCCCAGAAGGTAGCTCTCCCAGCATTTTCTCCATCTGTCAAACTGTGTCTGTTCCATAGTCTCTGCGCGCTCCGGTCACGGTCTGTCAAGATCTGTTACGTTTTGTCGTGATCTGTCTGTCACGATCTGTCACGCTATGTCCTGACCGGTTCTTCCTTTCTCCCGGAAACACCGGGGTGATTTTCTCATAACTTTCTGCCTTGTCAATTAGGATCTCTGCCATACACTTCCAGAAGGGAGAGGGCCGGGAAAAGCGATGGCTCCTCTGAGGGGATCAGCTCGCATAAAGTGACCGAAGTGATCCCTGTCTTCCGGATGGGGAATTCCTGCAGGTCCAGCGTCTTCTTTATCGCGATTTCTTCCCTGCTGCCATCGGAAAACACAAGCGTTCCCCTGACCCAGTAATTATCGTGAGGAAACTCTCCCCTGATCGCCAGCCTGACGCTCTCAACATCGACCGGTCTTCCGAACTCGCAGGTCAGGTATGCGTTCGGGTCGCGGTTGATGCCCCAGCTCTGGTGGGGATAGAGTCTGTGGGATTCATTTGCCAGCACTCCGTCGATGACGTTGCGCGCAGCAAAAAGTCCCCTGTCTGGGATAATGCGGTTTCTGAACGTGTCGGGATAGGTCACATTGGTACTCATGTGCGGAAATAGCCCTGTATTCTCTGCACCGTCATACGGATTAAAAGCTAGATT
Organism: Lachnospiraceae bacterium; assembly: GCA_017449745.1. Classification (GTDB taxonomy): domain Bacteria; phylum Bacillota; class Clostridia; order Lachnospirales; family Lachnospiraceae; genus CAG-791. Next base: position 11,520 of record JAFTFD010000228.1, read on the forward strand.
CCTGCACGTATGCTCCTGTCCTGTCGCGCCTTGATTTTCTGCGGGCGCACTTTTAAGAACCTCCCTGACCTCTATAAAATGGCGCTTTCCTGTAAAGGATCTCGGAGAGAAGCCCGCGCGCATCTGGCCGAACGGGATCTCAAACTCTGCCTCCGTGCCGTTCATGTAGAGGATGGCCGGCATCAGTGTATCCTCAAGACGCATCTCATAGTTTCCCGGGGCATCCGTCTTGATGCGGATCCTGTCTCCCTTTTTGTATACCGGCTCATAGACCAGGTGGACCCGCCCTTTTCCCTCTGCAGATGCCAGCTCACGAACAGTACCGCCCTTTTTGTTGATTACTGATAATTTCATATTTGCTCCTTTGCCATCACCACACGGACAGGTATTTTCCATTCAGTTTCAGGACTGCTTCGGTCAGATAATAATCACCATAGATGATGGATGCCCCCGCCATTCTGTCATCGTGATAGCGAAGGGATCCGCCGGAAACGATGCCGTCTGTCTCCGGATCCCAGCGGTCAAATTTTTCATCGCAGGCCATCAGGATCTTTAAGGCCGCTCTTTCATACACGTCTTTGTCATATTGGCCGAGATCCCCTGCTCCTTCCACGGCTCCGGCCAGCTCAAGGAGTCCGCTCGCGATGGCCATTCCAGCGGTGGAATCATAGCGGCCGTCCTGAGGCGCCCTGAAATCGACGACCGGCAGCCAGTCAAACGCAGCGACCGCGGCGATACAGTAGTTGGCTGTCCGCTTCGCTGCCTCCAGATATTCCTTCCTGCCTGTGTGCAGATACGCATTGGTGAATCCATAGAGGATCCAGCTCTGCCCGCGGCTCCAGGAACTCTCCGGATCATATCCCTGCCCTGCCGGATACTCCTTAAACTCTCCGGTCTCAGGATCCATGCGGCCAATATGCGCTGCGCTGCCGTCCTGCCTTGCCAGAACACGCAGTGCAGTGTCCGCATGTCTTGTTGCGATCTCTGCGTAATGTGCATCCCCTGTGATCTCCGAGACGTTGTAGAGGAGGGAGAGGTTCATCATGCAGTCCGCGATCATCATGCCGGTCGTGTCCGTCCCCGGGATCGTTCCCGGATTCCATGCCTCAATGTAATCGCCCTTTTCATTAAACCTTCCGGCGAGGATGTCCGCTGCTCTTACCGCTCTCTCTTTTGCCGTCTCGTTTCCCGTCGCTTTATACTCCGCAAGGGAGGAGAGAATAAACAAAAATCCCACGTCGTGATCCATCTTCTCCGGCTCTTCCAGGAGGGGAGCCAAACGCGCGTCGACTTCCTCCGCAAAGCGGCGGTATTTTTCCTCTCCGGTCGCGCTGTACATCTGCCACAGCATTCCTGGCCAGAAGCCGTTGCACCACCAGTGCAGTCCTCCCGGCATCATCAGGTCACGGTAATGTCCCTGCATCGGTATAAACGGGATGCTGCTTTTTACCCGGTCGGCCTCCGCCGATAATTTTGTCTGCAGCTTCTGAAAGGTCTCCTTGCTCCAAGCTTCCTGCATTTTAGTCTCCTCCTGTAAAATCGAGCCGGTCGGCCCTGACTGTGATCCCGGATGCGTTTTATGTGAACCGCATGTTCTCAATTTCCGTTCTATGATAGTAAGTCTATCTTATCCGCCTGCAGAGTGTTAGAATATAATTTGCAATATTAGAAATATTCAGGAAGACATCAGACAAGAAGGCCGCTTGAATTCCGTTGCTATAAGAAAGGAGCCCGGCATGAATTCCACTGGTAATTATGAGAAGCTTCAGGATGGCGCACAGCTGCTGTCTTTGTATTTCCAGCTGCCGGTCCTTATCGACCCCAGGGCGGATTTCCCGCTCGGTCCCTTCTGCAGCCGCGCCGTTCTCCTTAAGGATTATCAGAGCCTGTATTCCGAGGATCGGCTGACATCGCTGCTGGAGAGCAGCCCTGATCAGCGGATCCTGCTGCTCGAGGATCCGCTCGGCACGGTTTCGGTCCTTGTCCTCGCATCGTCGTCAGCGCTTCTGTTCGGTCCTTTTGTCCCGGAGCCTTTTCAGGAAAAAAAGGGGCAGCGTCTTCTCTCCCGCGCTCTTTCCTACAGTGAGTCGATGTTCCTGCAGTTCAAGCTGTACTGGTGCGATCTGAGTGTCTGCGACCCGGAGTCTTTTCTGCGGGCTGTCTACTGTATGCTGGAAAACGCAGGCTTTCCTTCCGGCAGTTTTGCCTTAGAAAAAGTGACCGCTGCCGCGCCGCAGGCTGCTCCCCGAACCGGCATTCAATTATCCGAGCAGCAAAAATGGCAGGCTGACTCTTTTGAGAAGATCGCCTGCCGCTATGAGATGGAAGAAAAATTCATGGCGCAGATCGCGGCCGGAAACAAGGACGCCGCCATCAGCGAGCTCAGGCAGATCCTTCGCCAGAGCCGCCCGCAGCACGGTATGGCCGTAGACCTCTGGTCCATGGACTCCGCCATGGCGATCATGCGCACCCTGATCCGCGTCGCCGCAAGACAGTCAGGGCTGCCTGCCGTGATCGTCGATACGATTTCTCTGGAGTTCGGACAGAAGATGCGCCTCACCGGAGGCGATCACCACAAGACCGTGCTGCTCTATGAACAGATGGTCGAAGAATACTGCCTGGAAATTAACCGCATGAAGGACAGCGGCTGCTCCCCTATGATCCAGAAAACCCTCCACCTGATCCGCACCGGTTATGCGGAGCCGCTCAGCATCGGATTTGCCGCAGAGGTGCTCGACGTTTCCGAGAGTACACTTTCGAGGAGGCTAAAGGCTGAAACGGGCGCTACCTTCACAGCCCTCCTTACAAAAGAAAGGATCCGACAGGCGGCTTTACTCCTTTCGGCATCGGATTCCCCGATCCAGGAGGTCTGTTCCGCTGTCGGATTCCCTGACTAGAATTATTTTGTAAAAGTATTCCGCAAACAATACGGAATGACTCCGACGGATTACCGGAAATCATTTCAGGCAAAGATCGCAAATGACTGAGGGCCGAGTATGAGGCTGCCGCCTTCTGCTTTCGCCTCGCCGATCGCAAAGACTGCTTTCTTTGCAGGTTCTTCTACGCTGCCTGTTCCACCGGTTTTTTCACCGACCTCAGAGCCTGCCCTGTAGACCGCTTCCCTGGCGGAAGGATTGACCGCAAGGAGAAGGCTCCCCCTGCGATAGACCAGCATATCACTGCCTTTGGCGTAAAGGACGTCAAACTCTGCGTCCGCCTGCAGGTCCTCATATTCATGGCGCACCTGCAGTATCCTACTGACAGTATTCAGAAGGGAAGTCGGGTCCTCCTCCTGTGCCTGCACAGTAGGCGCATTTTCCGCTTCATCGACCGGCAGGTAGAGGCGTCCCGGATCCTCCGTATCTGAAAAGCCGAGGTTCCTGCTGCCATCCCACTGCATCGGTGTCCTGGTGCCCGTTCTGGTGTAGCCGCCCTCTTTCGTCGGCAGGTCCGCCAGATAACGCATCCCGATCTCGTCTCCATAGTAGAGGAACGGAACTCCGGGCATGGTGAATAAAAACGCAAATGCCAGCATCCGCTCTCTGTCTGTCAGCGTATAGCTGGTGCGCGGCGTATCGTGGTTGCAGGTAAGAAGGCTGATATATCCTTTGCCTTTCGTCTTCTCATACCAGTCCTGGTACTGGGACAGGAATCTGTTTATGTCTCCGCCGGCACCTGCTTTGAAATAGCTGTGATCCGCTTCTCCCCTCTCATAGTCCCTCATCAGGGAATTGTATCCGTTGCCGGGATGATCCAGGAAGAAGTCCATGTCAAATCCGGCACCTGCGATCGCCCGCGGGGGATCACTCCACTCCGCGACAAAAGCGGCTTCCGGATATTTTTCCCGAACGTCCTTGAAAATATCTCTCCAGACTGCGCAGGTCCCGGACTTGTTGTCGTCATCGTCCTTCACAAGAGAGGCGGCCATATCCACACGAAAACCATCGCACCCATGCCCGAGCCAGAAGAGAATGACATCCTTCATGGCCTCCCGGGTCGCCAGGCAGTCCGGATCCTCCATTCCTTTCTGCCAGTTTTCTTTCGGATCCAGGAACCCGTAGTTGAGCGCCGGCTGGCATTTGAAGAAATTCAGCATGTAGGTCCCGTTGCGCTCGCACTCCCCGCCGATATAAGGATGTCCCTGCATACCGCGGATCCAGAAATCCGTCCAGATATACCTGCCGGACATTTCATTCGGCTCTGCCTTTCCGCTCCTTTTAAACCACTCATGCTCTTCCGAAGTATGGCCGGGCACCAGATCCAGCAGCACGTGTATTCCTTTCTCATGCGCGGTCTCAAACAGCCGGTACAGATCCTCGTTCGTCCCGTACCTCTCCGCCGCCTTATAGTAATCCCGGACATCATATCCCGCATCCTTAAAGGGCGAATCAAAACAGGGGTTGATCCACAGCGCATTGCAGCCAAGGCCCTTAATGTAGTCCAGGCTGTCAATGATCCCCTGGAAATCACCGATTCCGTCTCCGTTGCTGTCCTTGAAGGACTGCGGATAAATTTCATAAAATACTGCATCTTTCAGCCATTTGATCATATGGTCCCTCCGTGCGTTCCTGAGCAGCCTGCTATAATTATCCTTCCTTAATTGTACAGCAGACAGCCCTCTTTTACGAACTAAAAATGAGCCAGCGGATGCGTCCCTCTGACTCCGGAAACAGTATGGGATGACGCCTACTGAATTCCGAAAAAACGGACAGGGGAGATGATTTCCATTTCTCCCCTGTCTGTTTCAATATCTGTATTGTTTTTCAAAACCCTTTGTCTGTATTTCTTCAGAGCCCTCTGTCTGCATTTCCTCAGAATCCTCTGTGGATCAGCCAGTCGGCTGCGATATCCGCCCACATGGATGTGTGCGGCTCATCGGGTGTCTCATCTTTTCCGTTATAAAGGCCGCCACCGTGCGGTCCGTTCTCGAAGGTGTGGATCTCATAAGGCACGCCGTGCATGGCGAGCTCCATGCAGAACATAAGGCCGATCCGGGGATCATCTCCGTGGGTCTGGAAAATGAACATCGGAGGGCAGTCCCATGTGATGTTGCGGGCGGGATCGAGGCGGCTCGCCTCCGCAATCTGCTCTCTCGTCATGCCGCCGGGGCCGTTCGGAATAGAGGATGTGGAGGAAAATGCTCCGTACAGTATCAGCGCCGCATCCGGTCTTGATGAGACGCGAAGGAGCGGGTCCTCCGCCTCCGGATCGCCGCTGTCATACTGTGTCGCAGCATACCCTGTCAGCATGCCGCCGGCTGAAAAGCCGCCGATCGCGATATGATCCGCAAGGATGCCGTATCTGTCCGCGTTGGCGCGCAGATACCGGATCGCCTGCAGGCCATCCTCGCCTGCCATGGCGGCCGTCTCATGATCGATCCCGATCATGCCTTCTGCCTTCACATGATAGTCCAGGATCGAGACGTTGATTCCTTTTTCATAAAAATATTCCGCCACCGGAAGTGCCTCATTCCAGGACTTGAACATAAAGCCGCCGCCTGCGCACACAATGAACATCCCCCTCGGAGCGCCCTCATGTGCCTTCTTAACCGCAAGGCGTGCCGTAAATCCAGCCTCTTCGCGCAGATCCACGATCTCATAATCCATGCCTTTGACATCTTCCATCATTCTGGCAAATGTCTCACGTCTGCTCTTGACCAGAGCCTCAAACATTTCCTGTGTAAATTCCATCATTTTTCCGTCTTCTACTGCCATATGACCCTCCTGAATACATTGTGCCGGGCACTCTTTCAGTAATGCCTCAGCACTTTGCGCGCAGATACCCTGCAGCTATTGTTTCCTGCCATCCACAGGATCAGATCAGCCCAGCCACTTTACCGGTCCAAACAGCCCCGATGGTTCCATGATCATAAACGGAGCCGCCGACATGCTGTCCGGGTCTAATCCCATAAATGACATACTGTCACTGTGATTCACCGGATTATTCCATACATGCACACAGACTGCGTTATTTCCTTCATGCAGAAGTTCTGATACATCAAAACGATACGGAGGAGCGATTCTGCAGCCGGCTGAGACATCTCCGATCAGCACTTCACAGCTCTCATAAACTTCGCCAAGATCCAGCACGGAAGGCACATTTTCCCCTGGCCGGATCACGAGTACGCTTCTATAACATATCTCTCCGCTGAAATCCAGCCTTGACCACGGTGCAGGACCCTCCGCACCAGGAGCGCTGATTTCCCAGGCAGAAATTCTGTCCTCTTTCCATACTGGCAGATCCGCGGCATCAGATATTGTTGTATCATCATCGGAAATATTGCCAATATAGATGATTCCCATTTCATACTGTTCCAGGTGCATAGTCAGCCGCAGATACCCGTCTCCCGTGATACAGCCTGAAACTGCCGTTTTCTTTCCTGTAACAGGATCGATCCTCAACACTGCCGGACTCTGCCCGGGCGCAGGCATATCATCCCCTGCCATTTTATCTTTTATCATAACATGGATTCTGTAGGCATCCAATTTCAATTTAATATCATCCGATGCCTTCGGTGCCTCATTATGGATCAGGAAATATTCTCCTTCTTCATCCTTTATATGCGCATAGCGGATCCAGGGATGCTCCCCCTCGCAGATCAGATCAGGCCTGATGCTTTCTGCCAGTGCCGGGACAATTTCCAAAAGCGGAACGACCTTCATACAATGCGTGTCCACTGCCTCCAGGGAACCGCAAATTCCCACAGGTGAACGGTCCGTAAAAATAACCGGAAATCCTGTTTCCACAGACTTTTTTACAAAAGAATAAACGGATCGATCGATCCAATCACACCCAGGGATCACCAGCGCATCATACCGGTTTCCATTGACAGCAAGTCCGTCTGAAATGTCCGTGTCGTACAATGAAGGCCAGCGGAAAACATCGGAAGGGATCACATCATAGCTGACCTGATGTCTTGCCAGCTCTCCTGCCGCTTTCTGAAAAGGCTGCGCATAACCGCCGCTCCATTCTGCGTCCGCATGATACAGGACAGCTGTCTTTATGACAGAATCCGTGTGATTCAGGAGAAAGCACATCTTTTCACAGTAACTGTCCATCCCCTTGTAAAAAGCTTTTGGAATACCAAACCTGTTAAAACCTGCGTAGATCACATCATTGATTCCGTTCACGAAAAGATGATCCAGCAGGAATTTGCTCATTTTAGGTCCCAGCATATGTCCGTAGACGGCAAAAACCTCACAGAGGCTCGCGCCTTTTTGCACTGGGCTGATCCTTGCTGCGGAGGAGGCAAGCTTCGCCAGTCCGTAATGGAAAAACTCACCGTCCCCGTTGATGGCTCCATACCAGGAGCAGCGCCTGTCACTTCCGGGCATTACCTGTGCGCTGATCAGATCTACACCCGCTCTGTCCTGATAATATTCGCTGCGGAAAAAATGTCCGTTTCCGCAGCCCAGTCTGGTATGAGATCCTTCATCTTCCAGTACATGTCCCATATAAGGTATATGCCTTTCTGCACACCATGGATACACCTGCCCGTTATAGTTATCTCTGACAAGACATGTCACGGCGTCCATATAATAATAGCGCATACCGGCATGCTCTCTTTGTCCGTCATACCATAAATAAGGGATGTGCAGTTTCCACTTGTCATCCCTTACCTCCATCTCCTGCGGCATCTCCGGACTCCATGGCAGGACTTCGCAGTCTGAACCGTTATTCTGGCGGCGGCCGGGAAGCATATGGAAATCATATGCCGCACCTGTCCCGCTGTTTCCGATTTCAGGTTCATCATAGAAAAAGCCGATCCATGTTTTCCCCAGCTCATCTCTGAGATGGTCATAAATCAGGGTATGAACCTTCTCGATCTGCAGCCGGACAGATTCTGCCGAAAGGAGATTCATATAATTTCTCCTGCCTGATGATTTTCCTGTTGTAAAGATTACAAAAATTCTCCAATACCCCTCCGGTATATTCCAGTGCAGATATCCATCTTCTACATATTCATCCAGGAAGACTCCTGTTCCGTCCTCCAGGATTCCGTCTTCCAATGTCCGGTAAGCCACGACCGCCAGCTGCGTCCTGTCAGAGACATCCATGCGGGACATATTACTCATGTCCCGCATCATTTCTGAATTAACAGCATGCATAAGATTACTGACGCGAATGACCGCGCCCTGATAAGGACCGCATACGTCGACGTGCCTCTCGTCAATGAACACCTTATTCAGATGCGCATACTGTTCTTCGGCAAGTGCACCGTTTGCTGCTCCTGTCGGGAAAGGTGCTGCATCCTGCAGCCGGAACTGCATGCCAAGCTCCTTGCACGCCTCCACCAGCTGATCGGCTGCCGCGTAAAAATCCTCGTCAAAACGGCATAGCTGCATGGTTCCGCCCGCACCGTATTCCACCGTAATTCTATATATGCCGATGTCGCGGAGTTCTCTTAATCTCTCTGAAAGCCCGTATTTCGAATCCCCCGGATGTAGGCTGAAAAAGGGTGCTATATAATGTTCTTCAGTCTCATGGCTGCATAACTGCTTCAACTGTTCTAACATATTTAATCATCCTTTCACCGCGCCAATTGTAATACCTTTTACAAAATATTTCTGGAAGAACGGATAAGCCGCCAGAATCGGAATGATACCTACGACGGCGATTGCCATACGTACCGTAGTGGACGGAAGATCCGCGCCGCTCATGCCGGCTTTTGCCAGTTCCGTGGCATTATTGGCAAGAAACTGAATGTTATTGTTCATGCTGTTAAGGATATTCTGTACGCTGTAATACTGGGATCCTCCGCGCTCGGACAGATAGTACAGACCGTTTGTCCAGTCATTCCAATAAGCGAGTGCAGACATAAGACCCACGGTGGCAAGGATCGGCAGGCTCAGCGGAAGCACAATGGATGTAAATGTTTTCAGCTCGCTTGCTCCGTCCAGAAATGCCGATTCCAGCAGTGCTCTTGGAATATCGTTCTCAAAATAATTCTTCAGAAGAATAATATTGAAAGCGTTTGCCAGCAGATTCGGAAAGATCAGCGCCCAGATCGTGTTTTTAATATGGAAAACCTGTGTCCAGATAAAATAGCTGGCGACAATACCTCCGTTAAACAGCATCGTGATAACAACAAAAACAAGGATAATTCCCCTTCCCGGGAGTTCCGGCCTGGAAAGCGCGTATCCGAGCATGCTGGTGATCAGAAGTCCAAGCGCTGTTCCGAATACGGTGACAAAAATCGTCACCAGATACGCTCTCCCGATCGTAGACCACTGCTGCCCGATATACTGGTATGCCTTCAGGCTCCACTCTTTCGGGAAAAAGGAATATCCATTTGCAATCGCCCATGCGTTATCCGTAAAAGATCCGATGATCAGCAGCAGAAACGGCAGTATTGCCAGTAATGACAAAAGCATCAATACAATGTGTGCCCCGATACGGAATCCTCTGTCCTGATTTTTCATAACCTGTCACCTCTTGTACTTCCTGTTGCGCCCGCCGGCGGTTTTCCGAAATGCGGCATGTCCGATCCTGGTTGTAAATGTCTGGTCCTCTTCCTCTCCATATATTCTGAACAGGTCCATATTCCATTTAAAACAGCGCATTCTCGCGATCTACTTTGCGTATAATACCGTTTGTGGTCAGCACCAGCACAAATCCTACAACAGCCTGATAGACACTGGCAGCTGAAGATTTGGCAAAGTCATTATTATTCATCAGTGCATTATAGACGTATACATCGATCGTATTTGTCACGTCGTAAAGAATTCCTGAATTTCGGGGAAGCTGATAGAAAAGACCGAAATCCGAATTGAAAATGCGGCCGAGACTCAGAATCAGGAGTGTAATAACCGTAGGCTTGATCAGGGGCAGAGTTATATAGCGGATCTGCTGCCACTTTGTCGCTCCGTCGATTCTCGCGGCTTCGTAGTAGTCCTGACTGATCCCGACGATGGAGGAGAGATAAACAATAGTGGAAAAGCCGATTCCTTTCCACTGGTTGACGAAAACCAGGATAAATGGCCAGTACCGTTTCTCTCCATACCAGTTGACGACTTCTTTCCCCATGGACTTCAAAATGGAATTATTGATAAGTCCTGTCTCGTTGGACAGCAATGCATATGCGATATAGGAAACGATGACCCAGCTCATCAGATGAGGGATCAGGATCGCACTCTGGTAGAACTTACCTGCTGTCTTGCTGCGGATCTCGTTCAGCAGGATCGCCACTGTGATAGAGCATATCATGCCGACGATAATGAATACTACGTTGTACAATACCGTATTTCTGGTGATCACCCAGGCGTCCTGCGTGGTAAACAGAAACTTGAAATTATTGAATCCGTTCCATGGACTGCCGAAAATTCCTTTTGCAAAATTCAGTTTCTTGAATGCAATAATAATACCGAACATCGGCAGATAATTATTACAGAAAATATAGATGAGACACGGCAGCGCCATGAGATAAAGAGGTAGATAGCGCCTCAGCTTCCTGCTCTTGTTCATGTACTCTCTCCTTGTTTTGTGACAAATGCGCGGATTCACCTTCATGCGCCTTTTGACCATTACATTGACAGCTTTTTGATTGAAATACGGGGCTGACCGCCCCGTTTAATCACTGCTGTGCAAGCCACTCATCGAACTGTGCCTGCTTGTCGGCGATAACCTCATTGATTCCTGCCGCATCAAGTTTCTGAAGAAATTCGGGAAGGATCTTTGCCGGATCCGCGCTGCCGCTCTCCAACACCGGCAAATACTGCGCCTCTACCGCGTTGATCGCTGCGATCTGATCTGCATAATTGGACGGATCATAGCAGAAGCCGTATCCCTTCGTCTTATTCTGCATTGCCCAGTCTGTATATGCCTGGCAGCGTGCATGACTGGAAGACATATCCCAGATATACTCTTTAGCACGGTTTCCATAAAAACCAAAGGAGACATAATATCCGCTGGTCGTGGAATCAATTCCCTCAGGGAATCCGATCAGGTCCTCTGCCGGATCCACCATGACATAGTGTTCTCCTTCAATTCCCCAAAGAATCAGGTTCAGGAGCTCGCCAGTGTCATCATACATCAGATCCAGGAAGCGCATTGCGCCTTCGGGGTCCTTGGATGTAATCGGTATAGACCAGAATGCGCCGGAAGAAGCCTTCGCGGGCATAAATGGCTCAACCGTTTGCAGCTGATAGCAAGGCTCACCGAAGAGGTTCTCTGCACCATACAGCTGGTTTGGCTCCCCGCCGACGAAATTGCCAAGTGCCACGCCGCCTGTCAGCCACTCCGTACCTGTCTGAGATGTCGTTGCCGCATCCGGGTGGATATAACCCTTCTGATACCAGTCTCGGATCGTATTCAGATATGCTGCATACTCTTCCGTCGCGTACAGATTTTTGACCTCCGTACTATTTTTGCCCATCAGAAGACCGGAACTGTTTGTCGTGCCAAGGGCATCAAGTCCTGAATTATAAAAGCCATATCTGGAACCCGTGATACTGGAAGTCACAAGATCCATCATATACTGATCAGGAAATGCTTCCTTCTCCTTAGCAAAAATCTCACCGAGTTCTTCCATGGAATAGATATGATCTTCTTCCGGAACAACACCGACAGAATCCAGCACTCTCCTGGGGATCATGATGCTGCTGCCACTTCCATAAGTCTGGGCTCTTGGAGAAATACCATAGAATTCCCCATCCTTGTAAGAACCGTCCACGAGCGGATATTCCTGCATCATTTTGCTGATATTCGGTGCGCTGCTTGCCACAATATCATTCAGGGGAATGATCAGGCCCTGATTGATATAAGTGGAAATGTCCTGGAATGCAATGTTGATCAGATCGACATTCTCACCTGAACTGATCCAAAGCGGATACTGTGCCAGAGAATCATAGATGCCCAGCGGGACAAATTCGATCTCAACTCCGATCTTCGGAATTGTCAGCTCGTTGATCTTTGCAACTACCTTATCCATATCAGCGGGTGTCTGTCCGAATGTCAGATAAGTCATGGAAATATGGGAGATCTCTCCTGTCCATTTCTCATCCTCTCTGGCAGCCGGGTCCGCATCCTCGCTTTCTTGCGCTCCTGCACTTTCTTCTGCCGGTGCTTCCTGCACTGCTGTTTCCTGGGCAGGCGCCCCTGCTGAAGTACTGTTTCCCGAACTGCCGCAGGCTGCCAAAGAAAGCGCCATTGCAGCACTCAGCGCCAATGCTGTCAGTCTTCTTTTCATAAGGATCCTCCTTTTCCTTGTTTCCTGTTCAGTAAAATAATGCTGCGGAGATCCATATTCTGCCTGCATTATTTTACTGCCCTGATTTGTTTATTTCTGATGCTATGAGTATAACGGCAGTCCTGCAAAAACCCTTTATAAAATCCGACACAAAAATATAAAAATCGGAAACACATCCGGCGAAGATGTATTTCCGATCCTCTGTTTCGCTGCTGCAGTGCAGCAGGACATCGTTACAGTCGGCTTTTATCGTGTATTATTCCCGGAACTTCTTTGGCGTTACGCCGTACGCTTTTCGGAAACATGCTGTAAAATAAGCCGCGCTTTCAAAACCGCACTTCTGCGAGATCTCTCCGATCGACTCCTTTGAAGTTTTCAGAAGTGCTGCCGCTTTCTCCAGCCTCACCTGCTGAATATAATCATTCATCGAAATATTATATTTCTCTTTAAACAGACGGGCTGCATATCCTGGTGAAACATGGATCGCTTCCGCAATATTCTCGCGGTCCATCCTCTCTGCATAATGAGAATCTATATATTGTTTTATGGTCTGCGCGGGATCTTCTGCCTCACGGTTTGCCCGAAGCAGATCTGCCAAAGCTGCTATGACAGTGTCTGTCCATTGAACCATATCCGGAACAGAATCTGCTGCCTTCATGTCCATAG
>JAFTFD010000229.1 GCA_017449745.1 Lachnospiraceae bacterium
AGCCTGACTCGGGGCAGATAGTTTCGGGGAACCCCCGAAATTAGTAGAACCTTCCGTGTCATCAGCCTGCCTCAGGGCAAATAGTTTCGGGACACCCCGGAATTTAGTAGAACCTTCCGTGTCATCAGCCTGCCTCAGGGCAAATAGTTTCGGGACACCCCGGAATTCAGTAGAACCTTCCCGCTATTCCCATCACAGTACACTCAGACTGTACGCGATAAGCAGCTGCCCGATGTAATACAGGGTGAGGTTCACTACCCTGAGCTTTAGTTTGGACTCTTCTCCGAATGTATTCAGGATCAGGATGATGTCGCTGACCAGGAACAGGAATGCCCCGATCATGAAATAGGCCGCGAAGGGCGTCAAATGCTCGATCAGAATAAAGAGAGCGACGACGTTCAGGATAGTGATGGCTCCGACGTAAACGATGCCGAATGCCTTGAATGCTTTCTCGGCTGTGATCTTCGTAAAGATCCATTTCATAAGTCCTGCCGTAAAAACAACGCCCACAAGGACCGCGGCAAGTTTCAGCCTGATAAGCGGCAAAACTGCTGCCAGATACATGATATGTCCCAGCAGGAACACCAGGATCCCTACAAGGAAAATGAGCCTGCCTTTCTCTGTCACAACATTGCGCAGATTCAGCAAGACGTCTGCGACAGCGCCAAAAATAAGTCCAATTAAGAGAAGGACTGACGTTCTGCCTCCATGAGCGCATAAAAATCCAAGGATGACAAAACATATAGATGCAAGCGCTTTAAAGACAGCTGCAGGAACGTACTGTTTCTTCTCCTCATTTTGGAGTACTAATGCGGCAAAAATAAGACATAAAGGCATCAGGATCAACATATGGCACCTCCTTGATGAATCGCCAAACTCACTTTACCGGCTATGAAAACAGAACCAGTTACTCTGTCTTCCTTCATTATACATTCTCTACTATCTCAATAGAACACGCGCTGTAGATTTTCTTCCATGAAAAGCTAATTATCCGCGGCAAACTGAAAGGGCGCAATAAGGCTCAATAGGCACAAGCAGAGCACAATCAGAGGAAGATAGGGCACAATAGGCACAAGCAGCGAACAACCAGAGCACATCGGGCACAAGCATGGCACATTTAGGGTGAAAAAGGGGGCAAAAAAAGATCATCACCAGAAACCTTCGAGGTTAATGATGATGATCCTTATTCAGCTATTTACATGTTAAAACTATGAAATCGCAGCCAACCTGCTGCGCGATATTCGCGTTGTATTACATCAGCTGGCGGAACATAGCTATGACCTGCTCCAGAGTTGCCTCTCTCGGGTTTCCGGGATAGCAGGCATCTGCCAGGGCATCCTTGGCGAGCTGTTCCAGATCCTCTTCGCGGATCTTCTCGTTCTTCTTCGGGATTCCGACATCCTCGGAGAGCTGTCTGACTGCTGCGATAGCAGCATCCTTGTACTCTTCCGCTGTCATATTGTCGACGCCCTCGACGCCCATAGCTCTTGCGATCTCTCTGTATCTCTCGCCGCAGTAATCACGGTTGAACTCCAGGACGATCGGCAGGAACATTGCGCATGCTACGCCGTGAGGTGTGTCATAGTGAGCAGACAGTGTGTGAGCCATTGCGTGGTCGATGCCAAGTCCGACATTGGAGAAGCCCATGCCTGCAATGTACTGAGCCAGTGCCATGCCCTTGCGGCCATCTGCCTCATTGGCAACAGCGCCGCGGAGGTTCTGGCTGATCAGGCGGATCGCCTCGAGATGGAACATATCGGTCAGCTCCCATGCTGCTCTTGTGGTGTAGCCCTCGATAGCGTGTGTTAGTGCATCCATACCGGTTGCAGCTGTAAGTCCCTTGGGCATTGTGGACATCATATCAGGATCGATCACGGCGATGGCCGGGATATCGTTTGTGTCGACGCAGACGAACTTTCTCTGCTTCTCAACATCTGTGATGACGTAGTTGATCGTGACCTCTGCAGCTGTGCCGGCAGTTGTAGGAACAGCGATCGTGGGAACAGCATGGTTCTTGGTCGGTGCGACGCCTTCCAGAGAACGGACATCTTCAAACTCAGGGTTGGTGATGATGACGCCGATAGCCTTTGCTGTATCCATGGAGGAACCGCCGCCGATGGCAACGATTGCGTCTGCACCGCACTCTCTGAATGCCTTTACGCCGTTCTGAACATTCTCGATGGTCGGGTTCGGTTTGATATCGCTGTAAAGTGTATACTGGATACCTGCCTCGTCGAACAGATCAGTGACCTTCTTGGAAACGCCGAATTTTACAAGATCCGGATCAGAAGCAACGAAGATGTGCTTGTATCCGCCTCTTTCGATCTCCGGAACGATCTCCTTGATCGCGCCCTGGCCATGATAGGAAATGTTGTTCAATACGATTCTGTCTGCCATAATAATCTCCTTTTTGAAATCTGCCCGGATTGCCTGAAATGCAGCCGCCCGGCTGAACTAAAACACGTACCAGATGCTATCTTACTCCTATTTTCTGCTTTGTGCCATACAAAAATCTGTCTCATGGCATCACGCCTTACGCCGCGGCCTTCCACATCAGCATGTTATTTTCAAAATCGGCCGTAAGTTTTCCCTGGTCTTTGAGCCAGGAGAGGTAAGAGCGGACCGTGCTGCCTACCAGCGCATGCTGTTCAAAAGTCATGACAAGGCTGTACTGGTCAAACAGGCTCTGCAGGATCTGTTCAAAGCTTTTCGGTTCTTTGCACAGCTCCACTATTTTCTCCGCGATCTCATTGACCTTGGCGATGTTCAGCTCTGCAAGAGATGCGATCTCACCGGCAGGCTCCGCGTGAGCCGGAATGAACAGGTCAGCCTCCATCTTTGCGACCATCTGCAGCGTCTCGATATATTTTCCAGGATCGACCAGGAAACTGATCTGGTATTTGGCGATCGTCTCCGCATTGGAGAGACAGTCCGCGAGGTAGACAATGTTATCAGGCGTCCGGAAACCTACCATATCAAAAGAATGTCCAGGCAGAGAGATCATCTTCATTCCGGCTGGCAGGGCGTCTTCCGTAAGCGGCAGGACTTCGCTCGGCTGCGCCATCAGAAACTTGTGACGCAGGTCTTTTGGCGGATTTGCGCCATAAAGGTAAGAAGGCTCGAGCACGGGATGCGCGGTGAAATCTGCTTCAATCCCCGGCGCATAGATCCTGCAGCCGGTCTGGTTCTGCAGATAGGCGTTGCCGCCAATATGGTCAGCGTGCGAATGAGTGTTGAAGATCGCCGTCAGTGTCCAGCCGTTGGCGTCCAGATGCCTTTTGACCTTTTTCCGGCGTCCTTGTCATTCCCGCTGTCGATCAGGACCACATGAGAATCGTCTGTCTTTATAAGCCCTATCTTTGCGGGGCTCTGGATGTAGTAACAGTTTTCCGATACCTGGATCAGTTCGTACATTTTTTCCTCCTGATGCTTTCTGCCTCACAGGCTTTTGCATTTGCTGTTTCTGTTTACTTTACCTGATCAATCCATGATCAATTCCCTGATCAGTTTCGTCAGTTCCTGTTCATCACGGGCGATCAGGTCCGGCTTTACCTTGCTGCCCGGTATCGGCAGATTCCTACGGTTAAACCAGATCGTATGCCAGCCTGCCCCCGCGGCGCCTTCGATGTCGTTGACATAGGTGTCTCCGATATACCAGAACTCATCTTCCCGAGATTCTTGCAGTTCTTGCCATACTTGTAATTCCTGCGATCCCTGCAGTTTTTCAAGCGTATCTCTTGTCTGGCTGCGGAATCGGCTTTCCGCTATTTTGAAAATACCGGGAGCTGGCTTGGCACATCCGACATCTCCGGAGATCACTATTTTTCCCTCATCTATATAAGCCGGGATCCCGAGCGTTCTGATCTTTTTCCATTGTGCATCGCTGAGGCCATTTGTAATGATCCCAGCCACGACATTCCTTCCGGTCTTTGGGTTCTGCTTCTGAGCATTCTGAATGCCTCGGTTCTTTAACTCCTGCAGCATCGATCTGATTTCGTCAGACATTGCAATCTGTTTCTGATGCTGTCGGTAGTTTTCCTGTATTTGCAGGGCTTCCTCTCTGCTGATCATGACCCCGCAATCTTCAAAACCTTTCACGTTCCTGTAACAAAAGTACTCTTCCTGCGGGATCTGCCCTGTACTGAATTCCGTAAACAGTTCGTCCCCTCGGACTCTTGTCCTCAAAAATACCTGAGAGATGATCTCGTCATAAAGATTTCGGAATACGTCCTGAACAGCCAGCCGGAACGGCTGCTGCAGATCATATAAAGTGTCGTCTACGTCAAAAGCGATTATTAAACTCATGTATGGATCCCTGATCTTGTAGTGTTTGGAAATACTCCTATTGTATTATCATTTCTTAGTCGATTAATCAATTCAGTACGCCAACAAAACTCCAGTGCAACAATGAAAAAGCTATACAGCAATAGGAACTCAATACAGCAAAAACGGGATATATCAGTTTCCCGATATACCCCGCCTGTTTTGATACGATTCTGATGCCGATTATACAGTTACCAGTTTTCTTTCTGGTTTCAGCCATTGCTTTCTCAAGCCTTGAGGTTTTCTTCTGCCGCAGATTTTACAGCTTCAATGTCCTTTACTGCCGCTTCTGCTGCCTCTGCAGCTGTCTCAACTTCCTTTGCAGCCTCTGCAGCTGCCTCAACTCCTTTTGCTGCTGCAGCATCTACAGCCGCTGCGCCTTC
>JAFTFD010000230.1 GCA_017449745.1 Lachnospiraceae bacterium
CGCTTTGATCTGATTCGTTATATCGTAAAACACAAGATCTGTTGCTATGCATCAGCCGAAAACGGACGATTCCCGCTTCTGCATAGAAAGGCACCGGCTGATTAATGTTCTGCCGATGCCTTCTTCAATACTAATTAAACTACTTTCCGTAAGAGGTTGCAATGCCACAAAAGCAGTTTTCTGTAACCGCTTACAATTCTTTTGTGCAGCAGCTTGCCTGCGGCGATCCTCTTATCAGTCAGCCGCTCATTTCCCGATCGCCTTCGAGTAGGAATGGGAAGCGATCACGAAGTTGAGCAGGTGGCAGACTGCCTCGCGCATGCGATCGATCGTAACGCGGCCTTCCTCATAGCCTTTCAGGACCTGCGCAATAACAGGCGGTCCGCCGGGCATGACGACGTCATTGCCTGCTTCGACAGCATCTGCGCCGTCGACGACGATGTCCATGTCGCCCCAGTCGGTCACAACTACGCCGTCGTATCCCCATTCACCGCGCAGGATATCCGTGCAGAGTGCCCGGTTCCCTCCGGCAAATGTGCCGTTGATCTTGTTAAAGGACGTCATGACCGTGAGCGGCTTCGCGCCGGTGATCACCATCTCGAACGGCTTGAGGTAGATCTCTCTCGCCGCCCTCGCGCTGACGATCGAATCCGCCGCGTCAATGTTCTTCTTCGTGCTGCCGCGCCGGTAGGTCTCCTGCTCATTCAGGGCGAAATGCTTGGGGCAGCAGGTCAGGCCTTTATTGTTCTCCTGTGCACCGCGCGCGACGGCAATGCCGCACATGCCGGCAAGATAGGGATCCTCGGAAAAATACTCGAACGCGCGTCCCTCGATGGGATTGCGGATGATGTTCATGCCGGGTCCGAGCCAGGCATCGACGTCAAAGGAGACTGCCTCCTGTCCGCAGGCTGCGCCGAACTCATACAGCAGGTCCATGTTGAAGGTGCAGCTGAGCATCATTCCCGTGGGCCAGCCGACTTTGCCGACGCTGGCAGGTCCGTCCTTATAATAAGCCGAGTAAATACCGTATTTTGCCAGAGCGGGATTCTCATATCCGGCGTTGGCAGTAGGATGGGTATTGGTTCCGATCGGAGTTCCATCCTCGTAGTTGATCGTCGAGGGAGCGCCTTTTGCCGCAATGCCGCTGAAGGGAAGGCCAGGCCCGTATCCGTTGCACAGAACGGCCAGCTCTTCCAGGCTCATCTGCGCGACAAAATCTTCCATGGAGACCCTGCCGTCCGCCACGTCCTTAAGCTGCCAGGGTTTACCGCCATTGTTTCCGGCGGCTGCCTCTGCGAAAGAATGCTCCGGATAGGAAGGCCAGTTGACCTTAAGGTCCTCTTTTGTGATCTTCAGGCGATAAGGCGCCTCCAGATCTTCCATGCGGTCGATCTCATCCGCAACGAGCGTGTCGATCACTCCTTCGTTCGCTTCATTATAGCCGATCCCTGCCTGTACTCTGCGGACACAGATCTGCTGCTCTACATCAATCATCACAGCGGGCACAGTATTTCTGGACGAATTACCGATCAGGACCTCATAGCTGCCGGGTGCTATGACATATGCACTCTGCTCCTCGTCAAAATACGCCAGCTCCTCCACAGGAATCAGGAGTTCGACCACCTGGGTCTCGCCCGGCGCCAGAAGTTTGGTTTTGGCAAATGCTTTGAGCTGCTGATGGACCTGAGGCACGACATCGTCCGGGCCGCACAGATATGCCTGCACGACTTCCTTGCCGGCGTACTCCCTGGAGAGATTCTGGACCGCCACCTTGACGACGATCTTCCCGTCCTCCACGGCGGCGTTCTCACAGAACTCCTCAAAGGAAGCGTAGGAGAGACCGTAGCCGAAGGGATACAGGACTTCTTTGTCGAAGCTGTCAAAATATCTGTATCCTACATAAATGTCCTCTTTATAAAGCGTCACCGGGCTCATGGAAAAGCCGATGCTGCCGTTTGCTTCCGCGGAGAGCCCGTAGGTCTCATAGGTCGGGATCTTCTCAGGCATATCCTTATTCGTGAACATAGTGGATGCTGTCGGGAAATCCTCATAGCGCAGAGCAAAGGTCTGGGAGAGCTTTCCGGACGGAGTGACTGCCCCGCTTAATATATCCGCCAGGGCGTTTGCCCCCTGTTCTCCGGAAGACCCCATAAATAAGAGTCCCCTGATCTGAGGGCAGTGAAGCACCCAGGAGAGATCGACAGGTCCGCAGGAATTCAGGACTGCTATAACTTTCGGAAAACGCTCGCAGGTCTTCCTGATCAGCTCTTTTTCACTGTCGAGCAGATAATAGTCATTCTCAACGCGGCGGTCGCACTCCTCACCGCCTACAAGGCGGCCGATCACCAGGACCGCGGTATCTGTCCATTCCGCTGCCGCCTGCAGCAGGTCATCTGCCGGATCGGGTTCCTCTTTGGCTCCCTCATATTTGCCGAAGATCTCATAGATCATTCCGCTGGCGACGAGTCCCTCCAGTTTGCTGAAGTCAAAGCCTCCGCCCGCAGCGGCGGCATCGATCTCTGCCTGCCGGACATTCCTGTAGTAGTCCTTAAGTCCGGGTTCCAGCAGGAACCCCGCCTCCTCCAGTGCGTCTTTGATCTGTATCGGATGTGCATCCCTGGAAGAGCCTGACCCGCCTCCGCCGATGACGGTGTCGTTCTGCGTGCGGCCAAGGAGCGCTATTTTTGCCTTTGCTGCAAGCGGGAGGACTCCGCCTTCGTTTTTAAGGAGTACTATGGACTCCCCTGCGATCTTCCTGGCGAGCTCTATCCTGGAAGCATCTGATTCATATTTATTCATGCTTTACCCCTTCATAATTATGCCAAGGTCAAAAGCAGAAAATGACCTTATATTTATTCTGACGTCTTATCCGTTCAGCGCGCCCCGCAAAGAGCGCGCTGTCGTTTGTTTTTTCCGGATATTTTTACTTCCGGTGTTATTATTGCTGGATATTTTACCGTGAAATATTTTTACTGCGGGAACCTGCAGCGAATCGCCGCGCGGATCACGTTGGCTGCGCAGAACTGGACATCTGCCAGTGTGCACTTAAATCCGAGGACTTCCGTATCCTCCTCGACGGAGCGGATAATATCCTTCACGTTCTGGGAGCAGCCGGGCTCCTGGATATCATTTCCGGCCATAACGCATCCTGCTGCGGAAGAAATAGGATATTTTGTCTGTCCGCCGCCTGTGAGTGCCGGCATATCCTGGGAAGTGAACCAGTCGGTCATGACGACGCCCTGGTATCCCCACTCGTCGCGGAGCGCGCACTGCAGGGTGTCGTAGTTGCAGGCCGCGTGGATCCCGTTGATGAGGTTGTAGGAAGTCATCAGAGCGATGGGCTGGGATTTCTTGACGCAGATCTCGAAACCCTTCAGATAGATCTCTCTGGCTGCGCGCTCACTTATATGTACGTTCGTGAAGTACCTGTTGTCTTCCTGGTTGTTCAGGGCATAGTGCTTGATCGTCGTGCCCTTGCCGGGGTGTTTCTGAACGCCGAGCGTGATCGCGGCTGCGACCTCGCCGGAGACGACAGGATCCTCTGAATAGTATTCAAAGTTGCGTCCGCAGAGCGGGTTCCTGTGAATGTTCATGGCAGGAGCCAGCCACATATCGACGCCGAAGATCTCCATCTCCCTGCCGACCATATCCGCTGCCTGCTCGACCAGTTCCATGTTCCAGGACTGTGCCAGAGCCCATCCGATCGGGATCGCCGTGCAGTACTGATAGCAGTCGACATAGGTGCCCTCTTCCATCTCCGGGAACGGAGCGACAGTGTCTCCGAACATCATGCCGCCGGGGAGAAGGTTGCCCTGAAGGTCCTGGCGGAAATGCGGCTGCAGGCGAAGGCCTGCGGGGCCGTCGGCGTTGATGGTTCCGGGAATGCCTCTGCTCTCTTCGATCACAGGGGAAGTCTCACCGGCTGCTCCGGGCACGCCTCTGGATGCGTTGCCGATGACATCGCCGCCCTCACCCGAGCGCTGCGTACCTACGCAGAGCGTAGCCAGCTCTTCCAGCGTCAGCTGTGCGGTCAGCTCTTCGACGGTGCACTTGCCGTCCAGGATATCCTGTACGGTCAGTTTCTCCGTCTTGTCGGTTGTATATTCCCTGCGGACAGAATACTCGACTACCTTAGTCTTAATTGTGCCTGCCGGGATCTCGATCACGGGAGCTCCGTCTGCGGCTGCCTGCTCCGCCTCGAGTTTTAACTCCTCGTAGACATTATCATGCGCGAGGATATTCTTATCCTGTTCCGTAATGGTCTCTTCCGCGATCTTCAGGACTGCGGCCGGAGCAACGTCCGCGCTGCTGTTGCCGACCAGGACGACATAATCGCCTGCTTCGAGGATCCAGGCTGCCTTCTCTTCGCTGTAGCTTGCCATATCGCTGAGATCGAACTGCGCGCTGACGCACTCCGATGCTCCGGGTGCAAGAAGACCGCTCTTGGCAAATGCTTTCAG
>JAFTFD010000231.1 GCA_017449745.1 Lachnospiraceae bacterium
GCAAGCGGAACAGCTATCGATGTTGAGTATAGTGCAAAACTGAACAGCAAGGTTGACGTTGTTGGTAGCGATGGCAATGCAGCAACCAACGCTGGCAACACAGCTGATATCAAATACAACAGCACACCGAATACAGACGGTGAGACTCCGGATCCGGACAGCGGTAATGCAACAGAGGGTATCACTGATACCGTTAAGGTTTATGTATACGCCCTTGCAATCAAGAAGGTTGACGGCGCTGACACCACTAAGGCTCTTGAAGGTGCAACCTTCCAGATCAAAGATTCCAATGGCACTGCAATCAAAGCTACACTTGATACAGATGCGACTAGTGATACATACGGATACTATGTTGTGAGTGATACAGCAACTAACACTGACTTTGTAACAGATACAAATGGCCGTATTCTGGTTTATGGTGTTGCAGCTGGAACATACAAAGCTACCGAGACCGTGGCTCCGGATGGATATAACCTGCTTCAGGGTACTGCTGATTTCGAAGCAATTACTGCAGGTACTACCACTACATCCAAGACTGTAAAGACTACAACCTACTATAAAGAAGATGAGAATGGTACTTATAAGAAAAACGCAGATGGTAGCTTCTCTCCGATTGAAGATGGTGAAACTGTTGAAACAAAGTACATCATTACTGATGAGGTGACGGAAAACAGTGAGGACACTGTTTATGAGAGCAACCTGAGTGAAAATGCTGTTTCAATCGCGGTAGAGAACAACCAGGGTGCAGAACTTCCTTCCACCGGTGGCATGGGCACCACGATCTTCTACATCATCGGTGCTATCCTTGTGATCGGCGCTGGCGTAGTTCTGGTAACCCGCCGCCGCATGAACGTTCAGTAAGAACATTCGGAAGACAAACGCTTTAGGGCACCCGGTATAAATCAACGGTAAAAACGTCTGATCAATCCCCGGGCACCTGAGCAAAACATCCGAGGTCACCTGCCCTTTTTCCGGCAAGGCACCTCACCAAAATCAAACTTTTAACCCACATAAATGGGAGCCTGACCAACAGGCCGGGCTCCCGGGGTTACAAACTACTTACATGATGCCTTAGCATCGCCGGAACAAAATAGAACCGGGTGGCACACCCGATCCATCCTTTGTTCCGACAACTCTCAGCACGATACTGAATACTTCGATATTTCATCCTTTCTTTCACAGAAGCAGTGAGGCTAATCCCCTCACTGCTTCATACATTTCAGGCCAATCGACCGTGGCCTAATCCCCGTCACTCTCACACATTTGTATTCAGGCCGGAAAGCTTGATTTCTTGAGGCATTTCCTCCCAAAGCTTCATGAGGATCCGACTTCCCTCTTCTGCAGGGATCCCTTCAATCCCCATCGCCTCCAGACCCGATAAAAACGGGTAGATCAACTTGTTAACGCTGTTTTGCATCGGCACTTCGCTATCTTCGCGAAGCTGCGCAGTTTTTGATCTCATATGCTCGGCAATTCTCTCTGCTGTCTCCGTGCCGTATAGTTCACTGAGCCGTTGCTGCAGGTAGTCAATCGCCGTTTGATGATTCTGATCTAACATAGTCATGTGCTCCTTTCTTCAGGCAGGAAGCCTGCCGTTTATTTTTAGCCCGAACTATATTCTTCTTTCCTGCACATAGCAACCCTTTTCAGCAATCTTTTTTCAGAATCTTTATTTCCCCGCAATATGTGTCTGAAATTTTGGCAGAGAGAAATCCCCATCTGTGTTGGTACCAAGACTCGAAACAAAAGTCGGTAACCTCCTCAGATGGGGATTCTTTACTTGGCGATCGCAATCTCGATTCCGGCTTTGAAGGCGACCACGATCTTGTTCCTGTGGATCGTCACGCTCTTCACGTACCGGACAACGTCGTCGTCAGAAAACGCTGTGATCGGCCCGTTGTACTTCCTGTGGCGCGTCCGTTTGAAGAAGTCTGCGTAATCGTAGCAGGCACCGCGATCAGGTTCCTCCGGCGGCAATTCCGGCGGCTCCTGCTCTCCCTTCAGCTGGTGGATCAGCTCAAGCATCACCTGAATCTGTACCTGCTGGATGTCGTATTCTGCCTTCTGCCCGAGCAGTTCATCGTGACGGCGCTCAAGCCTGTCCTGTTCTGCCTTGATGCGATCGATCTCCTCTTCCTCCGTCGTCAGGATGTCGTAAGGGAAAACGCCGGTCTCAGCATATTCGCTCATGGCCTCTTCCAGTACATCCTGCTTCTCTTCTACTTGCGTTAGCTCCGTTGTGATCTGGTCGAGCGGCAGGCAGCGGATCCTCTCCTGCTTTCGGATAAGGTCATCCCGGTACACCGGCAGCTGATTGAAAGCCTCCACTACCGCATCCTTCACATCCTTTTCCTTCACGATCCTTCCGAGGCATGGCGTGCCTTTCTGTATTCTTTTCCGGCACCGCCAATCCGTCTCCCCGTCGCCGTCCTGTTTTGCAAACCGGCGGTATGTACTGCCGCATTCCGAGCATAAGATTCTCTGATTAAGCCCCAGGTTGGAACGGTGCATCTCTCGTTTTCCGGTTGTGAGCTTGTAATTTTCTCTCCGCAAAAACTCACCCTGCACCTGCATGAACACTTCCCGAGGCACAATCGGCTCATGCGCGTTTTCCACATAGTATTGCGGGAATGTGCCGGTATTCTTCACCTTTTCCTTGGTCAGGAAGTCAACCGTGTACCCTTTCTGCAGGAGCAGGTCGCCCATATACTTTTCGTTCTTCAGCATGGACTGCACCGTGCTGGCGTACCATTTCTCCCTTCCGGCACCGGTCTTGATCCCGTCATCCTCAAGGCGCTGGATGATCTCCCCGAAGGACAGCCCTTCGAGGAAGTCCCGGAAGATCCTTCTGACGACATCCGCTTCCTCCGGCACTATCTGCAGGTCGCCGTTCTTCTCTTTTGTGTATCCGAGGAACCAATTGTGCTGCAGCATCGGCCTTCCCTGCTGGAACCGGTACTGGATGCCCATCCGCACGTTCTGGGAAATGCTCTGCGATTCCTGCTGGGCGATGCTGGCCATGATCGTGATGAGGAGCTCTCCCTTAGCATCCATCGTGTTGATATTCTCTTTCTCAAACAGGATCGGGATGCCGAGGGCTTTCAGCTTTCTGATGTACTGCAGGCAGTCCAGTGTATTTCTGGCAAAACGGCTGATCGATTTGGTGATGACCATGTCGATCTTGTCAGCCTCACAGTCCTTAATCATCTTCTTAAACTGCTCTCTTTTCTTCGTGCCGGTTCCGGAGATGCCTTCGTCTGCGTAGATGCCTGCAAGCGTCCATGCCGCATTTCCATTGATGAACTCCGTGTAATGGCTGACCTGTGCCTCATAGCTTGATTCCTGCTCCTCAAGTTCTGTCGAAACGCGGCAATAGGCTGCCACTTTAAGCTTTGGCCTGTCTTCCCGCATTCGTGTCTGTCTTTCGGCGGTCTGCCCGTTTGCAGGCTGCGCCGCTGGTATAATTCTTACTGCCATAAGTGCCCTCCTAAATAAAATGACCAGACAGCGGGTGTCCCCTAGACTGTCTGGCCCATATGTTCTTTGA
>JAFTFD010000232.1 GCA_017449745.1 Lachnospiraceae bacterium
CTATTCAAGCGGACGGCAGGACAGCCCACGCCACACGGCGCGGACAGCCCGCCGAACAGCGTCACGCGAACAGCACCGCTATTCAAGCGGACGGCAGGACAGCCCACGCCACACGGCGCGGACAGCCCGCCGAACAGCGTCACGCGAACAGCACCGCTATTCAAGCGGACGGCAGGACAGCCCACGCCACACGGCGCGGACAGCCCGCAAAAGGCCACACATCCCACCCACCACCATCTTAATGGATGGATCGGCCTCCAAGGGTGAGAAGCCAAAAACCACACCATCAGGGTGGCTCCATACGGCCGGAAGGGTATGGAATAATTGCCTGATGGGGCAAAGAGTGAGAGCGGCCAAGGCTCTTAGGCTGTGGGCGTGAGAAAAAACGCGCCTGATGCCCAAGCATCTGCGTACATACATAATGATGGGAGTTAGGGCATTCATCAACACATTTGATGAATTGTTCTAACTTCGCACCGTCTTAAAGTGCGATGTGAGGGCTTTCTTAGAGTACTCCGAGATGGGCGTGGTCTTCCTCCTTCCGCGCCTTCTCATTCTTAATGCAGCCAATGGACGGTCCCAAGCCCGTGAAAATGCAGAGGGGGAGGGGAGTGATTATTGATGGCAGTCTTGACCATGACTGAGTTCGAGACAGAAAAGGTAAGTTATCTTCCGAATGCCATCTATAACCGCATTATGCGTAATATTGCTAAGCGGTATGGGTGGAATATTGCCGAGTCTATGATGAAACGTTTTGGCGGTATGACTGTAAAAGAATTGTCCTGCAACTCCATGTTCAATGTAATGGATTGCTTTAGCGTGATTTGACGGGTAGAAATGCCCGCCCTTAATGCGGCCCGCATAAGGTTTCTAATGCGGCAGGTGACAAGCCCTGATGAACGCAGAGTCAAGGGTTTTGATGGCTGAGGTTTCCCCTAATAAACCTCTTTCGCGCAGCCTATGCGCGACGCCTGGTTTCCCATCTGATGGGGCGTCATAAGGGTGTAGACCTATGGCGTGCGGGGGCGTAAGTACCGCAACGGCCCAACTGAAAAATGCCCAAGCTGGTTGGTGTGCCAAACGCGGCTCGCGTGGTGGGTGAAGTTCAAAATCTAATAATCTAAAGTGAGCGGAAGCGCCCACTCTTGAAGCCCGCTATCGCCGTGGTTTCCTAACGGGAGATCACGATGGGGTGAATGGAGTAAAGCAGGAGGTAATCCCGCCTGGGGTATGCCTGCCGCCTGTCCTAACGGGGTGGACGGCAGGAAGCAGAAGCTGATGGAAGGTTTTGGGTTTTGAGTGAAACAAGGATGCATAATACTTCACGCAATAGCGTGAAGTCTATATACTGAGCGCCCGGATCGGTAAGGTTTTGAGCCTGAAAAGGTTTTTGATTCCAAGCCGATTCGGACGCTTTAATATGGGCTTCGCCCTATAATGCGAAAGGAGAATAGAGTTATGGAGAATCCTGAAAA
Organism: Lachnospiraceae bacterium; assembly: GCA_017449745.1. Lineage (GTDB taxonomy): Bacteria > Bacillota > Clostridia > Lachnospirales > Lachnospiraceae > CAG-791. The sequence goes on from JAFTFD010000232.1 coordinate 1,476, forward strand.
GACTTTGAAGCAGATCGTGGCCGAGATTGAAGAAGGTATCGCGGCCTATAACGATGCTGTGAAGAAGAACGACATGAAGGCCACCAATGTGGCCGAACAGATGCTCAAGGCTTCGGAAGCTGAGTATCTGGAGCATAAGCAGCATGAGGTTTTCTGTGCCCTGAAGGCTCAGGAAAAGCCGATGCTGGCCGCCGTGCGGCAGTACAGTTTCCCGATCCTGAAGCACCGCGTGGTCAAGGAAGGCGGCGTGGTTCTGGGCGTCGAAGTGATTGAGCGTGATCGCCAGATCGATCTGGTCCGCTTCTCCAAGTTCTGTGAGTTGGATACCACCTGGGCTCTGAAGGTTGAGCTTTTCGGTCAGCTTCTGTGCATGCGTTCCGCGAAGGAACTGAACATGAGCGCCGCTGAGGTTCGGCAGATCGCCAACACGTACTATATGTCTGAGCTGGCCCGTAAAGAGAAGCTGGGCGAAACTCCGATGTCCAACACGCAGGTCGTGAAGGCTTTGCAGGCTGTGATCGATTCCTTCCTGTTTGAAGCCGGTGACAATGGCGCCAATATCTATAAGGTCAACAACTATGATGCCAACTACCTTCTGATGTGCTATACCAAGCGTGGCAAAGGTATGCTGTCCGTACAGGTTGCGAAGGCTGGTTTCGTACATTCCCTGATTCTGGACGTGTGCCATCGTATCGTGACCGGAAAGGTCTACAATCTGGAGTTCAAGCAAATGAAGGAAAAGACTGAGCCACTGAAATCTGCTGAGCCCAAGAAGTCTGCCAAGAAGGCCGAAAAGCCTGAGGTCACTGAGGTCCCCCTGCCCGAAAAGGGTACGGATGCGGCTTAATGCCGCATCCCATCCATAGATCAGATGCGAGTCCTGCACCATTAAAAAACGCCCATGAGCGTGTCTTCGGAGTTTTAACGAGAGGAAGACCATAGGTTTTGTTTCGATGTTGAATTGAAAAAGCCCAATAATCGTGATATAATACCCCTAAATTAAGGTTTGGGGGGATTTGATGGAGAGGGGACGTGGTGCTCCAGGATTAGGGTTCCTTTATAGAAGGGTTTCCATCCACCCTATATTACTTGACTATTGGTTTATTGTCCCGGAGTTTATCGAGGGGATAAAGCAAATGGTTGAGAACGGGGAGGAGATTGATGACGGCTCCGTCCTTAAACTGATGGTTAAGGTCTACTCTGAAAAGGAAATTCAGAAAAAGAATGGTGAGCTGAAAGAATATTTCAACTTCTATAAAACCAGGAGGGGAATAACTCAACTAAAGAAAAATCTTGGTCTCATATAGGTCCATGGCTAAGTGCTTTCCGTTAAGAGCACAACCTGAAAGGAAGGGAAATATGGATTTCAAAAACTACCCTATTAAGGAGCTGAACGGCTACACTATCGCTCAGGTTTTCAATTCCGTTCTTCGTCGGCGGAACGCCACTCTGAGTCGTATTCTGAACCATGTTCGCCCTGTATCCGTCTCCTATCCGGGTCTGCGTCAGGTTCAGGCTCAGAATTATCTTGAGATTTCCTGGCATGACGTGTGGGGTGCCGTGAACAAGAACAAGTGGACTTCTGAAAAGATTTCTCGTTTCTGTGCGAGGGATGAGAGAGAGGCTGCCAGGCTTTCTCCGAAGGCTCTCGTGCTGCTGGCTGTTGCCAACTACGGAAAGTCTGAGGTATGTGATCAAATCACGAAGCTCTTTGTCGGGCAACTTATGAAGCGACCGCAGGGCAAGGTTAATTGCAGCAAAGTTGCTGTCCATAAGGCCGAGAAGGGTGAAAAGTCTGCTCAGGTTGTTAAGGCCAAGAGTCTCCCTGCCGCAAATGAAACTGTCAAACTTCCGCTTTCTGATCCCATCCCTGTCCAAGCAAAAATCAAATGCGAACTTCCAGAAGCCATGCCGGTTTCTTCTCATCTGCTCGATGTTCCTGAGCAGAGCTATGAGAAGGACGAGGTTATACTGACCATTAAGCCGGGTATGGTTCTGCGTGTGGTCGCCATGTAAGGAGTGAAATTCTTGAGCGAGACTGACTTCCTGAAGCACTTTGCACAACTTTACAACATCGTCCTGAAAATGCGTAAGGACGATGACTACGCTATCAACCAAGGACAGATGGACAAGCTATGCCAGATTTACAGGTTTTTCCTGGATCGGGCCGATGAGCTGGATGGCAAGGTCGAACCGCTTCGTTTGGTTCCAAGGGAAGAGCATAGCGGCGTGGAAGCCACGTTCCTTGTCTTTGATGTCCATGGTGAAATGGTTCAGGAATTCTGTCGCGTCATGAGTTTCTGTACCGCAATAGGAATCGACGCCTGTGAAGACGGCGTCTGTATTTCCTGCACTGTCCCAAATGTCTTCGTTCCGAAAACCCAGGCAAAACTGAATTAACTCTATAACCCATTCAAACTCCCGGATTAGAAATGGTTCGGGAGCTTTTCATTACCCATTTCACGGTGATCTGATATGAAAGCACAATGCGCATATAAACAGATTAGGATTGAGATGGCAGCCTTAGGCATTGATACGATAACGCTTTCTCAGCGAAGCGGCATTCCGTATCCCACTCTTCGTAGAAGGCTTCGGGGTGAAGCTGGTTTCACCCTCGAAGAGGCAATTTACATTCACAAAGTAATTGGTCAGAATTTGACGCTCGAAGAGCTTTTTGAGCGCGACTTCTAATTTACCCATTACGGTGCCACGAAACGGAACCTTAGTTCCTGGATCGGTCTTGCTCGCTACGGCATTTGAAGGAATTTGCCGCTTAGGCCCCGATAAAGGCAGTGGTTAAATGGAGTTTGAGGAACAGCCGTGATTTTTAGGTTCAAAATGAAACCTGAATTTTATCTCGGAGAACGGGTCAGAATTCGACAGTGGGATGATATGGTCGACGAATTCGGTCTCGATATTGATGGAGATATTAAAACTCCTGGAGCGTATTTTGATCGTGAAATGCGCTACCTTTGCGGACTTGAATTTATAATCGACTACATTGAGTTTCACAATGATCACTGTGATGTCGTAAAATTTACTAATGAACTTCCAAAGCATCCAGACACCGACTATACTTGGGAAATTTCGACCGATATGATCGAACGTGTTGAAGAGCATGAATCGATCGAGTTTTCAGATTCCTTTATGGATAGCCTAATGCAGAAAGGAGGGATCGGTATTGGATTTAGATTTGATTAAGCCAGGTATCGTGGTGAGGATTCGCTCTTGGAATAGCCTCCGAGACGAATTTGGCACCGATGACGATGGCGATATTTCTTTCGGCCAAACCGGTAGGTATTTTTCTGAACGTCATAACTGGATTTGCAACGAAAGATTTGTTGTCGGATCGGTTTCTGGCGATAGGATTCTGCTTGACGATCAACCGGTTGATGACGATTACAATGAGGATATTGTCATATGGCCCGAAATGCTCGAAGCAGATGATGCCACTGAACGTTATGGTTTTACGATCGGAGACATAATCCATGTAAGGCCGCTGGAAGCCCTCTTGAAAGACTTTTCTACAGATTCTGACGGAAATATCGATCTGGGTTATGGAGATTTCTTTCTAAAACATAGCTTCTGCTTTTGCGATAAAGAATTGAAAGTCCTCAGAATAGATGATGAATGTGGAGAGGTTTACGCTGTAGCTCCTTCTGGGAAAGGCCTTTGGCTGTATCTTTCTATTATCGAGCCGGTATGTATAATCGATCCGATCGATCTGCCGGATGAAATCGACACAATTTTAGTTTCGTAATGATGCGTTCGCAATGAATAGTTTGCTTTTATAGTAAACACTCCGTGCGGTTCGCCGGAGTAACACAATGTGGGAACGGGCTTCCGCCTGAAGGCGCAACCTGCTGCCGGCCGCCATCTGGTGCGATCGCCGCCACCCCCCAAAAAAAGGAAGAGCCCGACGAAGGTAACCACCCGAAGAGCTAAGTAAACACCCGTAGAGCTGCTCGCGACTTGCATTTAAGCTCATACAGTGGGTCACTGCCTACCAAACCACCCTCAGTGGTCCCAAGATCTCGACAGCCACAGGTATTTCGGATTGCAAGCATCACGAACAAGCGCCGTTTATAGGTGCTTTTCTTCTGGAAAGGAGAATGAAAATGTCTGCGTTTCGATGTGAATCTAAACGAGTTTCTTGCATCGAAAGAATAATGGATTGCATCAGATTCATTAAGCAGGTTATCCAAGAAAACGAAATCCATAATGACATCGACCAGATGATTATGGAGGTCCACGATAAATTTTTGAGAACGGAGGTTGTGTGATGAAAATCGTTTTTGATGATGACATAAAAGAAGCTCCCGTCGTTGAAGCGGATTCTGATGAGGAAGAAGAAATCGAACTCGAAGCGGAAGATATTGATGAAATGGAAGCGAATCAGCGCATTGAAAATGTGCGCTCCTTCACAGTTGATTATATCATGCAGATGATGGACGCCGATGCATCTTGCTCCCCGGAAGAAGTTGGACTTGAAGACGACAACCTCATCGACAATATCCTGGATGGCTTTGAAGAGATTCTTGCCGCATATGGGATTCTCTGCTATCGTCCGTTGATTGTAACAGACGATGACGGGAAAAAGAGCATTGCATATAGTCAATACGAGGATGAACTCGGCGGATATTAACCGCCTTAAAGGGCAGCGAAGGCTGGCTGCCCGCCTTAATGCAGCCATTGATGGTCTCAAGCCCATATGAGAAATGCAGAGAGGGGCAATGGTACAGCGGATTACGCCGGGGCCAAGGCTCGTCACAAGGTTACACCACAGAAAGCCAAGATGAGGCAGAAAGGATGATGTAATGTACAAGGCACGATCTCCCACCAATCAACGAGCCGAGGTTTCCGAGTAAAATCTGTTCCCATCCCAACTACATAAATAAGAATTAAAGGAGAAAAACTATGCTGAATGTCACTATCGGTAACAACATCAATCGTCGCACTGTCCTGCTGCCCGAAGATACCACCATCCGTGAAGCGCTGGAGCAGAACGAAATCGACTACAGCGTCGGCATGACCAGCCTGGATGGTTCCACCCTGACTCCCGGCCAGATGGACAAGACCTTCGCCGAGCTGGGTATCACCGATCGCTGCTACCTGCTGAACGTTGTCAAGGCTGACAACGCCGCTGTTATCAAGATTGTCGGCGGCGCCGTGGTCGTGGAATCCGCTCATGAACTGGCTACCCTGCAGAAGATTCAGAAGTTCCGCGGCCTGGAAGCCCTGACCCTGTATGCCGGTGAAGGTTCCGCCAAGAAACCTATGTTTGGCGTCTGCTGCGCCAAGTCTGGCCATGGCAAGATCAATGCCAACGGTGCTGAGTTCGGCACCGATGCTACTGCTGATGGTAAGGCCGTCATCACCATGACCCTGCCCGAAGGCGCTGATGGCGAAAAGTGGGCGATGGAAAATATCGGCGCTGCCATCATCAACCTGAACAAGGTGGAGAATAAGGTTGAGGAACTGGCCGCCGATGTGGATCGGGAGCAGGCCACCGTTCGCCAGAGCATCCAGGTTCTGTGATCGAAGAAGAACCAAACCAAATAATAAACCGCCCGAAGGAGCCCTGGCCTTCGGGCGGTTTTCTCAGGCGTACTCCTGCATAACAGGATAAAGGAAGGATTTCAAGTATGTTCAGTAAGAACCTTGGCGCGGTAGCGCCGTTCATTTCGGATGTTGCCGATGGAATGTTTCCCACGATCAATGGCTATGACTACCGTGGGGATGAATCGTTTGTGGCAACGCTTCGCGCCCTGTTATCCAAGCGTTTGCCTGAGGGTGGCGGCATCCGTCTTAATCTTCGTCGAGCTGAGTTTTCTTCGGAAAATCTCGACTCGATGAATAAAACGGATATTATCAGAGAAGCACTTGGGAGCGAAATATCCGATACGCTGACTGTAGTCGACTGCCACATGTCCGACGAGGCGATGGACAAATTGATCGCCTCGCTCGACGACGAAAACGAAGGTTTTGTCAAAACTCGCGGCGGGCAGGATTTTCGTCAGATCGCGGATGTGGTTGCTCAGTATACCAAGTGTCGTATCTATTCTGTTCCTGAAAAGCGGTACTCGGTTATTATGGTCCATAATCTGGACATCCGCAAATGGCACTTTATTCAGTCTTTCATTTTCAAATGTCTTCCATGGTTTTTTGAAGACTCGCCCCTGAACGACCTGGAAAAGAAACTGATCCTCTCGTTCCGAGAAAAGAATGCCCCCGCATATGAAGCCGCCATTGCGGCGATTGCTGAAACCTTTGATTTCCGTAATGCTGCGATCAAGAAGGTTTTGAAGGATTTTGAAAGGAACGCCAGAAGGGGCCAGATTGAGACTACGCGCGAAGAGCTAAGCGAAATCGATAACAATGTGCAGCGGCTGCAGAATAAGTTCAGGGAGTTCATGGATCAACGTGATCGCATAATGATCCGTCTTGCAGGCCTGGAAAACATCATTGCAACGACTTCGGATGATTCCGAGCTGGTAGAGTATTTCCAGGCAAACAAGACCCTGACCCCGATCAAGGCTGAAGGCATGTCGATTTCTTTCCACGTTAAGACCTTCCTGGAATATTTCGATGCGGAAATGTATCGTACGTCCGCCGCTCGCGGGAGCATCTTCGATAACATTCCCAACCTGGCCACCAATAGTCCGTTCGCGAGCCGCGAGGACAAAAAACTGCTCCTGGATGCGATCTTCTCCGATGAGCCGCTGCTTCGTGTGAAGCTTTGCGCGTACTATAAAATCGACGTGCGAGGCGATGTATGTTCCGAGCGCGGGCATGCCTTCCCTTCTGAATTCGATCATTATATGCCCAACCCTCATCTTCAGCGGCACAACTGTCTCGGAAGCCATGAGGGCAAGATTCGTGATTTGCTTCGTCATGGCGATACGATTATGGCCATAGAGCAGTGCATTTCCAGCGCGAAGAGCATCAACATGTCCGAATGGGGACCGACGATGTCATACTTCGTTTCCGACCTGATGAGTACCAATAAAAAGGTGATTCGTCTGGAAGACGGCACAGATATGTCGCCCGTTGAGGCTCTGAACTGGCTGAAAGAAAGGAAGAAGTCGGAGGTTAAATCGTAATGAAACCTATCAAAATGACCGAGGACATCAGGAAAAGTGTCCTTGAGGATTTCGCAAAGCAGCTTATGAGCGCCAAACTCTTTGACGGAAACTTCAAGTACGAAAGACGTTTCGCCTACAAGAAGGATAAGGACGGCAACGAAAACCGGCTGAAGATTTCTTTCACTGAGGCTGCTTATATCAAAATGCTCGATCTGCTGAAGGAGTTCAGCAGCGAAGTCGCTTGGCATGCTACCGTGGTCAGGGAAGATGACCAGAGCTTCCTGATCACCGACTGCCTTGTATATCCGCAGGAGGTTACCGGCGCTACCGTAAATACCGACCAGGAGCGGTATCAGAACTGGTTCATGGATCTGAATGATGACATCGCGAACTGCCTGCACGCACAGATGCATTCTCATGTCAACATGGGCGTCACCCCCTCCGGCGTAGATCTTACGCATCAGGAAAGCATTGTGAAAATGCTTGGTCACGATCAGTTCTACATCTTCATGATTTGGAACAAGAGTCTAAAGCATTTCGTAACGGTTTTCGATATGAAGGAGAACGTCCAGTACGACACTGCCGATGTCGATGTGGTCGTACGCGGCGATGACGGCGAGGAATACAAGTCCGACATCGGCTACGCGATTCATAAGAATGAGTTTATCGATGAAGCCAAGAAGCTGGTTGTTAGCAAAACCTATCAGCAGACTTCCTTCACGACCGGCGGTTCATATGGTGGAACCGGCTATAACGGCTATGGTGGGAACTATGGCGGGCGCGGCGCATCTACTGGTAAAGGCTCCGGTGGTACTGGAAAAGGAACGGGTAAAGGCGGCTTCCCCAGAGTTGTTAACGACTGGGACGATGAGATTTTCGGCTCCGGCAGGATGCATAGCTAAGGAGTGATTATATGAATTTGAATAAGTCCTATGAGTTTTTCCAGCCGGAAATGTGCCGGGAGAGGATACATATTATCGGCTGTGGAGCGATCGGCTCCACAGTCGCTGAAAACCTGGCGCGGTTCGGCCTAACCAAGATCAGCCTGTACGACTTCGATAATGTCGAGTCCCATAATATCGCAAACCAGATGTTCACCAGTGAAGACATTGGGAAGACAAAGGTTCAAGCGGTTGCTGAATATCTGCAGAAAATCAATCCTGAAATCAAAAATGATTTGATCCTCGTGGAAAAAGGGTACACCGGCCAGCGGCTTTCCGGCTATGTTTTCCTGTGCGTGGATAATATCGATCTCCGCCGCGAGATAGCCATGGCGTGCCGCGACAATCCGTTTATCAAAGGAATGTTTGATTTTCGGATGCGTTTGGAAGATGCGCAGGCTTATGCCGCAGACTGGGGCGATACGAAAATGGTCGAGGCCTTTCTGAATTCCATGGCGTTCTCTCATGAGGAGGCCAAAGAGCAGACGCCGGTTTCCGCGTGCAACATGACGCTCAGCGTATGCCCGACGGTTCGTTCCATCGTAAGCGCCGGTGTGGCTAATTTTATCAACTTTGTCAAAGGGAACGGCATCAAGAAGCTGATTCTTTTTGATGCTTTCAAATTCACGTTGGATGCGTTCTGATATAAGGTAAAGGTGATTTGTATGAAATACGGCGATCTGCCCATCGGGTCCAAGATTCTCTTTGGGAGGTATCGGGAAAATGATAGAGGTCAAGAAAAAGAGCTTAAGTGGACGAAGGTGACCGACGACTGTAGAACGGTTCTTGTGCCGCGGCAGATCGTTGCTGTTTTTGATCATTGTGAACGTGGCGTAAATCAGGATCGCATGAATCATGGATATAACTTCTATCCATACTCCAACATAGATCAATATCTTAATTCGCGAAACTATGAATGGTTCGTTCCCAAACACAGCGGCGACACAGTTTATTATCATGAGGCGCGGCGACCAGGATTTCTTCATTTCTTCATGCCAGAAGAAATTAAGCAGATCGCCATTCAGCATATCACCGTTGCTTCTCCGAAGGGATCGAAAAAAGAGTTTGGGGAAAAGACGGAGATTGATCGCCTTGTTACCATTCCTTCCGCATCGCAATTTGGGTGGGGTGGCGTAAACGACATTCAGCGCGAAGAAGGGGAGAGGATTGATCTTCTTTCTGACTCCACCGTATTCCATGGTGTGACAAGGACCGGCTCGACGGACTCTTGCCACATCTTAGCAAGAGACTGGCGATCCCTTCGTCCGCAATTCTGCAGCGGATACGATACGGTATGCCCGATGATCATTTTGAGCCCGAACGTCGAGGTTGTCCAGACCGCTGAAAATGGTATGACTCTTTATGTTGCTGATATTAAATCTGAAATCGAAAAGAGATTGGCGAGCAGATCGTTCGTTGATCTCGTTTTAAATTAAAACTGCAATGCATAGTCCGTTCTTTGAACGAACACTCCGTGCGGTTCGCCGGAGTAACACAATGTGGGAATGAAACAGGCCAGAGCTGCCATGCCTCTTCGCCGGATCTCATCCCACCTCCATGGACGTCATCGGCGAGTTCCATAAAAGAAAAAAACGCAACACTCACACTCCGAGTAGAAAGTCGCCACGAAGACCACCGACCAGACCGCTCCAACCAAAGGAACGCGTCTGCCGAGCCCTCGAAGGCAAGATCCCTGACGTCACCCAATATATCGGAGATTGCAGTTATAAGGGGTATTAAATATGCCATATATTACAGTTAGGCAACGCACCGAGTTTCGACAGATTACGTTCGAAGAGCTTATTCTCGGCATCGCTCCTGCGCCTACGAGAAAGCACACAAGTAAAGGCGGTACGATTACGCGATATGTGAGGAATGTTGATCCGTCTATTCGTGCAACGGTCAACATGAACGCCCTAATCAGCTCGCTGGAAAGATTTAACAATTTACATCAAAATCTTTTCGATGCGAAAAGGGAATCTCTTTATCGTACATTCTACATCCCCAAGAAAACCGGCGGACTGCGCAGAATCGACGCGCCGAATGACGAGCTGATGGATGCGCTGAGAGAACTCAAGACAATCTTCACGGATCAGTTCGGTGCCCTGCATCATACGTCTGCTTTTGCTTATGTGGAAAATCGTAGCCCTGTCGATGCAATAAAAAGACACCAGGTAAACGGAAGTCGATGGTTTCTCAAAACAGACTTCAGCAATTTCTTCGGTTCTACAACCGAAGATTTTCTTTATACGATGGTTTCCATGATTTTCCCATTCAGTGAGGTCATAAAGTCGCGAGTGGGGAAAGAAGAACTGAAGAAAGCGCTTAGCCTGTGCTTTCTCAATGGTGGACTTCCGCAGGGGACGCCTATTTCTCCTATGTTAACCAACCTGATGATGATACCGTTTGACCATAAGTTTTGCAACGAACTTTCTAAGAAAGGGTTCGTATACACAAGATATGCGGACGATATTCAAATTTCAAACGAATTTGATTTCAACTACCATGAGATCGTTCAGTATATATCTGACACGCTGAAAAGCCAGCATGCGCCTTTCGTGATCAAGCCGCAGAAAACGCGGTACGGCTCCAGCTCTGGAAGGAACTGGAATCTTGGCGTTATGCTTAATAAAGAAGGCGACATTACCGTTGGTCATGAGAAGAAAAAAGTCTTCAAGGCAATGGTCAATAACTTCATCGTTGATACGCTCCGTTGTGTCCCTTGGTCGATTGAAGACGTACGCCATATGGATGGCCTGCTTAGCTATTATAAGATGGTTGAGCCTGATTATTTCGATCATATCATCAAATCCTTCAATGAGAAATACAAGGTAGATTATCATACCATGGTTCGCGCTGTATTGAAAGGAAAATGAAGTTCAAATGAATTACGTTGTCGGAGATCGCGTAAGGATTTGTGGCGTTTGGTATCCGGAAGCCATACCAATGGTAAACGAAGAAGGACTTATGGACCATTGGCAAGACCAAACGATGACGATCAGAGCAATTGATGTTTCATACGGTGGACCGTGGTATCGAATGGTCGAGGACGGCGAAGAAAACGGCGGCGAAGGCTGGTATTGGAAAGACTCCATGATTGATTGCCTTGAAGAACAAGAGAGTGATTTTGATGGAGACGAATTTGAGTCTGCAATTCTTTAATAGTCAAAACATATCTAAATGGCAAATATGGAGGCAGGCATGAAGGGGTACGTCACGCCCTTTGGCTATATGGGTTTTGTTAATGATCGCTGGATGCTTTTTGCTACGCAGCAAGAGTATCTGGAATACGTCCGGAAGGAGGATTGAGATGCCGTCTGTCGATATGGTTTCATGGGCAAATTATGCAACCTGTGATTTCCCACCGGAGACGCCTGAGGGTGGGATCGCCGTCCTTGCGAACGCCATCGCTCTGCAAGCAGTTCAAGACTGGGTAGAAGCGAAACGCATCCTAAAGGTGCGCCCTAAAAGAAAAGATATGAAGCAAAGGGTGCAGGATTGCGAGCGGTTTTTCAGGTCCGAATATTTCAGGCAGATCACTGGAGCTAACGGCTGCAATATCCTGAACAAACTTTGCGAAAGCTTTATGACCAGCCCCGGAAAATTGTACAGCGTTGGCATGTACGGCGGAAAATTCATGCCTATGCACAAAGGACATCTCCACTGTCTCGAAGAAGCTTCCAGGTTGTGTGAGAAAGTATATCTGATCTGTACGGTTGGCGGATCGGATGAGGATCGAATCCGAGGGGAAGCGGCTGCGGGCAAAACAGAGCTCGCCGAATTCATTACGCCGGAATTCAGAAAAAGGCAGATTGAAAAAGCCGCTGCCATGTTCCCAAACGTTAGGCCCGTCATGGCAGATTTGTCTTCCTGTCGTGATAAGGACGGCAAAGAAGACTGGGATATGGAGACGCCCATCATTTTAAAAGCGTGCGGAGAGGATTTCGATGCGGTTTTCGGCAGCGAGCCATCATATGCGCCCTATTTCAACCGGGCATATCCTCAGGCGGATTACATATTGGTCGATACAGAACGAGAAGAAGTTCCCATCAGCGCAACCAAAGTGCGTGGAATGAAAATTGAAAAAGCGAAGGAGTGGATGGTCTAATGTTTAATCTGGATATGAAACGCAGCTTCAAAACGCTCAAATGGTATGAGTGGATCATGGCGGTCGTAATGATCGCGATTGCCGCCAAGGCGATGATCACCGCCTTCGTCCATCCTTCTGCCGGCGGCAATCCTCCGTGGCTCACCGTAATTAATTTCGTCAGTGCGGTTTGCGGCGTTGTGTGCATCTTCTTCTGTGCCAAGGCGAACATCGGAAATTATATCTTCGGTATTGTCAATACGGTCGTATACGCCATCTACCTCTTATATTGGAAAATATACGGCACATTCGCGCTGGAAGTTTTCTATTACCTTCCTACCAATATCATCGGCTGGTATCTTTGGTCGAAGCGCCGCGATGTCGATGATAGCAATATTACGCTATCCAAAAAGTTGACTCCGGTCCAGAACATTTTAACCGCGGTATTTGTAGCGAGCACAACGGTCGTTTATCATGGCATTCTCGCCGCAATTGGTGGTACGGTCGCTTGGCTTGATGCTGCTACAGTCGCCATTGGTCTCGTCGCCACATTCCTTCAGATGAAACGCTATCGCGAACAGTATGTTTGGTGGCTCGTTACTGATGTTGTGGCTGTCGTCATGTATATCGCCCATTTCGATGCCGTTTATCTTACGAAGAAAACGATCTACCTTATTATGGCGGTCATCGGTCTGATTAATTGGATTAAGCTGAACAGAAAGAATGTGGCCAATGTATGACTTCCTTCCAGATTGGCGATCGTGTCCGTCTGCTGCCTCCCAGCGAGAGTGGTCTTACGACACTGGACAAATTTGGTGACCGAGCTAAGCTGCTCTACGGCCAGGAGTTCGAAGTCGTTGATGTTCAGGTTCATTTCGTGAAGCTGTATGGCATCGATGAACTTTGGTTCAATAAGAAAGCGCTTGCGCCTGTTGAATCAATTGAAATTGACGAAGCCCCTTTCGTCGCCGCGGTCTTTTGAGGTGAGTATTTATGATCAGCAAATTCCACGTAGGTGATACGCTTCGCGTGTTAGATCAGTCGACGAAAAGCAAAAGGCTGTTTGCTGACGTGCAGAAATTCAGACGGGCGGATTTAATTGGCGAAATTCTAACTGTAAAAAGAGTCACTTCATCAGCAGTCACTGGACAGCCTCTTTATATCTTTGAAGAACACCTTCCCGGTTTATCAGAGCATCGTGGTATCGTAGAAGAATTTCTTGAGCTTGCGCCCGTGCCGGAGTGCAATCTTCCTGAAAATATGCTCCTATAGTATGGCGACATGATGAATGAATACAGTACGTTATATCAGTACAAACCAGGCGAGAAGGTGCTCGTGATCCAGCCAAGCACCACCATGCCGTACACTCCTTCTCCTGGTATCATTGGCTTAGTCGGCAGGGAGTTCACAATATGCAGGGATTTCCGTACCGAAGCCGGAGTTCATTATCTTTTTGAAGAGGCGCCGGAAGCATGCATGCTCCAAGGAGTAAATTGCCGCGGTGTTCATGAGTTGATGCTTATCCCGGCATCTTCCAATGCGGATCCCATTGAACTTGATGCTGATGCGCTGAAAGAGGTGATATTGTGAGTAGGAAATTCTTGCCAGGCGACAAGGTCTGCATAAGATCATGGGATGACATGCTTGCAGAATTTGGTGGAAATGAGGTAAGAATTCACTGTAGGCTTATATTTACGTCCCGAATGAAATATTTGTGCGGCAAAGAATTTGTCATTGAAAGAATAGACAGCGACGGGCGGGTCCGCCTGTTACCCGCTTTAGACGTGTGGTCAATATCAACCGATATGTTAGAACTCGCTGCGGCAAGGCCAGTCGAGATGCCTCGTAGTTTTGCAGACATTCTGTTTGAATAAAAGGATAGTTTCATAGGATGGCCAGAAGATTTGATTTGTTCCCTGGGGTTATAGTTCGTGTTCGGTCATGGGATGATATGGCGGAAGAATTCGGCGTCGAATCGGGTCATTACATCCCGTGCAGCCTCTCTTTCACCAAAGAAATGCAACGATACTGTGGCAATGAGTATGAGATTGAAGAAAAGTATGATGATGAGATCATACTTAAGCCACATTATGATGGAGAGTTCCGGCGTGAAAGTGGATATGGGAATTGGCTTTTCAGCGCGGATATGCTTGAACTCGTCATGGACGAGTCTCCACTGCCTGATACTTTCTCGGATATGATCATATAGGAGGTGTCATCAATGTTTTCTCCGGGAGATAGGGTTTTCCTGAAGCGACCCGATGTAGATTTGTGGAAAGGTAATGCCGACGTTCAGGCCGCGTTCGATAGTGTTTGTACGATTCTGAGCGATGCCGGCGGAGGGAACTATTGCCTTGAAGAGCTCCCTGGCTACAGAGTCTCAGGAGTTTTGCTTACACCTGCGAGCGATGCTTCCGAGGCTCTTGGCGATGAATTCGCAAGCAGTATCGCCTCTCTTTGCTTATGAGCTCCACGGAGTTTCGCGTCAAGGAACCGAAGTTTCGTATCGGTGAAAAGGTGATCCTGCGGGAGCCCAAAGACTATACATATACTGGGCAACGCATTGAATCGTTTTTCGACTTGACAGTTACAATATCCAGTATTCATGAAGGTTTTCATGGAGCGTTCCATTACTACACAATCAAAGAATTGCCGGGTGTTTCAATCCACGAAAGATTATTTGAAGAAATAGCGATGGATCCGGAGCCGCCGGAAATCGATATTGAGGAGGATTTGCTACTCTGACTGGGTGTAGCGCAGTCGGCAGCGTGCCTGATTTGGGATCAGGAAGCCGCGGGTTCAAGTCCCGCCACTCAGACCACTTGCCGTCATGCCCCTATCTTTTTGCATGATGGCTTTCGGCCACGTATCCCGGCCGAGCCCCGCTTGTCTCATTCAAGCTCTAATCGGGGTTATTGTATAGCGCACACTGCCGTGCTGGGAGTAAAACGGATGCCATCGCGGATACGGCGGGGCGGCAGTGAAAAATCCGTGTCGCAATGACAGACCAGAATCAGGATAATGCGCGAGGGTCGGTGATAATCTTCGCGGAGCGGGAACGGCGGACCCCTGACATAAGTCTGGTCGTTCGTGTAGCGTATTTGCCTGTTTCTGGCTGTCGGAGCGATGTAAAAGATACGGAAGGAGAAAGTAATATGGGTATGAATATCGTCAACTCAGGCAACCGTTTCCAGGTATACGGCGAAGATGTAAAAACCTACAGGGAGCTTCCGGTCGGATCTTATAACGTAGATTTTCATAAAATGACGGGCTTTTTTCTGAGCGTTCGCAACGATCTCGCCGTAATGGAAGAAAAGATTTATGGAAATAGCGAGTACAAAGTGGGAAAGACACTGCGCTCCTATCGACTTACCAAACGAAATTTTGGCGTGCTTCTCTCTGGGCAGAAGGGGATCGGCAAAAGCCTGTTTGTTCGCCTTGTCGCAAAGCGGGCAATAGAAACGGGTTTCCCCGTCATCGTGGTCAACCAGGCAATTCCGGGGCTGGCGGACTTTATTTCCTCCATTGAGCAGGATTGCGTCGTTGTGTTTGACGAGTTCGAAAAGACTTTCGCCAAGCAAGAGCATTGGAATCCGCAGGATGAGATGCTGTCCTTATTCGACGGGACCGATGGTGGCCATAAGCTTTTCATTGTTACATGCAATGATCTGAATGATGTAAGCCAATATATGCTCAATCGCCCTGGAAGATTTCACTATCACTTCACCATGACTCCGCCGTCGCAGGAAGAAGTACGGGAATACCTGACCGATAAAGTTCTCCCAGAATACAGCGCCGCCATTGAGGATGTCGTCAACCTTTCCGGCGTAGTGGATATGCCGTATGATTATCTTCGCGCTATATCTTTTGAACTGAACCAGGGGTACAGCATCAAAGAAGTGATGTCCGATCTGAATATCACCCGCGTCAGTGATATGAAGTTCGATATTCAACTGTATTTGTCCAATGGATTGTGCTTTGAAGCCTGGAACGAAACCATTGATTTGAGCTGTCATCATGCACGCTGGGTCCGCGTGAAACGATATAGGGAGCGCGGTGAAGGCGCCGTTGATAATTGGCCTACCGAGTTTGGCTTCGAGTTTTCTCCCGCGGCGGCCCATATGGTCGGCGCTGAGTATATCGTTAATGAGAACATTGAAATTCCCGATTGGGATGAAGACGATTTTTATGATTTGCCGAAAGAACAAGCAAAGGCAATGAGCAAAGCTATGAATCAACTCAAGGCCGAAAGAGTCGTACTTCGCAGGGTCGCAAACTACGGCCCTGTGCGGTATCTGGTTTAATATTGCGAGGCTGAGACGGTTACGTCTCAACCTCTTTATGGGCTTGTAGCTCAATTGGTAGAGCGCCTGCCTTGCAAGCAGGAGGTAGCGGGTTCGATCCCCGTCAAGTCCACCAGGAGCTGTATGAGAATTACCTGGACGTGAGGCGCACTCATGATCAGAGTCCGCCGAGAGTCAAACGGACGATACCGTGGTAATTCGATATGACAGCAGCCGCCCCCATTCTTTCCGTTGGAATGTTTTTTTGGGGCGGTTCAACGGGACGAGCGGGTGACGACCCGCTTGTGCTGGCGTAGCTCAATGGCAGAGCGGTTGATTTGTAATCATCAGGTTGTGAGTTCGACTCTCACCGTCAGCTCCAGTTGGTTCTGTCGCATGAGCAGGTGTCGCCAAGTGGAAATGCGACAGGCTTACGGCTGTGCCTATACAATAAACAGCCGCATGTGCTCCCTTAGCGCAGTTGGTAAGAGCATCTGTCTCATAAACAGTTGGTCGCTGGTTCAAGTCCAGCAGGGAGCACCACTTCAAAGAAAGGAACATGTAAATGAGTAACTGGACGCACGTTGCCGGCATCGTCCGGCTGGATTATTTACGTCTGGATAGACTTGATCCCGATTTTGACACCATGTTCGGAAGGTCTGTCCAATCGAGTGACGATTGGTATGAGTACGACGCGAAGCCGGAATCTTTCCTCCCGACCGGGAGCGAAGGTTCTCTGACAAAACAAGTCTGGATCAACCCGGATAAGAGTTCCATCGCGGCGTATACCGTCACGATTTTCGGTGATCTCCGCGATCACGATGATCCGCAGGATATTATTGATTGGTTCAAAAAGAAATGCAGGGAAAGCAAGAAGTTTGGATGCCTCATCCGCAACGCAACCATCTTGGTTGAGAACGAGCGGTATGGCTCATGCTCTTGGCAAGATTGCATGGATCCCAGTTTTTACGAGGACGAAGGCTAACCGCCCTCCGTGCGCCATTGGTGTAGCGGCAGCACATCTGCCTTCCAAGCAGACAGGGCGAGTTCAAATCTCGTATGGCGCTCCATTTTAGGAGGTATATATGTTGCGTGTCGGTGATGTTGTAGAGATAATGAATCCACATGAAATTGCGGGGAAAGGCATCGTTCTGTCTGAAAAATATGCTGAAACGCTTTCCCGTCTTCGGGGTTGTCATTGCGACGTGCTTCGTATCGAGGGAAAATATGTACAAGTTTTCGCAAACGACACGACATATGTTCTTTATAAAAATATGATCAAAAAAGTATCTATGCCTCGATTTACAAAGAAGGATTTCAGCGTTGTCTTTTGATGGATGGTTGGCAGAGTTTGGTTGATTGCAGCGGTCTTGAAAACCGCCGTGGTTTAAGCCACCGTGAGTTCAAATCTCACACCATCCGCCATTTTGTATAGCTAAAGGAGCTGGTGTACAGTGGAGAATAGGCGTTATTTCCCAGAATATCAAGTAGGTGATTGCGTAACAGTAAAAACCTGGAATGAAATCCAGAAATACAGAGATAGAAATGGCGAGATCCGTGTCAATGGTCTCTATTTCGCTTCCAAAATGAGGGCTGCGTGCGGGCACAAATTCACAATTTCTCTTATCAAATTCGACAGCATACATGGCGAGTTTAGATACCAGCTTCGCGATACCCCAGGAATTGATCTTGCATTTTTTGGTGGGAATGAAAATGGAAGATATTTTTTCAACGCGGATATGTTCGTGTCTGCAGAACCACCGGAGCTCGTTGTACCAGAAACGTTTCTTTTCTGATTTTAACACGATCCGTGTGTTAAAAGGTTAAAATAACTGAATAATATCAACAAAATATTGTACTTCTCCTTAAAATAAATCAAGATATAAATGGTAGATGTATGGCAAGTGAAAGAAAATTTCATATTGGTGATCGCGTTATTGTGCTCGATCGTTCGACGATAACAGGAAGATCAGGCGAAATGCCGTTCTCCACAAGAGGATTGATTGGCCAGGAGTTCACTGTATCGGAGGTGTATGGTTCAGCGAGGTATCAGTACCTGTACAGATTTGTCGAGAATCCCGGCGCGCTTGGAGAGTTCTTCGGTGTCCCTGAGGAATTTCTCGCTATTGCGGATGCTGTAGATGTTGAATTTGATTCCCGCTTTGACGCTATGATCATATGATCGGGGAGGCTATATGAAAATATATCTGGCAACGCCCGTTGGCGGGCCCGGAACGAATTGGCGCTTAAAAGCCGTTCGCGCAATGGATATTTTGGTTGATAAAGGCCTTTCGGTATATTGCCCATGGGATATGAAGATTCCTCATGCATGGGATTATCCAAATCAGGAATGGGGACTCATGGTGTTCGCAAATGATATTGCCGCAATCAACGATTGCGACGTGGTTGTTTTCCTTTCTTATGGCAGAATCTCGTCGGCCGGCGCGAATTGGGAGGCGGGCTATGCCTTCGGTATCGGCAAGAAGGTCATCGTTGTGGAAATGAGCTACCCGGCAGAAATGTCTCTCATGGTTTCCAACGGATGCTTTGCCAGGGTGAAAGGCTTGGAGGGATTGGAGAGTTACGATTTCTCTGGCGAGTTCAAGCCGACGAGGACGGACACGGAGCAGTTGTAATGTGGTTTAAGAAAAAAGAAAACAAAAAACCTGTTTGCATACATAAGTGGAAAGATTTTCCGCCTTACCTGGTGTATAGCACCACAAATATGCTCGTGCAGATTATCGAGCCGTATGTATGTGTCTATTGCAAGGAGCGAAAAGATGTTTATCTTCTCAATGAGTGTTGGAAGGGCGAAGGTATATATTCATATTCACATTTTCAACAGGTCGTAAAACAATACCAGGATACATATAAAGACATCCTTCGCCCAAGGGTAATCGTCGAGGATATGGTGCATGACGAGATGCTTGTTGATCGAGAGCATCTTCGCATTCTGGAGGACATTCGCTCAGGAAATGGTCTCCGTCCAGTTCGGCGTCCAGATCCGCTTGGACATGATGAAGAATAAATCTTGGGAGCAGCTGGATGATGAATCAATTAAATCTGCATAAATGCTATTCACACTTCCGTACAGTCATGACGCATCGTAAATGGGTGCGTCATTATTGTAATATCCTTGGTCTCTGGCGTCAGGGATGGATGCACGACCTTTCCAAGTATTCGCCCACGGAGTTTCTGGAGTCAGCCAGGTTTTATCAAGGCAGCAGGTCTCCTATTGACGCCTGCAAGGAAAAGCAAGGCTATTCTTTGGCCTGGCTTCACCATAGAGGCCGCAACAAACACCATTGGGAATACTGGGTAGATGATTTTTCCAAAGGAATGCGCCCCATTCTGATGCCCTATGAGTATGCCTGTGAAATGCTCTGCGACTTTCTTGGGGCTGGCCATGCTTATATGGGGCGTAGCTTTTCCATTCAAAAGGAGTGCGAATGGTGGGAAAGAAAACGTAATGAAGTTGTCATGCATAAGGCCATTCGGTTTTTCCTGGACTGGTGCTTCGCTGGACTCCTTGAATGTGGCGAGGAATGGTTCACGCGTTTTCATGTGGCCTATGCATACCGGGTGTCCGTAGATACGTTTGGAGGAGATAAATGAATAAAACTTTCTTTACAAGCGACCTCCACTTTGGCCATGCCAACGTAATCAAATACGATGGAAGACCGTTTACCAGCGTTGAGGAAATGGACGCGACGATGATTCGTCGCTGGAATGAGACCGTCGGTCCGAAGGATACTGTCTACGTGCTCGGTGATATAAGTTGGTATAAGGCGGACCGCACGCTTGAAATAACAGGGTTATTGCACGGTAACAAAATCCTCATTCGTGGAAATCACGACAGACTTCGCGGCTCTGCATATGACGCCTTCTCTGCCATCCATAATTATCTGGAATTGAATCTGGATGGTCGCCATATCACATTGTGTCATTATCCCATTCCATTTTTCAATATGCAGCGACATAACGCTGTAATGCTGTATGGACATGTTCACAACACTAAGGAGTGGGATACGGTTCGGAAGCTGCGCAATGAAGCATGGGATCGTGGGGAGCCATGCCATCTTTACAATGTCGGCTGCATGATATGGGATTACAGGCCTGTCACGCTGGAAGAAATCATGGAAAATCAGGAAATGGGGTAATAAAATGACGCCTCCCGATATTGAATACGAAAACGGCTATAAAGCAAAATTCACCTCCAACATTTTGAAGAAGAACAGTAAGGTTTCTCTATACACGCCGGATGGCAGATTCGCAAGCAGCATCATCCTGAATACGGAAGCCCCACCAACGCTTATGGTTAAGGCCGCTGCCGATGGTCTACTCCATGGGTATTTCAGCGGCTGGGCGGATTGCAGGGCGAAGATCAGAGGTGAGCTTTCCGATATGATCGCCAGGGCGCAGTTTTGAAATTTTTCAATCAGAAAATGCGTTATATCCCGTTGAATTCCGCGTTTTGTGGGATGTTGTCACCATACGATAAAGTGCAATAAAATATTCGTTTTACGTAAATGGGATCGGAGGGTGGAACAGGCAGCCATCGCCCATTGTTAGGAGATGCGGGAATGTCACCCCGCCCATCCCATCGTTAATAAGTCGCAATACATAGTCAGGAAACAGCATAATTAGCGCTATGAAAATTGATGTCACGAATACATATCAAAAAATGAGACATCCCTTTCAGGTATTACCGAAAGGACAGCGACGATCGCCTGCCTCGTGGTGATCTCGCATGGTTAAAAGGTCGGCCGCTCCGCTCGCTGTTAGCTTGGCGAGCTACGCGGCCCCTCGTCGTTAAGATTTCTTTAGCAAGAATATTCCCCGTCGAATATTCTTGCTAAATAAACTTATCTCCGAGGATGCTCCATCAGATAGCGCTACTTTGCGACCAACAAAGAAAGGAAGCACGAATATGGTAGGCCGGACTGGCAGATACACAGATTATAATAATACGAAACTCAAAAAGAAACGGCAGCCAAAATTCTTTTGGACCGGTCGTTGGTTGTGGGTTGTTCGTGGGGTCGTCCGTAAAAGGATTCCGGTCGTGGTTGTAAAGGACCTTGACAATGAGTATGTTGTCGTCCATCGCCGCGCACTCCCAGAGTGCCAGTTTACCGTTAGGAAGGCCTACACGCGGGGCGTTGCTTTCCTGGAAAGGAGCGAATGGAGAACGTGCCAGTAAGAGAGCGTGTCCATATTTCGCATGGCGTTACAAAACTCGGCGCGGATATTCCTTCGGTAAGTTTCCCGGCGGTTATTACATGCGATCCAAATGCGCCATGCTTTAAAAAGTGCTATGCCAGAAAAGGGCGGTTTGCATTTAAACGAAACAAAGATCTTTTGCAGAAAAACCTGGATATTTGGAAGTCGGATCCATCCGGCTTCTTTTTTGATGTAAAGTTTTCTGCATTTCACTCTCGTTTCTTTAGATACTTTTCTTCCGGCGATATTCCCGATGCGGACTTTTTTGCCAGCATGGTTGATTTGGCGTTGGAGCTGCCGGACACAAGATTCCTCGCGTTCACTAAGAAAGCCGATATTGTCAATACATATATCTCGGATCATGGCGACCTTCCTCAAAACCTGTGTATCGTTTTCAGCGCATGGGGAAGTTGGGTCCCGCACAATCCTTACGGTCTGCCAATCGCCTATATTCGGTTTAAGACAGGAGATAGCGGATATATTCCAGAAAACGCAAGGCCGTGCCCAAAGTATTGCGGTGACTGCGTGACCACAGGATGCTCCTGCTGGGATCTCCGGAAAGGAGAGTCGGTCTGTTTCGTCGAGCATTGATATGGAAATACGTCGTTTTATAAAACTTCTCGAAGGCTGCAATAAGAAAGCAGATGTTCGCGTCATTGTAGACGCATCCGACAGGGATGGCGTATTGCTCGCGTCCGTTCTCTCTTCCACGATCGGACGCGAATACGTCCTTCGCGTTGGGGACCAAAACAAGGAAGGAGACGTGGAAAATAATGACTATTCAACAGGCCGCACGGGCCTATTGTGATATGTCAAACAGTTGTTCCGAGTGTCCGCAGCAGAGTACGGTACAGGAATGCCTTGTCCACGCTTTGGCGCAGTCTAAAGTCGATCCTGCAGCGGTGCTCAATTTTCTCACCAGGTTTTCAACAATCTCCAACGTTATCGAAGGAGAAGGATCTGTCTCATAAGAAAGGGGTCTATATATGAATCTCAAGGAATCGTATCGCTATCACAACTATCTCGAATCGCTCATGGTCGGCGCAGCACGCTACCTTTCTACGCCAGGTAACGTCATGAATGTCAAATCCGAGCATATGCGGAAAAAGGTAAATCCAGACGCGGAAGACGAAACGCTGGACGCCTCGGCAGAGCGCACCATTCAGTGCGAGGACAATAATCAGATGATCGATTTTCTGGTCGCCGTCTGCAACGAGCGCTGCGCTCTTGCCCTTGCGGTTGAACGCGCCAAGCAGGATTTCAAAGCTGTATGCTATGACGCAGAGCTTTTCTCCAATCGTTGCCGCCAGACCGTAGCCAGCACGCTCAAACGCCTTGCCGATATTAAGAGTACAGAACGAATTACTACAGGAACGGCGTATAAGTTCAACGCCGAAGGCAATCAAATTCAGTACCGCTACGACGTCAAAGAGATCGCGACGATTGACTTTGACAGAAAAAAGGCGAAGGAGATTGCCAGGAAATTTTCCCAGGAAGCAAATGAGGTGTCCGACAGGCTCGACCATGCAATGCTTGAGGCAACGGTTGTGTTCGACCCGCGTTTCTCCTTAGATGACAGCTTTGAAGAAGCGTTCCTTAATTTTATCAATAAAGAAGATTAATCATTGCACCGCGCCCCTTTCAGGGCGGAAGAATTTAGAAGCGAGTACCGCTTCAACCGCAGATGAAGTATGATGCTGTGGAAAGTGGAATCACATGATCATCACGCTTTCCCGTTTTTGTCGCGATGACAAGTGATCGCCAGTGATACAGCCAGACTTGCGTTCCACGCGAGATTGGCATGTGTAAGCTTTTGATACTCGTTATCAGAAGAAGGGTCCACCTTTGGGCTTAGAAATGTCGGCGTACATTCTTACGCCTCCATGATTAAGAAAACAAGCATCAAGAGTCGTTCCAACACACATTATTCGCTCATCTTCGTCAATCAAAAGCCTCGATATTACGCACCTGTCGCTATGCAAAACTTCGCATCGCTCATCATCAGGCCTATGTGGCATAGCAAATTCTGTGTCGTTTTTGATGAACAACAAATAATGTTCATAGCAAGAATATCTGGTACAAGCTTCAAGCATTCTTCCGCCCTGAAAGGGGCGCGGTTTTCCCATAAGAGAGGAGGTCTTGCATATGAGAGCACAATGCGCATATAAGCAAATTGGCATGGAAATGGTTGCGAAGGGAATTGATACGCAGCTTTTGTCGGAGATGTGCGGTATCCCATATCAGACCCTTCGCAAGCGTCTTCGCGGTGGCGCAGGATTCACCCTGGAAGAAGCTATTGATATACATAAAGTAATTGGTCAGCACATGACCATCGAACAGCTATTTCAAAAGGAGTGATCGCGCTGATCTATTTAGATAACGCAGCGACAGCACCGCCAACAATTCCGGAAATAAACAGTCCTCTGCTTGATTATATGACGTATCATTTCGGCAATCCTGACAGCCCGCATTTTGCTGGCGAAGATGCGTCGCGGTACATGAACCATGCAAGGTCACAGGTGGCACGCCTCCTTCATACCAACTACCGGAATGTTTATTTCACGTCCGGAGGTACGGAATCAAATAATATTGCCATCTACCATGCGGCCACTCTTGCCGCGAAATACGGCAAAAAGCATATCATTACCTCGTTGTCAGAGCATGCGTCTGTACTTGAGCCAATCCGTCATCTTCAGGATCAGCTTGGTTTCAGAGTGGATTTTCTTACGCCAGGCCGAAAAGGGTACATCAGCGCCGAACAGATCAGAGACGCAATTCGCCCCGATACCGGTTTCGTTTCCTTGATGTATGTCAATAACGAAACAGGCGCCGTCACGCCGGTGGAAGAAATCGGCAAGATGCTTGCCGAAAAGAGGATTGCCTTCCATGTCGACTGTGTCCAGGCGGCTGGGTTTTACGATCTAAATCCAGCAGCGATGTGCGCAACCTATTTAAGCGTTTCCGCGCACAAGATACACGGCCCTATGGGCTCTGGCTGTATATATACCGCGCATCCAGATATTGGGTTGTACGGTATTATGTACGGCGGCCATCAAGAAGGCGGTGCTCGCCCCGGAACACCAAATGTTCCTGGCATCATCGGCTTCGGGCTCGCCGCCCAATATGCTATGGAGAACCGGGAGAGAAATGAGAAAATCATTCGTTATAACGCAGCGCTTCTGTCAGGTTTGCTCATCAAGATTCCTGGGTGTCATCCAAATTTTAATCTTGCCTTCATGTGCCCGCGCGTCATGAGCTTTCGGTTTGATGATGTGGACGCAGACACCCTGGTCGCCGCGCTGGACATAAGGGGCGTCTGTGTTTCTACCGGGGCGGCCTGCAATTCTCACGCCGTGGAGCCGAGCAGTGTCCTCCTGGCTTCCGGCCTCGACTTTGCGGAGGCGGCTTCGACGATTCGCGTTTCGCTCTCCGCTCTTAACACCGAGTATGAAATGCGAAAAGCCGCCGAGATCATCAGAGAGGCAGTAACATTTCTAAGGAGCAGATGATTATGACCAAAGACCAGTGCAAGCTTGAGACGATCAAGCACATAGAAATGGTTCGTGAGTTCATTCGCGTTTTCACGGATCGACTTACGCAGCGCGGTGTCGATCACGACCGGCCTAAGCTGGAGCCGCCTGAGCTGGAAACCTTTACTAAGTACACACCAATGCTCGCCGAGCTGCAATACGGTTCGGATGAGTATAAGGAGTGTCTGGAGAATATGCAGACGGCCCTGGAGCACCACTATGCCAACTGCCGTCATCATCCGGAGCACTTTGCCAATGGGGTTTCCGGCATGAACCTAATTGATCTCATTGAGATGTTCTGCGACTGGGCTGCCGCTTCTCTTCGGCAGAATAACGGCAACCTTCTTAAGAGCATCGAGATCAATGCCGAGCGCTTCCAGATTGATCCGCAGCTCGCTCAGATCCTTTTGAACACGGCTGCGGTTTTCGAGGAGATCAGAAAATAAAGGAGCATTTGCATGGATAAGTATTCTGCAAGGATCATCATTGCTGTCGTGGTTTCATTTATGGGAATGGTATGCTTTCTTGCATGGGTATCGGCAAAATACGGCCTTGCTTGACTTCATGCAAAAGATGCTTTATTATAGGAGTGTAACATGAACCCACGAAGAAGAGTAGGTCTCACAGCCGCCATCGGCCATCTTGAGCAGGCAAAGGATCTGATCGAGACTGCAAAGGACGAGGAGCAGGACGCGCTGGACAATATGCCGGAAAGCCTGCAGGACTCAGAGCGATGTGAAAAGATGGAGACAGCCATTGATTTGCTGGACGACGCGATCTCGGATATTGAAAGCGCCATTGACCATGTCGGCGATGCAAAAGAGTAGCGGATAAATTCTGCAATCGGTACCAAAGTATTGTCTATTTTGAACAATAATTTGCCATTTACAAACAAGATTATTCTCATTAGATAATTATTTTGCGCACGTGATCATCATGATCTCTTTTGCATAATCATTATCCACTTTGGAATTATGGCTTCATGATAATTTATGGTATGCTTCACTTGAAGTTAAGCAAGAGAGGTACTTACCATGGAAGACATGAATCGCCAAGAGAACCGCCA
>JAFTFD010000233.1 GCA_017449745.1 Lachnospiraceae bacterium
AGCTGAATAAGCCGGAGAGTCCTGACCTGAAAAGCCACCACACGATCCTTCGTGTTCATCTGGATGATGCCTATTACAGCGAGAACCCTAAAGAGGTGGAGGAGTTCCTCCAGGAGCTGAACGACAGGCTGGACTGCGTCGGGATCAGGCTTACGGCCAGCCGGAAGACGGTCCTGCGCTTTGACATCAACAATGAGAAATTCAGCGACGTGACGACCAGGAAGGCCGGCCGGAAAAAGAAGAAAACAGATACTACGATCGCGGAGATCAACGAGTATCGGGCGACCCACACCGCAATGGAGACGGCCGCCTGGCTTGGCCTGACACGGCAGACCTATTACCGTAAGCTGAAGGAACATATGGCAGCAGGACACAGCGGAGACGAGGAATTCTAGACTGTATTTTAGTTCCATTTTTAAACTCTTTTTACGCGGGATATCAGTACATCAATGAAAAGAAAAACAGCAAAAGAGATCCTGGCGGAGTCCTTCCGCGAGCTGGCAGAGAGTAAGAAGATCGACAAGATCACGATCCAGGAGATCGCGGACAACTGCGAATACTCTCCGGCGACTTTTTACCGCCATTTCAGGGACAAATATGACCTTATAGCATGGGATTATGCCGGACGTATAGAGAAGATCATGATGCGGATCGGAAAGGGAGGCTATGTATGGAGGCAGGCCCTGCAGGACGTACTGGTCTACTACCAAAGCGAGAGGGAATATCTGGCTAATCTTCTCGTGCATACGAGCGGACATGATTCGTTTATCCAGTATATGACGGAAATCAATACACAGGCACTGACGGCATATATTCAGTCTGTATCCGGGAGAGCTGATCTGGATCATAAAGAAAAGCTTTATATCCGGATGTACTGTATAGGGACAGTGAGTCTCAGCTGTGAGTGGATCCTCGGGAAATTCAGTGCCTCGGCAGAGGAACTGGCGAATATTTTTGAAGATTCCCTGCCGGTTCCGCTAAGGCCTTTGCTCCTTGAAAAGAGAGAATTGTGAGATAATCTCTCATTTTGAGAGATTTCCACAGGATTCTGAATTGAATTTGGACCGCCTTGAAAGTAAATTGTAGTTGTGCACAACAAGAGGCATGCAAACTAAATTATCAAAGGGAGGTCCTTGAAATGACAAAGGTTGAATTTTTACAGGAACTGGCAAAAGGTTGGTTTGGGAATTCCCAGCAGCATTCCATTCAGGCACAGCTGTTAAAACAGCGCGGTTTTGGAAAACTGGCAGACAAGATCGCCGCTGAGTCCGATGAAGAGTGGGATGAGGCCAAGAAGGTCAACGCGCGTCTGATCGAGCTGGGCGTGACACCGAAGGTAGAGCTTCAGGAATATCCGGTATTTACCGACATTAAGGAAATGCTGGAATATGACTGCAAGGATGCAGCAGAGGCGCTTCCGATTATGAGCAAGGCTCTTGCCATGTTCGAGGACGATTTTGTGACCAAGAGCATGATCCAGGAATTCATCGTTGACGAGCAGGATCACTTCAACTGGGTCAGACAGCATCTCTCCCTCATGGAGGAGATCGGTATGGAGAACTACCTGGTCGAGCAGCTTGGCGACTGATTTTGACTTGAAGTGAACGACATGCTGATGACAGTGCGGGCTGCCTTTTGAGAAGGGCGGCCCGTTTTGCTTAGAATGGGTGGTTTTACACCGGTCATGTGACCGGATGAGGAAGAACAATTGGCAGAGATCAAAGAGAGAACAGATCCATATGAATCGATCAGGCTCGGTAATCAGTACTGCTTCCCGCTCTATGCGTGCGCAAAGGAAATCGTGAGGCAGTACAGGAAGCCCCTGGAGGCTCTGAACCTGACCTATACACAGTACATCGTCATGATGGTGCTGTGGGAGTTCGGGGGGATGACAGAGGGTGAGCTGGGACGCAGGGTCCATCTGGATTCGGGTACACTGGCACCGCTCCTCAAGCGCCTGGAGAAGCTGGGATACATTGACAGGATCAAGCCGGATAACAACGAGCGGAAACTGTTTATTTCTCTTACAGAAGCCGGCAAGGCCCTGAGAGAAAAGGCACCGGAAGTTGCCGGCGCTATGCAGGGCTGTATTGCGCTTCCGGAGGAGGAACTGATCCAGCTGAAGGAACTGCTGGAAAAGGCCCTGGCTGCTATGACGAGCTGAGAGTCTGAGTAGTCAATTGTGGGGGATACCATGAATACACAAGTTTGGATAGGTATTTTGCTTCCCTTTCTGGGGACCAGCCTTGGCGCTGCGATGGTCTTCGTACTGAAGGATAAGATCTCCGACGGCATACAGCGGATGCTGACCGGATTTGCCGCGGGGGTCATGGTCGCGGCCTCTTTCTGGAGCCTGCTGCAGCCGGCACTGGAGAGCTCGGAAGGCATGGGGAAGCTTTCTTTCATTCCTGCAGCCTTAGGATTTTTGATCGGTATCGGGTTCCTGTTGTTCCTGGATACCGTGACGCCGCACATGCACATGGACGAGCAGACGGAAGGTCCTAAGAGCAGCCTGAAGCGCACGACGAAGCTGATCCTCGCCGTTACGCTTCACAACATCCCCGAGGGCATGGCTGTAGGCGTGGTCTACGCCGGCTGGGTCGCCGGGGAAGCGGGAGTCAGCCGTGCAGCCGCACTGGCGCTGGCTCTGGGTATTGCGCTTCAAAACTTTCCTGAGGGCGCCATCGTGTCCATGCCTCTTCGCGCTGCCGGCATGCCGAAGTCAAAGACCTTCTGGTACGGTGTGCTCTCCGGCGCTGTCGAGCCTGTCGCTTCGCTCATTACGATCGCGGCGGCCAGCGCAGCGACGGCGGTCCTGCCCTATATGCTCGCCTTTGCGGCCGGTGCAATGTTCTATGTCGTTGTGGAGGAGCTCATCCCTGAGATGTCGGAAGGGGAGCATTCCAACGTCGGAACGATAGCCTTTGCCATTGGCTTTGTGCTGATGATGATATTGGATGTGGCGTTGGGATGATTCAATGGGGACAGGTCCCGTGAGTCATTTTCAGATAGATCATGAGAGGCAATGGGAGTGCCAGCAGGGGCAGGTTTTGTGATTCAAAAACGGAAGGGTTGTCAGTTCGACAACTCTTCCGTTTTTTTTAATCAACTGTTATGTAATTAAGAGAGCAAAAGTGAGTCAGGGAACCTGTCCCAGTGACTCAAATTATGAATGCTCCAGTGCCAGTGTTCTGGTGGTCAGATCACAGACCTCAGCAGGTCCGTAGTACTGAATAGCACCGGGATATGTGAAGCATGTCTCGACAGCCCACTTCTCACGGTTAGCTTCGAAGTACTTGAACGGCTTGCCGTCGAGCTCGACAAGAGCCTTGCGGATAACGGGCTTGTCCTTGCCGTTTCTTCTCTCCATGTTCATCATCTTTGTGATCGGCATACCGCCTGCGACCCACTCTTCAGCCGGCTTGGAGATATTGGAGACCTTGGAAAGGTAACCTGTGAAACCGTACTGGATCAACATGAAAGCGTTGAAGCCGAGGGAGTAGCAGTAATCAGCATCAAAATTGGAAGGGAAAGCGCAGCGGCCTTCATAGCCGAAGAAGTGGTGCTGTGCACCGAACTTGCCCTTGTATGTGCCGGCTTCCTTTCTCTTTGCGAGTTCAGCCTTTACCATCTCGGAGAAGAGCTTCTCGGACTCGATGAGGGAAACCTGAACGTTGCCGTGAGGATCGCGCTCAAGGAAGAGCTGCTGCTGGATGCCCTGAGGAAGGATGTCGAATACCTTGAAAGCATCTGCGGAAAGACCGGCCTTGATGAACTCATATTTTGCATTCCAGTCAGGAAGTGCATTGAAGGCAGCGGTCTTCTCGCCTGCGAGGAGCTCGTTGATCTCGGCGATCAGTGCGGAGAATTCAGGCACGAATTCTACGATGCCCTCGGGAATGATTGCTACGCCGAAGTTTTCGCCGTTGTTGCCGCGTGTCTCTACTGCATCAGCAATGTAGTTGGTAAGCTGAGCCAGGGACATCTTCTTGGCAGCGACTTCCTCACCGATAAGGCAGATGTTCGGCTGTGTCTCAAGTGCGCACTCAAGAGCGACATGAGAAGCGGAGCGGCCCATTACCTTGATGAAGTGCCAGTACTTCTTGGCGGAGTTCGCGTCACGCTCGATGTTGCCGATGAGCTCGGAATAGGTCTTTGTAGCTGTATCGAAACCGAAAGAAGCCTCGATATCTTCGTTCTTGAGGTCGCCGTCGATGGTCTTCGGGCAGCCGATGACCTGGATGCCGGTGTTCTTAGCTGCCATATACTCGGCAAGAGTAGCAGCGTTTGTATTGGAGTCGTCACCGCCGATGATGACGATCGCGGTAAGGCCGTTCTTCTTCGCATTCTCTGCGACGATGTTGAACTGCTCCTCAGTCTCGAGCTTTGTTCTGCCGGAACCAATGATATCGAAACCGCCGGTATTTCTGTAGGCATCGATGAACGCGTCATCAAATTCTACATAGTCATTCTTGAGAAGTCCGTCCGGACCGCCCTTGAAACCAAGCAGAACGTTCTCGCTGTCGGTTGCCTTCAGGGCATCGTAGAGACCGGAAATGACGTTGTGTCCGCCGGGAGCCTGTCCACCGGAGAGGATAACGCCGACGACCTGCTTTTTGGCAGCAGATGTATTCTGGCCCTTCTCAAATGTGATCTCCGGCTTGCCGTATGTGTTCGGGAAAAGTGCTGCGATCTGGTCCTGGTCTGCGACGCTGGCTGTTGCCGCACCCTCTTTAACACAGATCTCTGCAATGCCGTTTCTGAGCATGCCCGGAAGCTTCGGCTGATACTGATATCTTGCTTTCTGAAGTGGTGAAAGATTCATGATTCGCACCTTATTTCCTTAATAAATGCAGTTAATAAACTTCTCATAAATGCTAAATCATTTTCCAAATAATGTAAAGAGCGGATTCCCTTTTTTCACTAAAAGTGAGTTGGTGAGACAGGGGGACAGTCACTTTAAAATGTACCCCGGAAAGTGGACACGGAGCGATTCATCAGATTAGTCTGAAACGAAGAAAAATTAGTGGGCCTTAGTAGTGGACATTCTCCGATTAGAATCGTATAGCCATCCCGATTTTGTGGACATTGATTTATTAG
>JAFTFD010000234.1 GCA_017449745.1 Lachnospiraceae bacterium
ATATCGATACTGTTCTCGATTGCTTTTGATGCCCTCCGACTCGCTGAACCGGTAACCATTGTCAATCGTCTCTTTCAGTGCCATGATCGCCTTATAAACGATGCCATCCCGCTCAGCGTACAGCTTGTCGATCAGGTTATGATCCTGATCCGCTTCCGCGATCACATTATTGCAGTTGATCAGGATGATGCGCTTATATACCCACGTGCCGTTGTCACCGCCGAATTTCGGAGGCTTGTTTGAGCAGAACCACAAAAGGCCGTTATACCGATAGGAAAATCCCGTCCTGCCCTTAAACTCCACTTTGATATAATCTCCGCCGGTGACGGTCTTGAACATCTTCAGCTCACGGACAGTGACAAAGGTCATGTCCGCCGTGCCGACAAGCCGTTTCCCATAGATCATGGAAGAACCGAACTGCGATTCCAGGTCAGGCAGGTCGACTGCGGCGTGGTTGTCGGGCCCCAGAAGTCTTTCCGTCAGCACCTTCAGCTGGCTCTTGCCCGTATCGCCTTCTCCGCATAAGAACAGTGCTTTCTTATAGCGGTATCCCGGCACGTTAGAAAGGGCTGCTCCAATGAACTGAAGAAGGAGCTTCTGTGTCTCCCAATCGAAATCAGTGAGCATGGCAAGGTAGGAATCAAACACAGGTGTCTGCGCTTCCACCCCGGTCCACTCGCAGTCCAGCTGGATGGTGGATAAGACCTCCGGGCTGTGCGGCTCCAGTTCCATGGTGGACAGCCTGAGCAGTCCGTTCTTGAAATTGATCACGTCTTCATCAGTATTAAGCGCGGTATAGGGAATGGCCGCCAGCCCCGCGCTGATATTGCGGAAGGCCTCATCCACGTCCTTCATGCGAACGAGGGTAGGGTCGTAATCTTCAATGAAACGCTTGATATAACCCCGGAACCGCTCGTCGGAGCATAAGGTGTATACGCCGTGGTCATAAACATACTTTGTCCGCGTATCCCGCAGGCTGTCCTGTACCAGGATGAAATGGAGATTCTCCTTCACATGCATGGCAAGAAGGGTGGCATCGACCATGAAACAACCATTCTTTCTGCTATAACAGATGAACTCCGGCATCGCTCCATGCAGACGCTCCGCCGCCATGATGTGCTCTTGCTCCAGCCGTTCTTCCTGCTTCTTCCGCACATCAGCCTCTTTGGTCCTGATCTCCTGTTCCCACCGGCGCAGGCTCATTTTATTCTTCTGGGCAATGGTACGGAGCCGCTCATAGTCAGCGGGACGGGTGACCCTGGCATAAGCGGCAAGCATGATGTTCTCATCCGAATACATCTCATTCATTCCCGGTGCGGAAGCGAGATACGCATCCAGTCGTTCATCCAGGCCACTCCGTGATTCCTCTGCTGCCTCAGTAGCCTCGTTGGCCAAAGGATTCTCCTCCACGAAGTCCTCCTCCGTGATGCCGGTAGTGCTCATACCGTCATCCCGCTGCGCCTCGTCTGCAAAATCCTCTGCAGCAGGGATACGGTTATGCTCCGGATCATAGAAAGCGGAGCAGTGGTTGATCGCGTTCGTCATAGACACGATGCCGTAGGTGGAGCCTGCCAGTCCGCGGTCCCACTTATCCCGCATCAGCCCGGAGGCGCGGAACAGCCTGTCCATCTGGCACATATCCCCGCGGCAATAGAAAGCCAGCTTCATGAGCACCGTCATATCCGCGTCGGACCGGGACCAGTTTTCGTCCGATCCGTAAGGCTCCCAATTTCCCTCATACATATCGATGAACTTCTTATCCGGCTCATGGGAGAGCTTATACAGGACATCATCGTCAGAGAGAGTCGAACCGCCTTCCAGCACGGACACCGCCACCTTCATCAGCGTTTTCCGCCTCATATAAGTGTCCAGAAAAGCCTGAAGCTGTTCTGCCGTCACTTCCATGCTGCCGGTTCTGTAGATGTCTCCCGTTATGGTCATGAAGTGGTTCGTGGCTCCGGGCAGGTATATCTCTTTCCCGCCCTTGCGGTTGTTCACATAGTAGACATCCTTGTCAAAGACGAAGCCATCCGGCACGATGAAGAACTGATGCAGGCCTGTCCCCGAAGGGGAAATCTCCACCATGGCCTCCGGCAGCATATCAAGCGCCGCCAGTGCCGGTCCCTTTACCGCTCCATCCTCTACACAGTGATCATGGTCAACACATCCGACCCTGGCGTGCTCCGGGCCGCCTTCGGAAATATTGAATCCGATACCGGAATAGCGGTTCTTATACAGAGCCTCCATCGCTTCATCCATCGTCCCGAAGGTCTCCGGTGTATCCGTCTTAGCCCTGCATCCGGTCTTCGGATCGTAGGGTACCTTCGTCTCGCGTCCCTTCTGCTTCTCCCAGCGCCAGCAGCAGAAAGGCTGCTCTTTCATGGCGTCCGGATAACCCATAACGCCGTCCCTGTTCAAATACTTCTTCATTACGCAGCTACCTCCATAATTCCTGCCCCTGTGTGACCAAGGGCAAAATGAAGCGGAGGAGCCTTATTATCAGCCCCTCCGCATAGTTCCACAGGTGCAGACCCATCCGTCTGCATTCCTCTACTGTATAGGCGAAGAAAAACCACCTGATCCGCAAATCATGGTCCGTTTTTTCTGCCCGCTTTCCGGATTTTCTCCGGAAACAAAAAAACACGGATGCGATCAGGCGTTTTCACCGGCTTCTGCCATACCTGTCGTATCCGTGTTCATCTTTGCCGCTTTCTTTGCGGCGGTGCGTCTTGCCTTATTCCCTTCGTACTTTCTCTTCCTGGCTTTTTTCTCAGCTTTCCAGGTTTCGATCCGGTCATACTGGTACCGATAGATCCGCTGGGTACGGACGATCACCGGGTGCTCCTTCACCTTCCTTTCCGCCTTGGAGAGGCGATAGCGCACCGTGGATTCCGCGATCCCCAGCTTCTTTGCGGCGGCTGTCCTGGTCATCCCTTTGCGATACACCAGCGTGAATACCCGGCGTTCGTCCTCCGTCATCTGTGCTTCGGCTTCCTCGAATGCATCTGCCAGGGGATTATCGGATAAACCAAGCTGCGCCTCCACAGACGGCGCCCCCATAAAGGCCATCATGTGATCGGTGCAGTCGTTGCCGAATTCATCCACGATGGCTCCCGTATTGATGACCAGCCTGTATGATTCCAGCTTCGCCTTCAGTTCCTCATAGCGGTTCGGAAGGTTTTTCTACATCTTCACCTTTTCTTATTCTACCGCCTCCAGCAGATCGTAATCATCCGACTCCTGGTGCTTCTCCTTATTGTTGCGGTACACCTCCCTGTCTCGGGCTCGGTGCAGCCATGCGATATCCTCCTCGGTGACCACCTTGCCGTCAGCAGGGGACGCATCCCCCGGCATCACCGCGTAATAAGTCCTTTTCTTATTATCGTTTGTGAAAACAAACGCATAATCACGGCGTCTGTCCTGGGGGATCTTGCAATATTCGTTGAAGTAGCAGCTGTAGTCATCGTAAAAGCCCTTGCGGGAGGGCAAGACCGGGGTGTTGTCCCAGGGGATATACTCCTTCCCGTCATCTGCATCCTTGGAGGACATCACGGGATGTGTTTCCTCCAGGTCTTCCGCCTTGTTCTCCCCGGAAGTCTCTGCATCATCCTCCACATACTGCCTGAACCAGTCCGGATTCTGCTTCTGCCATTTTTCTTCAACTTCAAATACATCTGGCGTATACTCGTCTTTGCGCATTTTTTCTACCTCCATAATCTCGAAAATGAAAAAAGCCAGGAACATCGCTCCTGGCTCCGCCCGTGGGCAACGGGCCTGCTGCATTGGTTTTCAGTTTTTCATTTCCGGATCCGGAGACCGGCATCTTATCTCCATGGTTACCTCCCCGCCCGTTTCAGGGCATAAAAAATGCCCCGAAAGGCGGAAGGCACCATTGCCAAACCATCGCTTTCGAGGCTTGGCTATATTTTACCAGAATTGAAATAATGGCTGGAATTCTCAAATTTCCATATTTTCATTCCTGCGTATTCTTTTCGTCGGAAGGCTTGCAGAGAGGCGTGATGGAGGGAATCATCCGTGAGGATGATGGCGCAATCGCTGCCGGATTATCTGAGAATATAAAAAAGCCCCCG
>JAFTFD010000235.1 GCA_017449745.1 Lachnospiraceae bacterium
AGCTCCGAAGGACAGCATGGATGATAAGATAACAAAAGACGTGGATCAGCAGTACAAAAGAAAAAAACAACTGGAAGAGAAAAACGACGAGCTGGAAGAATTCTGCAAGAAAGTAAGAAGGCAGATACTCGACATGGATGATTGTATCCACTATGTAATTCTGTGGCTGCATTATATAGATGGATACGAATTCGAAAAAGTAGCGACAGGAATTGGATACAGTTATTCCAGGACTACGCATGTCCACGGAGAAGCGCTGGAAGCATTCGAAAAGAAATACCTCTCCGGGGAAGATAGCAAAACGTAGCAAAAAGTTTGTGTTAATATCCTATTATGCAGAATCAAGAGAGGCATAATTACCTTCCTGGAAGAGGGGCGGAGCGATCCGTTCCTCTTTTTGTTTGATCGTCAGACTGCCCGTGCTGCCATTTACCTCCTTTTCTGAAGATAACAGTTGCTGACAGGTGTGCGTGCTTCTGACGGGCGGGAGCACAAACACCATGATATATAAGCGATGTTCGATATGTGGGAAAAGAGTAGAGGAAGGGAAAACGTGTCCCTGCAGAAAGACAGAAGAAAAGTATAAGCGGAAATATTCAGCTCCAGAAGGAACGAGAAAGCTTTATCACACGTACAGGTGGCAGCAGCTCAAGAGTGCAGTCATGGCCATGTACAGTGGCCTCGACCAGTGGAGCATGAGCGAGGGACGCATGGAGCCGGCAGAGGTGCTGCATCACATCATCCCTGCAGAGGAGGCACCGGAACTGTTCTGGTCAGTGTCCAACCTCATACCGCTCTCGCGTGCGTCGCACGACGCTGTGCACGGTCTGTACCGTCGCAGCGAGGCTGACCGCAGCGCTGCGGTGGAGCGCCTGCGCTCTATGATTCGAACGCCGGGCGATGACACCCAGGGGGAGTCGAAAAAGTTTTAATCAAAAAAACCTAGACCGCCGCCCCTCATTTCTTCACGCAAAATTCTAAAAACCCTCGCCCGAGCGCACGCGCGCGCTAATGGAAGGGAAAGGCTATGGCAAGACCCAGAAAACAGCTTGAAACTCAAACCGGGAACCTGACAAGACAGACCCAGACAATCAGATCCTATGAAGAGAGTCTGATCAGATCCAACAGGGACGCCATCGAGCAGATCCCGCCTTCACTGTTTAGAAATGCTGCCGCGAAGAAGGAGTATAAACGGATCCTTCCGGAGCTGCTGGACAACAATGTCATCGGGAATATGGACCGGAACAACATTGTCGTCTATTGCAACTCATGGAGCGAGTATCAGCAGTACCAGAAGGAACTGAAAAAAGAAGACGCCTTCTTGGAATCCAAAGACGGGAAGCTGTACGAGAATCCGAAGATCAGGATGATGCGGGATGCCTTCCGGCAGATGACGGCAGCAGGAGAGAAACTTGGGATGTCGATCAGCTCCAGGCTGAGCGCTGCGGCATTGAAAGCCAGGCAGCAGGAGGAGACGCTTAAAAACGAATTCGGTGATATCTGATGACAAACCTTGAAGAGATCACTGCATATGCAAAAGACTGCATAGAAGGGAAATATCCATCAGGACAAAAACATAGATGGGCTTGCGAAAGATTCCTCCGGGACCTGGAAAGAATAGGATCACCGGACTTCCCATACATGTGGGATGAAGAAGAGGCCGACAAGATCGTCAGATGGTTCCGACAGCTGCATCACAGCAAAGGACCGCTGGCTGGCGAGCCGATCGAACTGACATCCTGGCAAAAGTTCAGGGAATGCCAGATCTATGGATGGCGTAACAGAAACACCGGATATAAGCGCTTCCGGAACAGTTTTACGGAAGTGGGAAGAAAGAACGCAAAATCGCAGATGGAAGCCGGCGAGGCTCTATATGCGATATCCGTAGAAGCTACAAAGAACCACGAAGTTTACGAAGTATATACAGCCGGCACAAAAAGAGACCAGTCCAAGGTCGTGTTTACTGAATGTGATCTGATGACCAGGGGAACCCTGATCCGCTCGAAATTCAATTTCAGACGGGACGGGATAGAGCATTTAAAGACCGGCTCTACTATAAAGCCGCTGTCCAAAGAAGACAGTAAGACAGGAGACGGATCCAACCCGGCACTGCTGATCATAGACGAATATCATCAGCACCCCACAACAGATTTTTATGATTTGGGACTCGGATCCGCCACCAAGGAACCTATGACGACGATCATAACGACCGCCGGCAAGGACCTTACATATCCCTGTTACACACAGGAATACAGATTATGCAGCCAGATCCTGGATCCCGGATGCGACATTGAGAATGACACATATTTTGTCGACATCATGGAGGCAGATCCGGAAGACGATCCGGGAGATATTAATACCTGGAAAAAAGCAAACCCGATTAGGGCATACCATGAGAGCGGCCTTAAGGATCTGCAGACGGCCTGGGACATCGCAAAGGATGTGCCGGAGAAGCTGATCAGCTTCATGACCAAGATGCTCAACATCTGGGTCATGGCAAAAGAAAACTCATACATGGATATGGGCAAGTGGAAGGCCTGCGAGATCAAAGATCCTCCGATAGATATCAAAGGGAGAGCGGTATATGTCGGATTCGACTTATCATCCAAGATCGACCTGACATCGGTAGCATTTATCATTCCTTACCAGATCGAGGAACGGGATGATACCGGCAAAAAGATCGTTCGTTATTTTCTTTGGACGCATAGCTTCATTCCGACAGTAGAAAAACTCAGGGAGCACATCATCAAGGACAAGGTACCGTATGACGCCTGGGAAAGACTGGGGTATCTCACATTAACGAACACACCTATCGTAGACCAGTCTGCAGTAATGCGTTATGTCCTGGATACATGCGAAAAAAATGACCTGGAGATCAAATGCCTGTGTTTCGACCCGGCCAACGCTTCCAAGATCATGATGGACCTGTCTGCAGAAGGGTATACCGTAGAAGAAGTATTCCAGTCCCATAAGAGTCTGAACGAATCTACACAGACATTCAGGGAACAGGTATACGCCGGAAATGTATTATACACACATAATCCGCTGCTGAATTATGCGATGTCAAACGCAGTCATCCGGCAGAATAACGGACTGATCAAGATAGACAAAGACGCAAGCACCAAGAGAATCGACCCTGTCGATGCGACTCTCGGTGCTTTTAAATTGGCTCTGTATCACGATTTTGAGCTGGAAGGATACGACAAATATGTCGAAGAATTTCTCAACAGCCTGGGAGGCTGATAGGCATGGGTATTTTATCAAAACTTAAAAATGCGATAGGGATCAGTACAGAGCGGGAAACAGCTGGCCTTACAGATGTTAAGCTTCTGCAGTGGCTGGGCATAGACTCCGATAAGCCTGAAGCTATCGCGGAGACAACATACTATACATGCCTTAAGGTCCTGTCAGAAACGATGGGAAAACTCCCGCTGAAGTATTACAAGAGCAATCCGGAAGGCGGCAGGGTAAGGGAACCTCCGAATGATATCGGAGAGCTCCTCATTCGTAGACCTAATCCGGCAATGTCGCCGTCCACATTCTGGACGACAATGGAAACAAACTGCCAGCATTACGGAAATGCCTACGCGTGGATCCAGTCGAGATATGTCCGGCGTGGAAAATACGGAGGGCAGATAAGGGCTGAGAGCATATGGCCGATGCAGTCAGACTGCGTCGAAGTCATCATGGATGACGTGGGAGTATTCGGAAACGCGGGGCAGCTTTATTACAAGTACAACGATCCGAAGACCGGCAAAGAATATGTTTTCCGCCAGGATTCAGTCCTGCACATCAAGACATGGCTGACGTGGGACGGGATCATGGGAAAATCCGTGCAGGATATCCTGAAGGATCCCATCTATGGCGCAGGGTACTCCCAGAAGTACCTGAAAGGGTTGTACGAGAGTGGACTGACGGCATCCAGCGTGCTGCAGTACACCGGAGATCTGAATGATCAGCTCCGGAAGAAACTGGCAAAGGAATACAATTCCCTGCTGACAGGAGCAGAGAACGCAGGAAAGGTCGTCCCTCTCCCGCTGGGAATGACGCTGACGCCGCTCAACGTGAAACTCACTGATGCTCAGTTCATAGAGCTCAAGAAGTACACGGCCCTACAGATAGCGGCAGC
Organism: Lachnospiraceae bacterium; assembly: GCA_017449745.1. Lineage (GTDB taxonomy): Bacteria > Bacillota > Clostridia > Lachnospirales > Lachnospiraceae > CAG-791. The sequence goes on from JAFTFD010000235.1 coordinate 4,130, forward strand.
ATTCGGAGTGAAGCCGAACCAGATCAATGATTATGAGAAATCGAGCTACGCAAACTCAGAATCACAGCAGCTCGCTTTTCTTGTAGACACGATGCTCTACCGGATCACGCAATACGAGCAGGAGATCAATTATAAATGTCAGACTGATGCCGAAATGGCAGCAGGCTGTTTTTATAAGTTTAACGAAAAAGTAATTCTTAGGACCGATGCGAAAACGCAAATGGAAACCTTAAAGGATGGCGTTGAACACGGAATATATATGCCGAACGAAGCAAGGGAGATGCTGGATCTGCCTCCGGATCCGCACGGAAACGTGCTGATCGTAAACGGCAACTTCGTTCCCATGAAGGATGTCGGTGCGGCGTATAGAAAGGAGGAGAAGCAGGAGTGATCTTTAATATTAGCGGAGACATCGTCTCAAATGACGATGCTGTTTTCTATAAATGGTTTGGCTGGGATGCCACCTGCCCGAAACATGTAAGGAATGCCCTGGCAAACTTAACTCCGGGCGAAAAGTTCGAAGTCAAGATCAATTCGGGCGGCGGCAGCGTATTCGCAGGAAAAGAGATCTACAGCATCTTAAGAGGCAGAGATGACGTGGAGATCGAGATTGAATCCATCGCTGGATCCGCAGCGTCGGTCATCGCGATGGCCAACAAATGCAAAATGTCACCTGTTGCGACTCTCATGATCCATAACGTCTCCATCTATGGAGCTGGCGGTGACTACAGGGATATGGACAAGTACAGTGAGATCCTGCGGAACGAAAACGAAACACTCGCAAATGCATATTGCGAGAAGACCGGCAAAGAGAAGCAGGAGATCCTTGACCTGATGAATCAGGAAACATGGCTGAGTGCCCAGAAAGCTGTGGAGCTCGGCTTTGTTGACGGGATCATTGAGTCGAACATTTCCATGAGCGCCTCGATCGGGATGAGACTGACTGATGAACTGAGAAGTCAGGCAAAGGCTCAGATGGAAGAAGCTGAAAAGAAAGAGAAGGCAATGCTCGATGAGATTGCCAGAAAGAAGGATGCAATTTTGTCAGACCTTGACATGTTCGGGATCTGACACATCATTTTCAATCATTCGGAGGAAAAAAGAATGAACAAAGAACTTAGAAGGTTACTGGATGAGATCAACCAGAAAAAGGCAGAGGTGCGTACTCTCGCAGAAGCAGGCAAGCTTGATGAGGCTGCAGAGGCTAAGAAAGAGCTGGAAACGATGCAGAACAAATTTGACATCCTCAAGGAAGTCATGGATGAAGCTGAGCCTGCTACGGCAGAGCCTGTCAAAAAGGTTCCCGCGGGAGATCCCGTTAACATCGAAAAGGAGTTTGCGAACGCAGTAAGAAAGCTGCGCTTCATGAACTACAACAATGAGGGTCAGGGAATTGACGGCGGATACACCGTCCCTCAGGATATCCAGACCAGGATCAACAGGTACAAGGAAGATAAATTCTCCCTTGAGCGTCTGATCTCGAAAGAGAGCGTCACAACGAACACAGGCCGCAGAACCTACCAGAAGAGATCTCAGCATACCGGATTCTCCAAAGTCGCTGAATCCGGAAAGATCGGGCTGACGGCAGGTCCGCAGTTCGATATCGTCAACTATGCTATCGATAAGTTCGCAGGCTATCTGCCTGTAACAAATGAGCTGCTCGAAGATTCCGATGCAAACATCACAGCTGTCCTGGTTCAGTGGCTCGGAGAGGAAGACATTGCCACTAAAAACAGAGAGATCCTCGCCAAAGTAGAAACAAAGACAAAAACACCATTTACCGGCCTGGACGATATTAAGTATGCCCTTAATGTCACTCTTGGCCAGGCGTTTGCTCCGACATCCTCCATCATCACAAACGATGATGGCTTGAATTATCTCGACACGCTGAAGGTTTCTGCAACTAGCGATGAGTATCTGCTTAAGCCTGCACAGGATCAGACACAGCCAATCAAGATGTATATTGCGATCGGCGGCAGGATCGTTCCTGTAGTTGTTGTCCCGAACAGCGTATTTGCTTCCGGAACAGGAGCAAGCGATCATGTTCTGGCACCTTTCGTTGTCGGAGATCTCAAAGAGTATGTGAAGCTTTTCGACAGAAAGCGCATTACGCTGCTGTCTTCCAACGTTGCAATGGCCGGCTCCGGCAACTCTGCAGTCAATGCTTTCGAACAGGATCTGACTCTGATCAGAGGCATCGAAAGATTCGATACAAGAATCCTTGATGAGGATTCTATCGTATATGGACAGATCGACCTGGGGTAATTGGCGATGAGACATCCTTCGTTGATGCTGACATAGATGACGACGGCGAGCTTTCTTCGGAAGAGCTCGCCGCTCTTACTATTGCTCAGATCAAGTCCATCGCGGCAGAGAAGGGCTACACTATAACAGCAACAAAGAAAGCTGATATTATCGCAGAGTTTCTTGCGCAGCAGGGGTAAGTTATGACATGGGAAGCATTTATTCAATCTGATTTCAGCGATATCAAGGAAGACGAGAAATGCGAAGAGCTTCTGGATTATCTGAAGGCAGAAGAAGAGGACGGCAAGATGGTATTCGCATGCGCTAAAGCAGCATACGAGTATATTGTCTCCGCTGTAGGTTCGTTCGATGAGGACGACTCGACAGCAGTAATGCTTCTCAAGGCCATCACACAGGATTTCTATGACAACAGAGTCCTGAAAGATCCAAGAGCAAGTCTGACGCAGCCGTTCCAGAGGATCTCGTATATCAATACGGCGATCCTGCTCCAGCTCAAACTCAAGTATGATCTGTCAAAGGAGTCTTCATGAGCACAGTCAGAGGAGTGAATCCGGGCAGATTGAACCGGAAGCTGTCCATTTATCGGTACATCAATACACAATCCGGGATGAACAGCAGGCAGTCCAAGCTTGTGAAAGTGAGGACCGTATGGGCGGAAATGAAGCCCACAAGAGGAACTGAGTTCCTGGAATATTATAAAGACGCGAACGCGCTGCAGTATAAAGTTACGATGCGGTACATCCCGGATCTGACGGAAAAGAACGTGCTGGTGCATTACGGACGCCAGTACGAAATCAACTCCGTGATCAACGTGGAAGAAGCCGGAATAGTACTGGAGGTTTACTGCACGGAGGCGAAAGATCGCTCGATTCCGTATGCTACGGAAGAAGAGATCGCGGCAGCAGGTGACCAATAATGGCAAATGGTTATTTTGAAATATTCGGACTGGATGAGCTACGGGACGACGTTAAAAAACTTCTGCAGGATTATCCGTCAGAAACAGAGGCCGAGCTGGAGAAGTGTTCGAATGATTTCAAAAAAGATGTAAACAAGAAATTTCCTCACGGCGGGAAAGACACGACAAAACCCGTGGCGAAAAGCTGGAAGAAATCGAAACTTACGGATGCCATGACAGGCATGACGCAGGGTGTCTCGCTTAAGAATACGGCGCCACATTTCCATTTGGTCGAGAATGGCCACGAGATGGTTATTGCTCCCGAGCAGTACAAAATCTTAAAGCAAAGTAACAGCAGATTCTCGACGAAGGCCAAAAACCGGACAACAGGCAATAAGGCCAAGTCGAGGAAAACAAACATGATTCATAAGGGCTTTATCCAGGGAAAACATTATTGCGAGAAGACCAGAAACGAGTGGAACAACGGAGAATTTGCCGCAAGAGTGGAGAAACATGTGGATAAGCTGCTTAAAAAACATAATCTATGAAAGTACGTGAAGTCAAAACAGCATGCAATAAAGTGCTCTCGGAAGCTTTTGAATATCCGGTATATGACACAGATACGTATGACGGATATACAAGACCGGCATTATTTACGGAGCTCCTGACACGGAGATACCATAAGGACAGTGCCAATAAGCTTACGATTGCCTTCACGTATAAGATCACACTGCTTGAAAACGAACACAGCGAAGAATTATGTCTGGACGTTGTAGACGGCGTGAGTGACGCATTCGGATCTGGCATCAAATGCGGGAAATACTACATACTTGTGGATGACATTGATTACGACTGGATAGATTCAAATAACGATATCCTGCAGATCACAATAGATTTTGCAGAATTCACGGAGATCTACGTTACTTATGATGACACTCCTACGATGGAAGAGGTAGATGTTCGCGTAGTCATGAAGCAGACGGATGCAGAAGAATTTGATATTCACATAGAAGGAGTATAACGATGGGTGCACCTAGCATTAGTATTGCTTTCATTGAGAAAGCACAGGAAACAATAAGGCGCGGAGAAAGAGGTATCGTTGCAATGATCCTGAAAGGGACTACGGAAGGTGCAACTACGATATTCTCCGTATCAGATATCCCGGCATCATATTCTGCTGAGAATCAGCAGTGGATCAAAAATGTGCTGCTCGGGTATGAAACATCTCCGAGAAAGATCATTGTCTACATGATCACGGACGTCAACAATTATGATAAGGCTCTGACATATTTGGGTGCCCAGAAATGGAACTGGCTTGTTATTCCTACAGTCCAGACGGATGAAAAGACGGCGGAAATCGTGGCATGGATCAAGAACCAGCGCGATAATCTCCATCTGACATACAAGGCAGTTTTGCCGAACATGGCAGCGGATTATGAAGGCATCGTTAATGTGGCCAACGGGTACACATATAACGGAACGGCTTACACCGCAGAACAGGCCTGTGCAAGGGCAGCAGGAATCATTTGCGGCACATCCGACAGCAGATCCTGCACATACGCTCCGCTTCCGGAGGCATCGGATTGCGACAGACTCGATCAGAGCGCACTGAACGATGCTGTCGATGCAGGAAAATTTGTCTTCTTCTGGGATGGAGAGAAAGTTAAGGTTTGCCGTGGCGTAACATCCCTGGTAACCAAGACAACGACCAAGGGCGACTCCTTCAAGAAAATCCGCCTCGTGGAATTCATGGATATGATCCGTGATGATATCACGATCACTGCCCAGGACAACTTCATCGGCAAGTATCCAAACAACTATGACAGCAAATGCGTCCTGATCAGCGCCATCAACGAGTATTTCCATACTCTGATCAGCGAAGATATCCTGGCATCGGGATATTGCGAGATCGACATTGAGAAGAACATGGAATACATCCGCCAGCACGGAAACGTCGTAGTGGTCGGCGATGAAGAGATTGCCCTGGAGGATGCATCGGAGCAGCAGATCAAGGAGGCCGTAACAGGATCCTACGTATATCTGCGCGCTGTGATCAGAATGATCGATGCGATCGAGGATATCGTGCTCGATGTCTACATCGGATAATCAGGCATGATTTAGAAGGAGAACGAAATGAAAACATTTGACACAAGCAATGTCATCAATGGAACTTACGGCGAAATGTGGCTGGATGGAGAATACATGGCGGAGGTGAAGAAAGTCCGCCTGGAAGCGAATATCGAGTACGAGGAAGTCAGTCGTGTCCGGAGCCTGACACCCGGCCAGAAGATGGTCGCGATCAAGCCGGAAGGAGAAGTATCCTTCAACAAAGTTTCCTCCACGATGATGAAGAAGATCCACGCCAAGATCAGCAAGGGACTTACTCCGAAGTTCGACATCATCTCGAAGCTTGATGATCCGAATGCTCTCGGACACGAGAGAGTAGCTGCACACGGCTGCACTTTCGAGAAGATCACACTGGCAGACTGGGAGCTTGGAAATCTAGTGGAAGAGAACTACAGCTTCAAGTTTGAGCGATATGATCTTCTTGATGCGATCTGATGCAATATAATGCAATACAAAACTAGGAGGAATTATGAACACTATTGATTTGCTGATGAAGATGGACGCCGGTGCACTGGACAAGATACCGGAGGAAGAAAGAGAGATTCCGAGACTCTCGGAACTTACCGGAGGAAAATTTGTGATCAAATACAAAGCACTTCCGGGACAGAGGATCACGGAGATCTCGAGGATGGCAGGAGAGTCGATCGAGAAAGAATATGACGCGCAGCTGCTTCTGATCTGCGAGGCAATGGTATATCCGGATTTGAAAAACAAGGAGCTGATGGAACACTTTAAAGTTCCGACGCCCAAGGATCTGGCCAACAAGCTCTTCAACGGTGGAGAAGCAGGAAAGATTTCAAAAGCGATCATGGCTCTTTCGGGTTACACAGACGATACTGACGAACAAATAAAAAACTGATTTACACGGACAGTGACACGAACATCATGTATATGCTGTTCCGTGAAAAGAACATAATGCCTTCACAATTCTATTTTTCCACTCCAGCGGAAAAAAGGATCGTGAAGGTATTTTTTCAACAGGAAATTGAAGACAGGCAAGAAGAACGGAAACGCCTGGAAAAGAGTTAACTATGTCAAGAGTAGTTGATGCGGTATTTAAGATAACAGATCAGTTTTCGACACCGCTGCAAAATTTCAATACTGCGCTTACCGATGTCGGCCGGCAAGGAAGACGGGCAAGGAAGCAGATCGCGGACGTAGGAAACTCTATCGCAGGTTTCGGCACCGCACTAACGGCAGGCGTGACAACTCCGCTAGTAGGCCTGGCTACTTCCAGCTACAGCACGTTTGAAGGAGTTGATAAACAGCTCGCATTGGTTGAGGCAACCATGGGTTCAACCGCTTACGCGACAGCTGACCTGTCAAAAGCACTGAGTGACGCTGCTGTTAATTCCATCTTCAGCATGGAAGAAGGCGCCAGTGCTCTTGTTAACTACGCAAGACAGGGCTGGGACGCTGCACAGTCTGCGTCAATGCTTGCTCCTGCGCTGAATCTGGCAGCAGGAACCGCGACAGATCTTGATTCGGTCACGAGTGGTCTGGGCAATACACTGAAGGCATTCGGGGCAGATTCATCGGAAGCAACAAAATACGTAGACATGTTTACACAGGCACAGGCTCAGGCAAACACAGATGTGCAAGGCCTGTTTGATGCAATGTCCATAGCAGGCCCAATAGCCAAGACTGTAGGATGGAGCTTTGAAGATATCGCTACACTGACTGGTGTATTTGGTGATGCTTCAATCAGTGCATCCGAGGGCGCGAATGCGTTGAAGACGGGTCTTGCAAGACTCGCCTCTCCTGCAAAACAGGGCGCCGAGGCGATGAAACAGCTCGGAATCAATATTTTTGATGAGCAAGGTGCCATGCTGGCAATGCCGGAAGTCATCGGTGAATTACAGAAAGGTTTCGAAGGACTATCTGAGCAGGAAGCTCTTTCTGCAGCATCTGCCATCTTCGGAAAGAACCAGATGAGTAAATGGCTTGCCCTGATCAATGGACCAGGAACAAGCTCACTGCAGGAAATGCGGGACCAGATCTCTGACGCATCCGGCAATGCGCAGATAGCAGCTGACGCACTGGTTACTCCTACGGAACGACTGAAGTCTACATTTGATGTTTTCAAGGTATCTGTCGGAAGCATTGTAGCCGATGTTGCTGTTCCTCTGATCAACAAAGCGACAGAACTTATTGATAAGTTCAGGCAGATGGATCCTGCGCTGCAGAAGAACATCGTGAAGTTTGCAGGCATTGCAGCGGCAGCAGGACCGGCAATACTGATTTTCGGAAAAACAGTCGTTGGTGCTTCAAAACTGATGGGAGTTTTCGCGGGGATCCATAAATATGGGAATCTGGCCAAGGCAGGAATCGCAGCCGTGACATCTCCAGCAGGACTGGTTATTGCCGGAATTGCCGGAATCGTGGCCGTAGCGGCAGTGCTTATCACTCATTTTGATGAAATCAAAGAATCGGCTCAGACAAGTCTGTCACAGGCTCAGCCGTATATTGAGAAATTCCAGACGGCTTGGGAAAAGCTGAAGGGAGTGCTGGAACCGCTGAAAGATTTCATGGTAGGAGCCTTCACAGAAGGCGTTCTCGCGGCATTTAAGGGATTCGCGGAAGGTGGAGCGATCTGGGTAATGGTGGACGGCTTCACAAAAGTCATAAGCGGTTTTGCGGATATTCTGGAAGGACTCGGAACATTCCTGACAGGAGCTTTCACAAAAGACTGGGATACGGCCTGGAGTGGATTAAAACAGACTTTCACTGGCGTATTCGAGTCAATGACTGGACTGGTTGAAGGATTTCTCGGGCTGCTCGGCGGAATAGGCGATGCGGTAAGCGGAGCAAGAACGGCGGTTTCCACATTTGTTGAAGAGCATAATCCGTTCGCGAAAGATAAGACAAAAGGAAATGCCTCAGGAACTTCTTATTGGCAGGGCGGTCCGACAAGAGTAAACGAGTCCGGTGGAGAGATCATCAATCTTCCATCCGGCACACAGATCATCCCTCACGATGCATCCCAGAACACAAAGACCGGCGGGTCGAATATCACTATTTCAAAACTTGCCGATCAGATCGTAGTCCGAGAGGATGCAGATATTGATAAGATCGCTGATAAGCTGGCAAGAAAATTAATGAAGGTCGCTGACAACATGGGATCCGTATCAATGGCATAGGAGGAACAATGGATATCATACTGACACAATCAGGAAACTCTATTGTTTTTCCTGTGCTTCCGGACTCATATGGAGTAAAAACCGCTCAGAACAATACGACAGTAAATGTAAATGCCATAGGAGAAGTAAACCTGCTCGGATGGCCGAATCTGGATTCCATTTCATGGTCATGCTTTTTCCCGTACAGAGCGGACACATATTCGAAGTCATCGATCATGACTCCATACGAATATGTCCAGGCGATCACGAAGATGAAGGCAGCAGGACCGGCAGATATTCACTTGCTGGATGTCATGGCCATCCACTGCACGATCGAATCCTTCGAGTGGGGAGAAGATAAGGGAACAGGCGATATCAACTACTCGATCGAGCTGAAAAGGTATTTCTATATCAACTCGGAAGGAGTGGTAAACAAGACACTTCTCCAGGGAGGGCAGGGAAGACCATCTCCGGACACTCCCAGGAATGGGAAAACATATACAACGAAAGCAGGAGATAACCTGCTTATTATCGCACGGCGTGAGCTGGGAATATCGGACTGGTCAGAGATATACAGCTTGAATAAGGCTCTGATCGGATCAGATCCGACAGATCTGAAAGAAGGATTAAAGCTGACTCTTCCGACTGTATAGGAGCGAACATGGTAACGATAGCATTGAATGGTTCAGATATCACCGGCATGGTCACCAAAATAGAGTGGGCAGGAAGTGATGAAGAAGTTGCCAGGACATGCGACATCTCTTACATAAATGCTCCGTATGACCAGAACGTGAAAAATCTTCCGGTTCCTACCCTCGGCAACTACATCACGATGGCCGAGGATGGAGAGCAGCTCTTCAGCGGCAGGATCACAGGGTCAGAAAAGAGTTCCGGATACGGGACAGTCACTGCGAACTGTGTAGAAGACTCTCAGCTCCTGGCCAAGAATAAGTGTAAATACAACTTCTGCGAACCGACGACTCCGGAAGCTGCCGTAGAAATGATCCTTGCTGATTATGGATTCCCGGTCGGAAGCCTTGTATCAACCGGGATCGAGATCACATCCATGATCATAAACGGAGACTCGATCATAGATGCGATTGCAAAACTTTACGGAGAAGCAACCAAGAAAAACGGGAAGAAGTACCGAGTGTATATGCATGCCGGTGCTTTCTGCGTGGAAGAAAAAGGTGATATCTCGACAGAATATGTCCTGTCAGAAGGAAAGAATATCACAGAATCCCATTACACGGAAAAATCCGATAATGTTGTAAACAGGGTGGTCTTGTACGACAAGAACGGGAACAGGACCGGAGAGGTCACAAACGGGGAATCCATGGGAGCCTACGGAACCTACACAGAGATCGTAAGCGAAGAGATCAATGTGGACGCAGAGACGCAGGCTAACAGCATGATGCAGGATCCGGAGCAGACACTTTCCGTCACGGCCCTGGGCAATTCTTCCTGCATCGCGGGAAGAGCTATCAGCCTGTCAGATTCAGCCACAGGAATGTATGGACTGTACTGGATAAAATCCGATCGCCATACATGGGAAAATAATGTCCATACGATGCAGCTCGAACTTGATTTCAGAGAGGTAAGCTGATGTTAGGAGCAGAGACTCTTTACAGGATCATGCAGCAAGCAGGAGCCTCGCAGACACCGGAAGGGATCCAGCTCGGAACCATGACCTCATATAACGAATGCATGCTTGGAGACGAAATACAGCTGAAAGCTTTTCAGCTGTATTTTTTTGAGCCTTCAACCATGAGATATGCCAGGACTTCAAAGGTACAGGTAAGAGGAATCTATGAGGAATGGATCGAACACGAGAAGGAAGTCCTGGATGACGACCTGTCAGTATACATGGAACCTTTGAAAGAAGGGGACATCGTAGCGCTGATAAAAGTACCGGATGGCAGATACCTGGTATTAGGGAAAGTTATCTCCGGAGAGGATGTCATTCCTCTTGAAGAGCAGATAGCAGAAGACTGGAGCGAATAATGAGTTTATTACCATCTTTTGCACAGAAAACGATCATAACGCAGACGGCGGAACAAAAGGAAACGTCACAATCACTGTATGAATGGGCCGTAGATTTTAATAATGGCCAGTTTACAGGGCAGAAGGTAAACGGATCAGAAGCAGTAAAGGTATGGATCTGGAAATGCCTGATGACAGAAAGATTCCGGTTTTCCATTTATTCCTGGATGTACGGATCGGAGCTGGAGAAATACATAGGCAGAGCGCTTACTCAGGAATTCATTGACACGGATGTAAGACTGGCCCTGGAAGACGCGCTGCTGATCAATCCTGAAATATCATCCATAACTGATTTCGAAGGAACGATCGAGAAAGATATTCTTTCGATCAGCTTCACGGCGAACACGATATACGGAGCAGTCAGCATTCTGGATTATCGCGTAAATGAGTATAAGACTTCTGCGGAACGCGACATAGAACGCGCATTGGTGGCAATAGAAAACGGTGCGCTCAGATTCAAGATCGAAAACGGCAAACTGATCCAGATGTCGAGCGACGAAATAGATAAAGTCGTGACCTTCAGCCTTGTTAAAGGCAAGCTCGTAGCCTCAATGACAAAGGAATTCAGCGAGGCTGTTGAACTGTGGTTAGATGCAAGCACTGGTATAGTAAAGGCAAAATACAATGTTTGAGTCAAATACATACGATGCAATAATGCAAAGAACAATGGAAAAGATGCCTTCGAACGTAGCAAAAGACGAAGGCTCTTTTTTATATACGGCAGCTGGCCCGGTATCATCGGAGCATGAACAGATCTATGCTGCTATGGACAATTTGCTTTTGCAGTCATTTGTCCAGACAGCGTCGATGGATAACCTCAAGATCATCGCGAGCGCATACGGAATTACTCCGCATGAAGCAACGCCGGCCATATGGTCAGCGGTGGTGGCTCCGGCAGCCATGTCTACCAGGATCGGATCGAGATTCCACTGCGGAGACATTAACCTGGTCACGACAGGACAGGTAAGCGAAGGCGTCTGGGAACTGACATGCGAGGAGGCCGGGGCAGCAGGAAACGTCCTCAATTACGATCTGGTACCGATCGAGTATGTATACGGTCTTGAGAAGATCGTGCTCTATGAACAGATCGAGAGCGGAAGCGATGCGGAATCCGAAGAAGAGTTCAGGAAAAGGATCCTTTTCCATCTGCAGAAGCCTGCATCAAGCGGAAACATTTACAACTATATAGAATGGGCTATGTCTGTAGAAGGAGTGGGAGCAGCCAAATGCATTCCGGTATGGAACGGGCCCGGAACAGTGAAAGTCGTTATCGTAGACTCCGCAAAAAGAGCTGCCACCTCAGCGCTGGTAAATGAAGTAGCTGCCTATATAGAGACGCAGAGACCTGTCGGAGCAACGGTGACAGTATCCTCCGGGACGGAGCTGGTGATCAACGCAAAGGCTACGGTTTCCATCAAGTCCGGATATGTGCTTGCAACCGTACAGAATAGTTTCAAGTCGAATCTAAGTGATTTTCTGAATGAAAACGCATTCGAGATCGACAAGCTGTCAATGAGTGAAGTGGGACGGATCCTGAAAAATACGGAGGGGATCCAGGACTACAGCTACAACACTTTAAGACTCAATGATGGAAACAGTGACATCGATCTTTCCAATGAACAGGTCGCGGTCATAGGAAGCATCCTGCTGGAGGTGAGCGCATGAGATTATCAGAGTTTAACGACAAACTCAATAAAGTCGGGAGTACGGTGTACAACATCGAAGAAGAAATAAAAATGCCGGAAACCGGAGTATATGAGAACGAGCTCCAGCATGACAACATAAACGACGATTCCCTGGAAGTTTACACTGGTCCAAACCTTACAGGAGACCCGATCGGCTACACGATCTCAACTCCTTCAGACGCAGACTGGAAAAGGATCATCAGGATCGAGACAACCGAACCGTATGTATATATCACCTATGAAACGATAGGTGACCAGGTCGAAGCTGATGATGTCAATAAGCTCCAGGAAGCGATTATAAGGACACAGAATGCTGTTACAGATCTGGAAGCAGAAGTAACAGGATCCATAAACGGATACACATGGAACAGACTGATGGGAATTTCTTCGGAGGACATTCTGAAGATCACAACGCAGCCTGTCTCCGCGAGTGTTTCCGCTGGAGAAGAAGTATCCTTCACAATAGTGGCAGTAGGACAGGGAATCGCCTATAAATGGCAATATACCGAAGAAGGAGATTCCACCTGGCAGAATTTTACAGCAGGAACCGCAAGCACTCTGACGGTAACTCCTGCGGAATCATGGGATGGAAGAAGGATCCGCTGCGTGCTTGAAAACAGCAGCGGGACAACAGCTATTTCGAACACCGTGACATTGACTGTCACCTGATCAGGAGGTGACGAATGAAGTATGGTGATCTGCAATACGGCTCAGACGCCGGCATACAGCTGTATGGAGATTCGGAAATAATCACCGTACAGGAAGATCCTACAGCGGAAGGCTATGTGGATCTGGAAAGATATGTTCCGGAGTTCATAAAGAGCATGAAAGAATTTCATGAGTGGTTAGTCGCACAAGGGTATGAAGTCGGATCCGAGTGGGAACTCGTGAAATTAATTAAAAAGCAGCTGTTTGCTTACACGGTTGATACAGAATGGGGATGCCTCCTATGGGAGAAGCTTCTCGGTCTCCAGGCGGCAGAAGCTGAAACAATTGAACAGAGAAGATCTTCGATCATTGCAAAGCTCCGGACTACGCAGACGTGTACTCCGGAGCTTTTAAAAGCAATAACGGAAGAACTGACGGGAGTGACCTGCACGATCATAGAAGACAATCCGCACTATTCCTTCGTTATTCAGTTCGTCGGGCAGTACGGGGTGGTCAAAAACGTAAGGGCTGTAAAAGCGAGAGTGGATGAAATAAAACCGGCACATCTCGCTTATGAAATTCTTTTCAGATACGTGCTCTGGAAAGAACTGACAGGATATACATGGAACGATATTTCCATTTACACCTGGGACGGCTTAAGGATCTTGGCAATCATTCTGCATGTAACGTGGAAAGGTTTGCTGAACGCTCCTTACACATGGAAGACGATAAAGGCACAAAACTGGATTACAGTAACAAATTTGGAGGACGCTAAGACATGAAATTAACATCTTTTTTCAAACTCAGGAAACCAGAAGGGAAAGATCCGGTAGACATTGAAGATTTTAATTATAACTTCGATGAAATCGATGCGGCACTGAATGATGCCGCAAACAAGGCAGGAGATTTGTCCGAAGGCAAGGTTTTCACATCTGTCGCATCGAGCAGAAGCGTTCCGAATTCCGGAGAAACGCTGGCAGGGATCATCAGCAAGATCATGAGATATCTCAGCGACCTCGGAAACGCAGCCTATTGTAACGTTGCAAACAACGATACGACAACTGCGGCAAACTATGTTGCTGACGCCAGGAGAGTCACGCAGCTCAGGACAGATTTCACTGCCTTCAAAACGTCTTTTCAGGCTGGCTGTAAGAAAATAGCCAACGCCATCACAGGTGGCCGTGATGGTTCTGGCACCGGAGGGGTAACTACAGCCGAAAATGCATCCCCGGACACAATGGCCACCAATATCAAAACGCTTGCCCAGAATAATTACAATGCCGCAAAGGTAGGAACAGCTGCAAAAACGGATGTAATTGCAGGAAAAACGTTCACCAATTCAACGACTGTAGGTGAAACAGGCTCACTCCCAGATTACCGGGAAAACGTCCAGAGCGTAACACCAACAGAGAGCGGTGGTACGAAATCCGGGACAGTGTTGGATGGATCCGGAACATGGTATGAAGATCTGAATATCCCAAATGGCGCACATAAAAAAGTCAGGGTCAACAAACATACTATTTACCGCAAGGGTGCAGCGGATGCTGATAACCGGGTAAACACCAATTCAGCGAGTTATAGATCCGGCAAGACTGACGCAAATAATATTGTTTCAGGAAATATTGTTTATAATCAAACTCTTTCATTTCCTGCCAGTGGAAGTCACGCTGGAACAATTGCATATACAGCAACTCAAAAATGTATTGCATTTGTTGTCAATACTCATGCAGAAGGTGGATATAGTTCAGTAACAAACAATGGGTGTACATCTCTTGGAAATGGAGTATACCTTATGAACTCTGGAAATAGTTTGACAGTTTACGCTACTGATAATAGTGATGCATATGCTTCTGCTTATGGCAGACTTGCTGTCATCAAACTGAATGTTTAAATCTTAAACTTTCACGAATGCACACATTCCTCTGGATTGCCCGGTTGGAGTCGAGCATGAAATTTTAACTGTGCAATCACCATTCAGCGTATAAGTAGTATGACCAAATTTGCATCCCTCATCATTTATAAAATAGGATGTAGTTCCCTCAGTATAAGAGCCGGAAATTGATTCTACTCCTGCATAAGGTATATATG
>JAFTFD010000236.1 GCA_017449745.1 Lachnospiraceae bacterium
CACGGCACAAAGAAGCCTTGCGGATATCAGCTGCAGAACTGCTTTTTCTCCGGAAGAGAGATCGGTGATGTCACTGTCTGCCATGGTCTTCGTGGGGATGATAGCGTGGTGGTCGCTGACCTTACTGCTGTCGAAGACCGATGCCGGACGGACCGGATCCGTGCGAAGAGCATCGCCGGAATAACCGAACTCCTCTGCGACGGAAGCGATCAGCGCCGGCAGCATTTCCCGCATGTCATCGGTCAGGTACCGGCTGTCGGTCCTGGGATAGGTGACCAGCTTTTTCTCATAAAGGCTCTGGGTAAAATCCAGGGTCTGCTGGGCTGTAAAACCAAGGATCCGGTTCGCATCTCGCTGCAGGCTGGTCAGATCGTAGAGCAGAGGCGGCTTCTCCATCTTTTCTTTGGTCTCCACGGTCCGGATCATGGCTTCACCTTCCTCCCTGCAGAGAGCAGCGAGGCTGTCAGCCTCATCCTTGTTCTGAAACCTGGGACTCGATGCCGTGATCCCGCCAGCCGTGATCTGCACGGTCCAGAAGGGCTCCGGTTTAAAGGCTGCAATCTGGGCATCCCGCATTACCACCATGGCAAGGGTCGGCGTCATGACGCGGCCCACCGCCAGGGTCTGGCCATAAAGGCATGAAAAAAGCCGGGTGGCGTTCATTCCGACGATCCAGTCGGCTCGCTCCCGGCAAAGGGCTGCCTCATACAAGGCATCATATGCAGTTCCCGGTTTCAGCTTTTCGAAGCCTTCCCGGATGGCCGTGTCCTCCATGGAAGAGATCCACAGCCGCTCAAAGGGTTTCTTACATCGGCACTGGTTATAGACCAGGCGGAAGATCAGCTCGCCTTCCCGTCCGGCATCAGTCGCGCAGACAAGGCTTTCGACATCCGGCCGTTCCATCAGGCCTTTCAGGATCTGGTACTGTTTGCTGGTCCCGGCAGAGACCTCATACAAGAACCGTTCCGGCAGAATCGGCAGGTCCTCCAGCCGCCATTTGGCAAAGCGCACATCGTACCGCTCCGGAGCGGAGAGCTCCACCAGGTGGCCGACACACCAGCTGACCAGGTAACCGTTGCCTTCGAGGTAACCGTCCTGACGCTTCATGGCACCGATGACGCGAGCCAGAGACTGGGCAACCGAAGGCTTCTCGGCAATGACAAGTTTCATTCGTGCATCCTCCTTTTCTTAATTCTAGGCAATAGAAAAAGCACCTCCGAGGGTAAACTCAGGGGTGCTATGTAAGCAGGACAAAAACTATATTACTTCCTGGACCTCAACAGCCAGAAATGATTTTTTCCATCTTCAGAAACCGTTACATTGCAGCCAAGCCTGCGGCTGGTCTTGTGGCTCTTTACGTTCCGTTGCAGCAATACTGCAAGAGCAGTATTGGCAAAAGCAGTCTGATCTGCCTTCTCTCTGGAGATGGTGAACAAGAGAACATATTCTTTCCCGTCATCAGCGATTGTGAATTTATCCATGAAGTCACGAACATATTCCCAGTCATGCAGCTCATAGATCACTTCGAAATCAGGGTTATTAAGGATTTCCAGATATTCTGTTTCTTCATTTGAAGCATCGCCGTCAGGATACATATCGTACTCGATATCCTGTAGAGTGCGTTCAGGCTGATCAAAATAATTGTTAACGGATTCAATGATCTCCTGGTATTCTTCCTCATTGATTCCAAATTCTTCTGTGGGGTCATAACCCCGCATAGATGCGGACACAAGCTCACGGATCGCTTCCAGTTTTGCTTTCATCTTCTGCATTTCGCCAAGATATGATTGCTGAATTTCTTTTGTTTTCCGAAGCCTGTCTTCCTGCTCACTGATTTTTTCCTCAAACGCTGCACAGATGGTGTCATTATCCGCATCCAGCAGACCTTTGATCTCGTCGATAGAAAAACCTGCCGTCTGAAGGTTCTTGATCTTTACATACAGCAGTGCCTGCTCTTCGTTGTAATAACGATATCCGCTCCAGGAATCCACCTCAACCGGTTTCAGCAGATCCACATGGTCATAGTACCGAAGAGTCTGAGGATTGCAGCCACACAGACGCGAGAATTCTTTGATTGTCATATCCGGCACCTCCTTTCTGACCATGTTGTATCATTGCAGTTTGGTGTAAGGTCAATAGGTTTTTCAAAAAGTTTTCAGCAAGTTTCGCCCATCTTTTCAATCAGATCATGGAGGCTTTTATCGTGTTGCGCCTGAGAAATAGCTCCTTTCTCCAAGAACTGATTCAGAAGAGCTTTCTGCTTTAAAAACAGCTGGTGGTTTTTCTCTTCATGGGTAAGGGAAGACCAGCCTAGCCAGTCGTCGGCTTCTTCCCTGGAATGGAAGACCGTGATAATCCTGGAAGACTGATACTGCTCTATCAGTTCATGGATCCTTGGCATCTGGTCCTTCTGAAAGTCCAGAATGTACTGTCTGAATTCCGGGTCAAATTCTGTTTCGACCCAGGGCATGTCCTCCCGAATCTGTCCAACTCTGGAGGCTGCCCCTTCCAGACACTGTTCCACCGGAAGGTCAAAGAGGAAGACTTCCGTGCACTTTTCAAATCTTAAAGGAAGCGCTCTCTGATAATTGCCATCTATGATCCACTGGTCACCATTAAGAATCTTGGACAGCTTCCGGTCAAACTCTTCACGGCTGACGGTGGTCCTGTCCGGATTATGAAAAATCATATCCAGGTAATAAAGAGATAGTCCGGTCTTATCTCTAAGTTTCCTTGAAAAGGTGCTTTTCCCTGATCCGGGACTTCCGATCACGATGATTTTTCTTGGGCTCTGCTTCAGATCCTTCTTCACCATGATGATCTCATCCGTACGGTACTCCCAGGTGAATCCGGCTTTCATGAATAGACCGACTGCGGGATTATCAATGGCGATATCATCCCGAAGCACATCGACACCATTCGCTTTTGCCGCTTCACAAAGCAGTCTTAAGCCCTCGCTGCCATAGCCCTTACCACGATATTCAGAAGCCACGATCACATCTGCCAGCCAGATCTCTCGTTCTTCATCGTAATGATACGCAATCTCACCGACAAAGGTTTGGGTCTCAGTATCCTTAAGATAACGATAGAATCGTTTGTTTTCATGATGGATCAGCCAGCGGTCATACCATTCTTTCCAGGTGTTTTCCAGGAAGGGTATCGTCCCGCCCCAGGCGGCATTATAAGACATGGTGGCTTCATCCGCCATGAACTGCTGCCTGAACCATAGATCCTGTAGTGTGGGCTTGTATGTTGTAATCATCGTTCCTCTCCAAATAAGCCTTCAGCGATCAGCATCTCCAGAACCCTTGCCTCACGTTCCAGCATGACAGGATCCTTGGGCCCATGGTCAGCCCTGCGGTTCGTTTCTATAGCTGTCTTCGGATCAATGTACTCCAGAGTAAACCGCTCTTCAGCTTCATAATCGTCAAGCTTCTGTGACTCTACCGTATCCGCCGCTTTACACAAATAATAATAGTTGTCCTGGATGAAGCATTCGTTTTCATCCACCGTGCTTTTCTGGATACGATGGACCAACCCGTATTCCTGAACTGTTTCGGAAAGGACCTTGAGGCCTGCTTCCTCCATGGTTTCCCTTATCATAGCATCTACCGGGTTTTCACCGTCTCTAATTCCGCCGCCGGGGAACTTATAATAGTCATATTTCAGGCTGTGTACCATAGCAACCTGCCCGGAGGAAATAATAATGCTGCGGGCTGAATTACGGACATAGGTACGTGTACACTGTCCGTAATCTTTTCTGTCAAGTTCAAATAACAGTCTCATCATGAGCCACCTTCTTAAACAGCCTGGCACTCCAGAATTCCATCCCCAGTTCGTCCAGATAAAAATGGAAGATTGCCCTCCAGTTCTTTGTTGCTGTACTGAGCATGATATAATCCGCCTCATTCCGAACAGCCGACTCAGCATAGGTAAACAGCATTTTCCCAATGCCTTTGCTGCGGTATTCCGGTTTTACATAGAGTTCCTCCACTTCAAAGACCGACGTTCCATCCGGCATGATGGATGTGGATCGTTCAGATTTCTCTAGATAGCCAAACAGATAACCAATGAAATTCTCACCGTCTTTGGCAATGAATATCCGGTTGCCTTCTATATCTGCTTTCTCGTTCTTCCGGTATCCATAGCAGCTGTTCTCTGCTTCCCAGTCCGTCGAAAGCCGGATCAGAATATCCAAAAGCGCATCATCCAGATCTTGTTCTTTGATTACAATACGATCTCTTATAACTTCTGCCTGCATGCGATCACACCACTGGTTCCATTTCTCATCATATTCGCTTTCCGGGATGATCCGACCAAGCAGATCTGCAGGGCTAAAGATGTCCCGCTTCCTGCATTCCTGAACGCATCTTCTGTACATTTCCCAGTCAAGATCATCTTCATCCCAGCAAAACGGTACCCTGTCAAGACCGCAAAGAAGAGCCGCTACAGCTCTTGTATGGCCATCCGTCATGACAGGAACGCCCTCCAATATTTTCACAGGTATAGGCTCAAACCCAGAAAGATTCTGAGGGTCAAACCATTCGCGGATGTCATGAAGCTTCTTTTCTGAGATATAAAACTGCGATGGTTGAAGATCGTGAAGCTTCAATTCCCTGATATCAGTCATTTCTTTCCCTCCGGTATATCAACAGGCCGTTATTTTCTCCGACTTTCCGGAAACCATGGTTTTCAGCAATGACCCTTGTCACCTGTTGTTCCGGTACGCATTCAATAATGGCATCTTTTCCTTCTGATGCAGCCATGGCAACAAG
>JAFTFD010000237.1 GCA_017449745.1 Lachnospiraceae bacterium
CGTTCATGTAAGCCGCGTAAGGATCCAGAGGCAGGAGTTTTCCGTCCCGCTCCGGCCATATGCGCAGCCCAAGCAAGGCGCCTGCCACCTGTACAAGCTTCCCGGCATCGACCTTCTGCAAATCGGCCACGGTCTTACAGCCCAGGGCCTCCATCCATTCATTCGTGCATTCGATGGACTGTTCCGTAGACCGCGTGAGGCAGAGGGAACCGCTCTGGGCAATGACGCGCTTGAAATACCTGTGGGAGCCTTCGATCAGGGGCAGCACGCTTACGCTTCCGCCGCCGGCGGATTCCCCAAAAATCGTCACATTGTCAGGATCGCCGCCGAAGGCAGCGATGTTTTCATGCACCCATTTCAAGGCCATCATTTGATCCAGAACTCCCAGATTCTGGGCGTCCGGGTAATCCTTGCCGTCCGGCAGGTGGGACAGATGGACATAGCCGAAAATGTTGAGGCGGTACTCGATTGAAACGAGATTCACATCCGGATTCTCCTGGACGAAATTCGTGCCCTCTTCCCGCGGCTCAGCCGCTGCGCCAAGTTCACAAGCGCCGCCGTGGATCCATACCATCACCGGCTTCTTCTCCGCGCTATCAGCCGCCGCTTTCCATACGTTTAAATACAGGCAATCTTCTCCCTGTGGATACAGGCCGCCCACCTGGGTGACATTTCCCTCCTGGCTGGGTGCTTTTCCAATGTAATACGCCTCGTACACACCGTCATCCTGCACATAGTTCACCGGCGCTTTCCAACGGAGTTCTCCCACCGGCTGCTTACCGACAAAGGGAATGCCTTTGAACGCGATGACATCCCCCGACTTCTTGCCAACGAATGTGCCGTTGATGCACTTTACCGCCAGGGAGTTGTCGTAATTGCCGTCAGTAATCCGTTTATTCTCGCCGTACAGGGCAAGCATCCTTTCTGTCTCCCTTTTCTTCAGACCTTCGTCATTCAAAATGCTCATGGTATTTTTCTCCTTTCAGTTTTTAGCGTGTTGCCAAGCCGCTTGGACTGAGGCAATCAGAGCACATAATACTTTGTCAGGAAATATGTCCTGTCCCAGTCAACAATGTTCAGCTCCTCTTCCTTCTGTGCATGAATATTGGATTCGTCAAAGACCATCACATACTTGTCTTCCGTGTCGTACAGCGGCCAGTACTTTGCCTCGCCATCAGGAGACTGATCCTGTGCAAGGGACGGGTTGCCGGTTTTGGCAAACTGAACCCAAATTCTCCGCATGGTCTTCCCGAAGGTCTCATCAAACTGTCTTCCGGTAACGAAAGTCTCCTCTGGATGATTGAATATGGTGGAAAGCTCAATGGCATGCCCGCTTTTTACATGAGGCAGGGATGATTCCACCGTAATGTAATAGTTGTAGGATTTGCCGCCGGCTTTGGTCTGAAGCTCCGCCGTCCTGAATGGCGGCGCATTGAACCAGATCTGGTCAAGCAATCGGGAAGACTTCTCAAATCCATCCTCCACCTTAACATCCTTGCAGAAACTCTCTACCAGCGCCTTCTCTTCGTCTGTCAGCTGGGCCATCTTCTCCGCCTTGCGCTCATCGCACCATGCGCTAAATCCCTCGACGCCCCAGCCCAGGACGAAATAGTGGAATTCATCCTTGGTGCAGCCCTGCATGATATCTATATCCTTTGCCGCGCCGTTTGCGTATGCCTCGTAAGTATCCAGAGGCAGATACTTTCCGTCACGCTCCGGGCATGTACGCATACATAGCAGCTCCGATGCCGTCATCAAAAGCTCGTCTGTATCAACCTGCTGCAGGTCGGCAACCGTTTTGCAGCCCAGTGCATCCATCACCTTCGTCGTGCAGGCAATGGACTGCTCCGTGGACTGACACAGGGACGGATTGCCGCTATGGGCGATGACGCGCCGGATATACTTGTGAGACCCCTCAACCAACGGAAGGAGGCTTACGCTTCCGCCGCCGGCGGACTGTCCGAATATGGTCACATTGTCAGGGTCGCCGCCAAAGGCAGCGATATTTTCATGCACCCACTTAAGCGCCTGGATCTGATCCATAAGTCCAAGATTCGCCGCATCCGGATAATCCCCGCCGTCCGGCAGATGGGACAGATGGAGGAAGCCGAAAACATTCATACGATACTCGATGGATACGAGAATCACATCCTGGTTTTCCTGGACGAAGTTGGCGCCGTCCTCTCTGGGTTCCGCCGTCGAACCGATTTCATAAGCTCCGCCGTGGATCCATACCATGACAGGCTTCTTCGCAGCCCGCTCTGCCGAAGTCCATACGTTCAGATGCAGGCACTCTTCACTCTGCGGATAAAGGGAACCCATCTGCCCAACGCCACCGATCTGCCGGGGGATTTTCCCGTAATAGTACGCCTCATATACGCCGTCATCAGCCACGCAGTCTACCGGAGCCTTCCAGCGGTACTCTCCCACCGGCTGCTTTCCCACAAAAGGAATGCCCTTGAATGCAATGACATCCCCCTCCTTCTTTCCGACGAAGGTGCCGTTTATGCACTTTACCGCCAGCGCCTTATCATAATCGCCATCGGTAATCCGTTTGTTTTCTCCGTACAGAGCCTCCATCCTCTCTGTTGCCTTGCGCAGCTCCTCTGCCGCCTTGAGCTGGTCAGCAATCTGCTGAGCTTCCACACGCGTAGTAGATATCCTGAAATCACTAAATGCCTGCTCCAAAGCAGTCTCATCCTGCTCCTGCGCCATCAAAAGAAGAGAGGTATCCCCGTCCTCAATGTCTTCGCCTGCTTTTTTCAGCAGCAGAGCAACCTCTTCCACATTCTTTTCATCCGCAGCATTACCGAGCAATACTCCTGCTCCTAAGCCTACCAGCATCCCCACGGGGCCTGCCAGCAGCCCCGCCAGACCTCCGATCAGACCGCCGGTCCAGCCTCTTCCCTTTTCATCCTCCGCAACAAAGCCATCTTCCAGAGAAAGCTCACCTGCATTCTTTTTAACAAGAGCCCCGTGAGAAATCTTAAAGCCCTTGCCTTCCAGCTTATTTCGCAGCGTTGTCAACATCTGATAGGCTTCACTTGGCACCTCGCACTTTACTATGATCACGTTTTCTTTCATGCTGTAAAACTCCTTCCTTTATCGCCTTTTTGCCAGCCTCCGTTCCCAATTTCCGAAACGGCATTAATTATTTTGCATCAGCCAATAAACAAAAAACAAGGGGAGTTTTCAGATTGAAAACCCTTAGATTTATAAACTCACATTGCCTGTGCCACGGTAAACGTTTATCATATGATATTAGTGTCAAAAGTCCGACCCCACGTCGTGCTTGCACGAAAGTGGGGGAGAGACTTCATCATATTTGTAATTCAAATATGGAGAAACGGAGGAGTATTGCGTTGGATCATTCATTTGCGGAAAACCTGCGGAAGCTAAGGGAAAAAAACGGTCTTTCCCAGAAACAGCTTGGAAAGCAGATGTTTGTCAACCCCTCCACCATCGCAAATTGGGAAAGCGGCAGACGCCTGCCGGACGCTGTGATGGTACTCCGCCTCGCCAAATGCCTTGGAGTGGACGCTAACACGCTTTTACAGCTTGAGGCCCAGAGTGAAAAAAGCCCCAATGTCATCATGGTGGACGACAGCGAGATCATCCTCACCGGGGGCATGTCTGTCCTAAATGATATCCTGCCAAATGCCACGATCGCAGGCTTTATCTGGCCGACGGAAGCGATTGAATATGCAAAATTAAACCGGATCGATCTGGCTATCCTGGATATTGAATTGGGAACGTCCAGCGGATTTGATCTTTGCGGCGATCTGCTTAAAATCAATCCCTTTACGAACATCCTGTTTCTGACTGCTTACATAGACTACTCTTATGACGCCTGGAAGACCGAGGCCAGTGGCTTTATTCTCAAACCGCTTACCTCTGAGAGTGTAAAGGAGCAGTTAAAAAAGCTGCGTTACCCGTTCCAGGTGGGAGGTAGTGATAAGTGATCGGCTGGAGCAATTACTTATGGTTTTCCATAATCAGCTCGGCACTGATGCTGAGCATGATAGTTATCTGGTTCAGCACCGTCATCCCCGGGATGGACCGGTGGAACAGGCTCTTTTTCCGAAGCTATTTTTTCGCTTTTATCCTATGCTGCCTCTCCTCCCTGACCGAAATGGCTTTCTACCACTATCACGCCCCGGGAGGCGCTATCTATACCGTAATGATTGTGGAAAGTCTGTTCCTTTCGCTGCCCCTGCCCATGCTTACGGTTTATCTGCTTCATTACTGTGGTGAAAACATTCTGCACAGCAGGCTTC
>JAFTFD010000238.1 GCA_017449745.1 Lachnospiraceae bacterium
GCCCGCAATGCCGACGGACACGTGATCATGTATGCAGATAACATGACAGACTCCATGAAGCGCGCTATCGGCGAGACAGAGCGCCGCCGCCAGATTCAGGAGGAATATAACCGGGTACACGGAATCACCCCGACGACGATCCGTAAGGCGGTCCGTGACCTGATCGCTATTTCCAGAGAAGTCACAGAGGAACAGGTCCGCTTCGAGAAGGATCCGGAATCCATGTCCCTCACCGAGCTCAAGGACCTCATCGGCAAGGTGGAAAAACAGATGCGCAAGGCCGCCGCGGATCTCAACTTCGAGGCTGCTGCGGAGCTGCGCGACCGTATGGTGGAGCTGCGTAAACAGGCTCTGGATATGGAAAACAAACAGTAGCTGCGCAGGATCCTGCTCGTCATGAGCACCTGCCGCAAACAGGAATTAACGGAGTACAGAAATATATGGCAGTAAAAATGAAAAAGCCGGATTACTGGCCGGCACTCGCACAGGCGGAGGAGCAGGCCAAGGGACAGCGCCTGATCGATGAGAACCGGCGCAGCAGGATCTATAAAGATGACTGCATCCGGATCCGCGGCGCAAAAGAACACAACCTCAAGGATATCTCCGTAGACGTGCCCAGAAACCAGCTGGTCGTGCTGACCGGACTGTCAGGATCCGGAAAGTCCTCCCTGGCTTTCGATACGATCTACGCGGAAGGGCAGCGCCGCTACATGGAATCCCTCTCCTCCTACGCAAGGCAGTTCCTCGGACAGATGGAAAAGCCGGATGTGGAAAAGATCGAGGGACTCTCCCCCGCTATTTCGATCGACCAGAAATCGACCAACCGCAACCCCCGTTCCACCGTGGGAACCGTGACAGAGATCTACGACTATTTCCGTCTTCTCTACGCCCGGATCGGGATCCCGCACTGCCCGAACTGCGGACGTGAGATCTCGCGCCAGTCGGTCGACCAGATGGTCGACTCCATTTTAAGGCAGCCGGAGGGAACCAGGATCCTGGTCCTCGCTCCTGTCGTGCGCGGCAAGAAGGGCATGCATGAGAAGGTCTTTGACAGGGCCCGCAGAGCCGGCTATGTGCGCGTGCGCGTCGACGGAAACCAGTATGACCTCTCTGAGGAAGAGATCAAGCTGGACAAGAACATCAAACACAGTATCGAGATCGTGATCGACCGTCTGGTCGTGCGGGAGGGAATGGAAAGGCGTCTCACAGACTCCCTGGAAAATGCCCTCAATCTCGCGGAGGGCCTGGTGCAGGTCCAGATCGTAGATGGGGAGCTTCTCCAGTTTTCCCAGAATTTTGCCTGCCCGGAGTGCGGGATCAGTATCCCGGAGATCGAACCCCGCAGTTTTTCCTTCAACAACCCCTTTGGAGCGTGCCCGGAATGCGCGGGTCTCGGCTATAAGATGGAGTTCGATCCCAAGCTGATCGTTCCCGATCCTTCTCTTTCCATCAACGACGGCGCAATCGCCGTTCTGGGATGGCAGAGCTGCATGAATAAGGACAGCTTCAGCAACGCGATCCTGACAGCTCTCGCTAAGGAGTATCATTTTGCCCTGGACACTCCCTGGAAGGATCTGCCTCAGAAGACGCAGGATATGCTGATGTTTGGTCCCTCGAAAGTCGTGGATGTGCACTACACCAGCCAGCGGGGCCAGGGCGTCTATCCCATCTCCTTCGAAGGCCTGATCGAGAACACGAACCGCCGCTACCGGGAGACTGCCTCCGACAGGACAAAAGCGGAGTATGAGACCTTCATGCAGATCAGTCCCTGCAAGGCCTGCGGAGGAAAGCGCCTGCGCAAGGAGTCACTGGCCGTCACGGTCGGAGGACAGAACATCCACGACGTGACCTGCCTGTCCATCCATGCGCTGCTCAAATACATCGACGGGCTCGAGCTGAGCGAACAGCACCGCTTCATCGGCGCCCAGATCCTCAAAGAGATCCGCAGCCGCGTCGGCTTCCTGGTCGACGTCGGCCTGGACTACCTGACCCTCGCAAGGGCGACTGCTACGCTCTCCGGAGGAGAGGCACAGCGTATCCGTCTGGCTACCCAGATCGGTTCCGGCCTCGTCGGCGTCTGCTATATTCTCGACGAGCCCAGTATCGGCCTGCATCAGAGGGATAATGACAAGCTGCTGCGCACTCTGAAAAACCTCCGTGACATGTGGAATACGGTCATCGTCGTCGAGCATGACGAGGACACCATGCGCGCCGCGGATTATATCGTGGATATCGGGCCCGGAGCCGGCTCCCACGGCGGAGAGGTCGTTGCGACCGGTACTGCCGAGGAGATCATGGAGAATCCCGCTTCCATAACAGGACAGTACCTGTCAGGAAAGCGCTTCATTCCCGTACCCGAAGTGCGCAGGACCCCCACAGGATGGCTTACCGTCCACGGGGCCGCCATGAACAACCTCAAGCACATCGACGTGAACATTCCTCTCGGTGTGCTCACACTGGTCACCGGCGTCTCCGGCTCCGGAAAGAGTTCTCTTGTCAATGAGATCCTCTACAAGCAGCTGGCTCACGATCTCAACCGCGCCAGGACGATCGCGGGACCGCACGAGGGGATCGAGGGGATCGAGCAGCTGGACAAGGTCATCAACATCGACCAGTCCCCGATCGGGCGCACGCCGAGATCCAACCCGGCCACCTATACCGGCGTATTTGACATGATCCGCGATCTCTTTGCCGGAACGTCGGACGCTAAGGCGCGCGGCTACAACAAGGGCAGATTCTCCTTTAATGTGAAGGGGGGAAGATGCGAGGCCTGCAGCGGCGACGGCATCATCAAGATCGAAATGCATTTCCTGCCAGACGTCTATGTTCCCTGCGAAGTCTGCCACGGCAAGCGCTACAACCGTGAGACACTGGAAGTCCGTTATAAGGGCAAGAATATATACGATGTTTTAGATATGACGGTCGAGGAAGCCGTGACCTTCTTTGAGAATGTTCCCTCGATCCGGAACAAGATCCAGACCCTGTATGACGTAGGCCTTGGCTATGTGAAGCTCGGACAGCCCTCCACGGAGCTCTCCGGCGGTGAAGCGCAGCGCATCAAGCTCGCGGCGGAGCTCTCCCGCAGGAGCACCGGCCGCACGATCTACATCCTGGATGAGCCTACGACAGGCCTCCATTTCGAGGACGTCAGAAAGCTGACCCAGATCCTCCACAAGCTTGTGGAAGGCGGCAACAGTGTCGTGGTCATCGAACACAACCTGGATGTCATCAAGACCGCCGACTATATCATCGACATGGGACCGGAAGGCGGAGACGGCGGTGGAACAGTCGTCTTCAGCGGCACCCCCGAAGAAATCGCCAAGGACCACTCCTCCTATACGGGTTATTATGTTAACAAAATGCTGAAATAGTGTTGCTATTCACGGTAAATAAAAAAATACAGCCTTTTGCGACGTGCTTGCACGTTAGCATAAGGCTGTATTTTTTTATTTTTCCTGCGAAGCAGGAACCTCCACCTCATGAGCAAAACGCATCTGCGTCAGCAGATGGCTCACGCATGCAATGCGTGTTTTGCGAATGCAGTGTGGAGGGACCGTGAATAGCAACACGTTCTCGATGCGACGTGCTTGCACGTTAGCATAAGGCTGTATTTTTTTATTTTTCCTGCGAAGCAGGAACCTCCACCTCATGAGCAAAACAGTTTTTGTATCCACTCAAACCCTTCCGGATTCAGGCTCTTCACCGAAAAGTACATATCCTCAGACAGCGTGATCAGGATGTTCAGACACACACACAGGATCGTCAAAGCGGTCAGCACAGCTGTGATGCTCCCTTTCCGGATATTCGCTCTTTTGCACTCTCCCGTTTCTTTCCTCTCCCCGTTCCCGCACGATTCGTATAACGACAGGATCACAACAAGAGACGCCAGCATATAGAGGAAAGCATAATCCGCCTGATAGCGCTGGGAGATCCCTGCCATCAAAATATCGAGCAGCGTCAGCACTGCCGCGCTGAGCAGGGAAACCGATCCCATCTGCCAGACGTTCTTATTCTGTGTGCCGCCGTTTCCGCCGTTTCTCCAAAGACGCAGCAAAGGCAGCAGCAATCCCGGCAGCGCGATGAGATTGATGGCAAAAAAGCCGCCCGTCAGAGGTTCTATATACAGTCCCTCCGTGCCGGGAAGTGCGGTGTTTACTCCTCTGACAAAGGGAAACTCTGAGGTAAAGTGCATCGGCTGCAGCAGATGGAAATAGATCCCGACAGGGATCCGTTTGAGCTCCGGCCTGACATTTGTCATATCCGTCACAGTCAGAAGATAACGGACACCGAACTCTAATGGATCCTCGAAACGGACCGCATTATACCAGAGAAAGAGACCTCCCAGGATCAGCCAGGGACCGATCACACACAGCGTGTTAAGCACGCTCTCTTTTGTCAGCCGGAAAAACTTTCCCTCCCGGATCTGTTTTCCAAAGATGGGAAACGCGAGAAACACCAGGATCGCCATCTGCGGCCGGCACCCGATCACAAGTGCCGTCAGAACACTGCCGGCCAGCAGGTACCTCCTGCTCATTTTTCCCAAACGGTTCTCCCCGGACG
This sequence comes from Lachnospiraceae bacterium, assembly GCA_017449745.1. GTDB lineage: Bacteria > Bacillota > Clostridia > Lachnospirales > Lachnospiraceae > CAG-791. Next base: position 4,561 of record JAFTFD010000238.1, read on the forward strand.
CTTTGAGCCAGAAGGAGAGTCCGAAGACTCCGCACATCATCCCAGCGATCAAAGGCATGGTATAAACCGATGCATAGTGGGCAATAAACAGCGTTTGCGTTGCCCCGAACATCGCCCAGTCGAGGAGCAGCAGGATACCGGTCCCCGTATTCCTGAAATAAATCCTGCACAATTGATGCAAAAAGAAATACAGCCCCGCCGAATAGAGACAGGCACACAAGAGCACCGCTGCCCAGGTCGGCAGCACATGCCCTGTCAGCAATATGCACGGCAGGAACAGCAGCAGCTCCGGCACGATGCCGAAATAGACATAATAGTGTCCTTTATAGTAGCTCGTATCCGACAGATAGTCGTCCCCGGAGAGATATCCCTGCTCACAACGTGCCAGATAATCATATGGATTATCCATCTCCTGGAGGGAATCCGGGGGAACCTCCTCCAGCCACAGATGTCCGTTTCTCATGGCAACGCTCAGCTCTTCATACTGCCTGTGGTGCCTGTTTCTCTCTTTCCAGTTCAGGTCCGGTCTTGTGGACATCACACATGCGATGATCAGCGCGATCTGCGCCATCAGCGTTAATACGACCAGCCAGCGCTGTCCCCTTATTCGATTATCCGATCCTGATCTGTCCATAGTCCGTATCTGTTTATTCCGGTGCGGTATTGATGATGTATGAGTGTAAGAAGGGCTGTCACTCGAGGTGGCAGCCCTTTCAATCTAAGATCCGTTACCCGCATATTTGCGGGCTCGTCTTGCAAGTCATTCAGTTATGCACGGGGTGCTCCGCAGTTCTGGCAGAACTTGCCGGTGTTGCCCTGCTGTCCGCAGCTCGGGCACACCCATGCTGTGCTCTCCGGCTTGGGAGATCCGCAGTTCTGGCAGAATTTGCCGGTATTGCCCTGCTGTCCGCAGCTCGGGCAGTTCCAGCCATTCACCTGGGAAGCGGGCTGCATCTGGGGCTGCTGTCCCTGGCTCATCGCATAGAGCTGGCCGGCGTTGATGCCGCTCATCTGCTGTGCCATGTTTACGCCGGCAAAGCCAAGCATCGCTCCGCCCTCATTCTTGGCTGCATCCTGCATAGCCTGTGCTGTTGCTGCTGTCATGGCAGCTGCGCCCATATCCGCTGTCTTATAAGCCGCGAGCTTCTGCAGCTCCTTGATCATCTTCTCGTCCTCTTCCGAGGCCTTGAGAGAGTTGACACCGAAAGCGCTGATGACGATACCGCGCTTTCCGCTCCATTCACTGGAAAGCACATCATTGAGAGCCTTCGCGACATCATCTGCATGTGCGGGAATCGAGCTGTAGCGGATGCCCATCTCAGAGATCTCCGCAAATGCGGGCTGCAGTGCTGTCAGCACTTCGCTCTTAAGCTGGGAGTCGATCTTGTCGCGTGTATAAGCTGACTCGACATTTCCGCAGACATTCTTGTAGAACAGGATTGGATCCTGAATCTTATAGGAATACTCGCCGTGGCAGGCAATGGAGATATCAACGTCGAGGTTGATGTTCTTGTCCACTACACGGAACGGAACCGGATTTGCTGTCCCGTATTTGTTTCCGATGATCTCTTTTGTATTAAAGTAGTAAACTCTCTGGTCTACGCCTGTATCTCCGCCGAAGCCGACACGCTTTTTCCATGTCTCAAAGCTGTCCTTGATTCCCTGGACAAGTCCGCCATAGAAGATAGAAGGCTCCTTGGAGGAATCAAAAACAAATTCGCCGGGCTCAGCACAGACGTCCACGATCGCGCCCTGTTCAACAATGATCATGCACTGGCCTTCGTTGACAGCTACGATCGATCCGTTTGAAATAACGTTATTGCTGCCCTTGCCTCTTCTCTTGCTGCCCTTGACCACCAGTGTGTTCGCATCCAGAGATCCGCAGTAAAAATATTCACGCCACTGATCCGAAAGGACAGAAGCAGCTGCACCAATACCAACCTGTAACAATCCCATAATAACGCTCCCTTCTGAAAACCGCCGGACAGGCAAAAGCCATCCGTTTAATACCTGCAGGAATATAGTTTCATGCACGCACGGCGCCTGCGCGCCGCTGTTGCTGCAATAACTATTTTGTCACAAAAACAGCCTCACCGCAACTATTCTGCTAATTGGCATCGTCCATTTTCTCCAGCAGGATCTCTTTTGCCCGCTCGAGCTGGTTGTCTGTGCCGTCCTCTAAATAAGCCTCCCTGTCAAAAGGAACGAGCTCATCCGGTGTGATACCGATCTCATTGATATTGCTGCCATTTCTTGTATAGTAATCTGCAATGGTGATCTTGATCGCGGATTCATCCTTTAATGTAAGGATCGTCTGCACCACGCCCTTCCCGTAGGTCTGCTCTCCTACCAGCGTCCCGACGCCGGCATCCTGGATGCCGCCGGAGAGGATCTCCGCCGCGCTTGCGGAATTGCCGTCGACCAGCACGACCAGAGGGATCCCGATCTGTTTTTCCCCGTCGCAGGTGTACTCGGTCCTGGCGCCGTCCCGGTCTTCCATGTAGAAGACAAGACCTTCCGGCAGGAAATAATCCGCGATCGCCGTCACGACCTGGACGTCTCCTCCCGGATTTGCACGGAGATCCAGGATCATACCTTCCATGCCGCCCTCTTCGAGCTCATGCAGTCCGTCGATAAACTGCTGTGTCGTCACCGTATCGAATGCTTCCAGGTCGAGATATCCGATACCGTCCTCCATCATCTCCACGGAGACCGTCGGGGAATTGATCTTCGCCCTTTTGATATCGATGTGAAGATAATCATTCTCCCCTTCCCGCACCAGCGTAAGGGTGACGGTCGTTCCCTCTTCTCCTTTGACGCGGGAGACGACTTCGTCAAGGCTCATATCCTTTGTGTTGACCCCGTCGACCTCATAGATGATGTCATCCGCCATCAGGCCTGCTGCCTGCGCCGGTGTATCCCGGATCACGCCGGAGATCTTGGGATAATTCGTCATTGTGTCCAGACTGATATAAGCGCCGATTCCGTAATAGATGCCGGTCAGCTGCTGATCGAGCAGCTCCATCTCATCTTTTGTATAGTACTCCGTATAGGGATCGTCCAGGGACTTCATGATCCCGCGATACAGACCCGTCTGCAGCTGCTCAGGCGTCACTTCCTCTGCCTTGTAATAGTATCTCTCTATCCCTTCCTCAAGGCTCTGGAGCTTCAGGATCGTATCTTCATCGATCGCGGAACGCTCAAACACCTGTGCGCTCTCCTGAGACAGGCTGGAACTGACGTGCGGAAGAAGCTCTGGCTCAACGGCACGCAGGACTAAAACGGCCGCCACAAGACAGACCAGGATCCCGGTCAGAAGTCCTGCCGCAAAAAATTTTCCGCGCCCTGCGCTGCTGTTTTTGTTCTTTTCCATAAATATCTCCCTGCTAAGCTCAGTAATCTATCCGGATCAGGCTTCCTGTCAGGAACCCAGATAAGGCCAGGGGCTCACATACTGCCCGTTTTTGCGGACCGAAAAATGCAGATGCGGTCCGGTCGAAGCACCGGTACTGCCGACGGAAGCGATCTTCTGTCCTGCTGAAACTTCCTGTCCTTTGGATACATACAGGGCGCTGCAGTGCATGTAGACCGTAAACAGTGTATCTCCATGGCTGATCATGACATAATTTCCCATCGATGCGTCGTAGGAGGCCGCAACCACCTGTCCGGCATAGGCCGCCAGGATCGGCGTACCGTAAGAAGCCGCCATATCGACACCGCTGTGGAATCTCTGCGTTCCGTAGATCGGGTGGATCCTGTATCCGTAATCAGAGGAGATCGACGAATACCCCGGGCACGGCCAGGTAAAGACACCGCCCGTATAATAGCGTTTTGCCGCTGCCTCTGCCGCCAGTCTCGCCTCTTCCGCCCTGATCGCGTTCTCCAGGGCAGCGATCTCTGCATCCCATTTGGCCACCTGATCCTCATAGTCGGCGATACTGTTCTCCTGGGCAGCGATCTGGGCTTTCATCTGGTTCAGCTGCTGCTCTTTTTCCGCGAGCAGCTCCTGCATGCTCCTCTCTTCCGCCTCGACGCCCTGTTTTGTTTCATCCAGCGTCACGTATTCCTCTTCCAGCGCCTCTTTTGTCACCCGGACGAGCTCCGTCTGCTCCTGATACATCTGGTAGAGCCTGTCATCATAATCGCTGATCTGATTGGCGTAGGACATTTTGTTGAGCAGCTCGGAAAAGCTGGTCGTCGTATTCAGGAAGATTTCCAGATAATAGGTATCTCCCTTTTCATACAGGAATTTGATCCTCTGCTTCATCGCCTCATACTGACGAGTCTGCGTATCGATCGCCTCGTTAAGTTCTTCCTGTGTTTTGTCGATCTCGGCCTGCTTGTCCTCCATCTGCTGTTTCAACGTATCGATATTCAGCTGGATCTGTGTCAGGTTGGCATCCAGCTGCGTGATATAGGCCGTCAGGTCTGCCTTGGACGCCTCCAGAGCTTCCTTCATCCGCTTCACGTCGGAGAGGCTCTGCTGGATCTGCTCCCTCTGCTGCTTGGAGGACTGGACCTGGGACTGTTTCTCCTGGATCAGCGCATTTGTATAGGCTGCCTGGACCTTCATCTGCACAGGCGATGACATAGACAGCATCGAAACAGAAAGGAGCAGAGTGCCAAAAAGCAGTGTGCACCTTCGTACACACCGCCGCAAACTGATCCTATGAAATTCTGATCTTTTTACTCTCCGCATTCTGCCACCAGTGTCTCAAACCTTGAGATGTCTCTTGACAGTAAACATACTGCCGCCAAAGCCGATTCCGACTCCCAGGATCACAGAGATCGGAACCAGGTAGTAGAATACGTCGTTTACCGGCAGGAACTGCAGGATCCCGGTCAGCATGGAATATCTTGAGGAGATGACCTCCACTGCCATATTGTAGATGTAATAAGTCAGTACCAGGGGGACCATGGAACCGATGATGCCGATGAGCAGTCCCTCAAATACGTAAGGAGCACGGACGAAAAAGTCCGTCGCACCGACATATTTCATGATCTCGATCTCATCTCTGTGATTTGCGATTCCGGTCGCGACCGTATTGTTGATCAGGAAGACGGATACGATCAGGAGGATCGCAATAATGATCATGGACGCATATGTCAGGAGGCGGTTCGCGCCCGAGAGCGCGTTTGCCGTGATCTCCGAGTAGTTGACCTCGCGGACAATGTCGACGTTTTTAAGAAAGCTGACCAGCTCCGGCTGTTTGGAGACGTCACTCAGGAAGATCTCCAGGTTATCTGATCCTTCGAGCGGATTCTCAAGGAAGCCCTCTGTAAATCCTTCCGGAAATCTCTGGGCGAAATCCTCCCACGCCTCGTCTGCCGTTGTGAAGGTGACGGAGGCTACTTCCTCCCTCTCCTCGATCCCGATCTTGAGAAGCTGTATATCCTCTTCTGTCACGCCCTCATTGAAGAATACCGTGACAGATACATTTTCCTCCGCCTGCAGCATAATATGCCGGAAATTGATCAGCACGGAAAAAAACATGCCGAAGAGGAACAGGCAGGCTGTGATCGTAGCCACAGAAGCCAGTGTATATCCCAGGTTTCGAAAAAGATTCCGGATTCCCTGTCCGAATGTATAGAAAAATGTCCTAATCTTCATAGTCATATCCATCCGCATCGACATCCTGATAGTCGTAGCTATCATCATAGTCGTAGGAGTAATCCTGCTCCTGGGTGAGCGCATCATCCCTGACGATCTCTCCCTGTTTCATCTCGATCACTCTCTTCTGCATCCTGTCAACGATAGCCTTGTCATGGGTGACGACGATTACTGTCGTTCCGAAATCCCTGTTGACGCGCTCGATCAGCTGCATGATCTCCCATGCTGTCTCCGCATCGAGATTTCCGGTCGGCTCGTCTGCCAGCAGGATAAAGGGCTTATTGACAAGAGCTCTTGCCAGCGCTACACGCTGCTGTTCTCCTCCCGAGAGCTGTGTGACCTTTCTCTTATATTTGTCTGCCATTCCGACCATATCCAGGATCTCGAGAACATTGCGCTTCATTCTGTCTCCCGGCACCTGGATGATACGCTGGGCAAAAGCAACGTTCTCATAGACGTTCCTGTCGCGGAGCAGACGGAAATCCTGGAAGACGATCCCGAGATTTCTGCGGAACTTGGGGATCTTGCCGTGGCGGATCCTGTTCAGGTCATATCCAAGAACATTGATCTCGCCTTCCGTTGCCTGCAGCTCATGCATGATCAGCTTGATCAGCGTAGATTTTCCGGAGCCCGTCTCCCCTGTGATGAAGACAAATTCTCCCTCTCTGACCTCAAGATTGGCATGATTGACCGCCGGGGCCTCTCTGGTATACTGTTTGCTGACATTCCGTAAAGAGATAACGATCTCGTCTGATATCCCTGCCATATTTTTCTCCATGCCGCAGCGAAGCGTAAGCCTGTTCTGTTCGTGATTCCGATAACTGTGCGCCCGGGGCGCCGGAAACATTTATCTGTCCTGTTCCATATAGTTCATGTATTTGACGACCATCATAGCGATCTTGAAGGTGATCGCATCCTCAAACACACGAAGATCAAGGCCTGTGCTCTTTAACAGCTTATCCAGCCTGTAGACCAGCGTATTCCTGTGGATGAACAGCTGGCGGGAAGTCTCCGAGACATTCAGGCTGTTTTCAAAAAACTTGTTGATCGTGACCAGCGTCTCATCGTCGAACTCATCCGGGCTCCTGTCGCCGAAGATCTCACGGATGAACATCTTGCAGAGCGGGATCGGCAGCTGATAGATCAGCCTTCCGATTCCCAGCTGGTTATAAGCGATCACTTTGTGCTCTTCATAGAAGATCTTGCTGACATCGAGGGCCATCTTAGCTTCCTTATAGGAATGGCTGATCTCCTTGAGCTCTCCTACTACCGTGCCATAGGCAATGCGCGTATTGGTCATCCCGAGGCCTTCCAGATAGCTTAGCATGGCGTACGCACCTTTTTCAATATCCGAGGGCCTTCCCTGCGCGGAGACGTCTTTTACGATCACGACCGCGCTCTCGTCTACCGCCGTCACAAAGTCAGCGGAACCGCCGCCGATATACTCCTGCAGAAGAGAGAGAACGTCCTTTTCCGTTCTCTGCAGCGGATCCGTCTCGATCATCATGACAAGACGCTGGGAATTCGCCTGAATGTGAAGCTTTTTGGCCCTCTCATAGATATCGATCAGCAGAAGATTGTCGAGCAGGAGATTCTTCATGAAGCTGTCGCGGTCATAATGTTCCTTGAAAGCCCCGAGAAGTCCCGTGATCTGAAGAGCGCTCATCTTGCCCACCAGGAGCGAGCTGTCGGAGTTTCCGCAGACGACAACGATATATTCCAGCTGCCTGTCCTCGTAGACCTTGAAGAACTGAAAATTTCCCGCGGTCTGTGAATCTGCGGGAGAAGCGGCAAACTCCGGTATCGATCCTGCCGCGCCTGCGAAGACGTCTGCCGTTGATACGACCTCCCTGCCATCCGCATCCAGTACCGCAAGTTCCATATGTGAAACGTCTCGAATCCCTTCGATCGTGTTCTGTAAAATCTGATTCGAAATCATGCCACCACGCTTTCTGCACAACAACAATAGACCCGCATTCTTATGACTGCAGGCTGACACATCCCGGTCATTATACCTGATAATTGTATAGCAATGCGGGAAAAAAATCTATAAGCCGCCACAGATTCTGTCCGGAGTCAGGTCTCCTGCGGATCCGGGATCAGCTCGATCGAATTCTCTCCGATATGGATCCTGCCCTCTTTGAGCAGATGTCCCACCGCGCGTTTGAACTCGTTTTTGCTCATTTTCATGACGTCGCGGATCTGTTCCGGCGATGCCTTATCCGTAAACGGGAGCGTCCCTCCCTGTTCTTTAAGAAGCTCCAGAATCACATCCGCGTCGTGGAACAGCTGCACATGGGCCTTTTCGCGAATAGCCAGATCGATCTTGCCGTCCGGCTTGACCATAGTGACGCGAGCCTTGATCCTCTCTCCGACGCGAAGGTCCTGTACCAGCTCCTTTTTAGGGATCAGGGCGGAGTAGATATCATCCACTGCCACAAAGGTGCCGAAGTTATCGCTCGTCTGGTAGACGGTTCCCTCTACCTCATCCCCGGTATGATACGGACTGTCCTTGCGAAGATACGGATAAACATTCATCGTCGCGCAGAGCCTTACGCTCTTGTCCAGATAAACAGCGACGAGACAGCGCTGTCCTTTCTGTACGCGCTCGCGCGGCTGCTCATGAAACGGCAGCAGCAGGTCCTTGTCCAGTCCCCAGTCCAGAAAAGCGCCGATCCTGCCGACATCCTTGACCGTGAGAAATCCGACCTGGTGGAGAAGGAGCCTTGGCTCTTTTCTGGTCGCAATGATGCGGTCCTCCGAATCCTTGTAAAGAAAGACCTCAATCTCGTCTCCGGGCTTTATCCCCTCCGGGACCTGGCTCTTCGGCAGCAGCACATGTCCGTCCTTCAGATCTGCGTCCTTTTCCTTCAGATACACTCCCATAGGCACTGTCTTTTCAACACACAGCACCTGCTTTTCACCTAATTGAAACATAAATAAATATTCCCTTACTGTTATAATTGTTCGATTTTATCAGTCGTCAGTTCCAGCACTGCATACGGCTTACCGTCGTCTGCGTCCAGGGAAACGACCTTCCGGTTCATGTCTTCTGCACATTCAAAAACTGATGGGACGATATGATCGCCCAGCAGCGCCTGCCTGCGGTATTCCACGCGAAGTCTTCTTACAGGCCGGTCCTGCACGCATGCCTCCATGGCAAGCCTGACATACTGTGCATTGTTGACATGGTGATTCGAATCAAGCATGTTCTCATCTACAGTAAAGGATCTCTGCTGCACGGCTGTGGAGCCGGCAGGCACATTGATCTTTCTGGGCGCATATTCCATGTCAAAACGAGGGAAGAGTTCGTATTTTTCAAGCATGATCTCCGGAACACGGACAGGGAGCATTCTGTCCATGTTCATAAGGGACCACACGGAATTGACGTTCACAAGTCTTTCCCCGCTGATCGTCTCGATCATGAAATTGCGCTGCCCCATAAAGCCTTTGAGTTCATAGGGCGACGTTCCGATCCGGATGCACTCGGATAATACAGGCAGACGCAGTATATCGATCTGCCAGTAATTGACAAGCCACGCCCAGTGCTGGTCCTTGAGGAACGAAATCCCGATCCCCAGGTCCTCTGACTGAAAGGTAGAGCAGTCCTGCAGATAGTCCAGCAATGATTCAATTTTCAGAAATCCGTCCGGATCTGTCTCACTGTAACGTACCCTGCTGTCGAATGTATACATCCGTTTCTCCTAAAAACCGATATTGCATGTAGATGTTTTATTATGCTATATCTTTTCAAAAATTTCCAGTCAAAACACAATTAGTTTGCGGATCTCCTCCCGCATCCTGCTGCGGCGGTCATCCAGCAGCAGAAGCCGGTTATATTTGTAGTAGGCCTCGTTTCCGCAGTCAGAGACGAACTTAAGGCTGTAATAACCTGCGCTGAGATCCGTCAGGAAGATCACCATCTCCTGCCCCTCTCCGAAGGCTTCCGAGAGAAAAGCAAAGCTGTTGGTGAGATGCTCCGAGGTCCTGCTGATCGCCGAGAGCCTCTCCTCCTCCCTGTTCTCAAACCAGTTTCTTATCAGGGAGAAATCTTCTGCCGGAAGGCCGCTGCTCTCCTGCAGGAGCTTCTCTTCCAGCTCCTTCATCGCCTTCGCTGCCCGGTAGAGGATCTCCTCCTCTTCCCTGCCGATCATACCGGCTGCGGAGCGCTTTTTCCTCTCCTCATCCGTCTGCGTGCGCAGTTTCTGAAGGATCTGCGCCGTGTCCGCCTTCTTCCCTTCAGGGACAGCTTTGAGCTGCCCTCTGGTCTCACCCAGGAGTTTTTGCAGGCGCTCCTGTACGGCGAGCCGGGCAGCGTACTCCCGGAATTCCTGTCCCAGGCTGTCGGTGAGCAGCCCTATCAAGCTGAGTTTCTCATCAAAGGGAACGCTTCCGATCGCCTGAAGGTCCCCCGGCCATGAGCCTTCCAGGATCTCGGGGATCCTGTATACGTCCTTGTATTTATTATACAATTCATAATAGGCGGCAAAAGACGAGGCGATCTGCGGGTCCTGCAGATACTCTGTGACCAGGGCTTCCGTGACCGGGATCATGAGCTCTTCGTAGGTGCGGATCACGCGGGAGAGATCCTCCCATCCTCTCGCCGTCACAAAATACTGCTCCTCGATATCGGCGCGGACCGAATAGAAGTGATCCGGATGGATCTCCAGATACGCCATCACCGCGCCGTGCACGCCCTCGCGCCCTGCGTACTCTTTCCAGACGGCCAGGTCCTCTGTAATATCGATCTTTCTGACCCTGTCCAGCGTCACGATGTCAAAGTCCCTTACGGAGCGGTTATACTGCGGAGGATTGCCCGCCGTGACGATGATGTACCCCTCCGGCACGCGGTGGGTCCCGAAAGTCTTATACTGCAGGAACTGCAGCATGGTGGGTGAGAGCGTCTCCGAGACGCAGTTGATCTCGTCCAGGAACAGGATCCCCTCCCTGACTCCGGTGCGCTCGATCTGTTCATAGACGGAGGCGATGATCTCGCTCATAGTATATTCCGTTACGTGATACTCATTCCCGTCATAGATTCTCTTTGCGATGAAAGGCAGTCCCACAGCGCTCTGCCGCGTATGATGCGTGATCGTATAGGAGGTCAGCCCGATTCCGCACTCCAGGGCGACCTGCTGCATGATCGCCGTCTTGCCGATCCCGGGCGGTCCCATCAGCAGAAGGGGCCTTTGCTTTTCGTACGGGATCACCGGGCGTCCTGCCTCATCCTTGAGCGTATACGCGCGAATCGTATTAATAATTTCCTGTTTTGCTTCTTTAATATTCATCCATTATCTCCGATTTCACAGGAGGCTCTTCCCGCTGTGGGAAACACTCCTCATACATACAGCCGCAGCGCCCAGTCCGGAACTTCATCGTCGCGGTTATCGGCATCCCTTTCAAAGACAAAAGCTGTTTCATACGCTGTCGGCCGGGCCGGGTAGATCCCGTATCCGTCCGTAAAATACAGAAGGCCCCGGAGCCTTTTGAGCTCTCCGCTCCGGCGAAGCTCCTCCACATAGGAAAAGACAGGACGGAAATCCGTTCCTCCGCCGCCCCTGATCGCAAAATGCCCGGCATATTCCTTCATCTGCTCCGGATCTGTAATGAGAAGGTCCGAGCGGACCTGTTCGTCGCACTGCAGGATGTGGATCCTGACCTTCCTGAAAAAGCTCTCCCTGCCCAGCAGGATCGCCGCCGTTTCATTCAGGAATTCCTGCACCGCTCCCCGCTGGCAGGAGGCGGAGGTATCGATGGCGATCACCAGCTCCTCAACCCGCACCCGCTCCCTGAGTTCATTCTCTTCGATGAGGGGCATATTGCCGTACAGCTGCATTCCGTAATTGTAGAAGCCGGGATCGAAGGAATCCGGGTCGATCCCCGCCTCCTCCCGCAGGACCATAAAATGCTTAAGATAAGCGCGCAGATCCTTGCCCGCCGCCGTCTGTGCCGCGAGGACCCTGACAAGCTCTGAAGGAAGATCCTTGCCGGCTCTGCTGCCGGAGATCTCCAGCTGCGTCTTAACCCTGTTCATCGATTTTTCCCATTGGTCGCGCAGCGAGTTGTTCGCACCTGCCCCCGGCAGGTCCTTCTGTTCCCCGGGACCGCGCCTGCCGTCCCGGTCCCGGTTCTTTAAGTTATTTCCGGCTCCGCCTCCGCTTTTTGGCTTTTCCTCTCCGGTTGGCTCGAGGCGCGCCCAGAAGGAGTGATCGTCCGCGCCGAATTCCCCGGCCAGAAACGTCTCTCTTGCGTAGTCTCTGTCTTTTTCACTCATCAGCCTGTAGAGCTTCTGCGCGGTCAGGACATGGATCTGCTCCTGCAGCTCCTGGTAGATCCTGCTGCGTCTGTCCGAGACGATCTCGGAGACAGTCTCGCACTCCATGCTGTCGATCACGGATTCGACGGCTATATCGCAGCAAAGATCCCAGAGCTCCCTGTCCTCATAGTCCTGCGCATAGAACATATGCCGGAACAGGCAGTGCAGCACCATATGCAGGTACGTGCGGTTCATCCTGCGGGGCCTCTCCAGGTACAGGCGCATGAGATAGTTCGGATTGAACCTTATCCATTCCGCATCTGTTCCCACCGTAGTCGTCGACAGATCCATGACGTATCCCAGGCTTCCTAAAGCCGGTCCCATATAATGCATGGAAATAAACAGATCCGCGCACACCGTACTGAGGATCCTGCTGCCGATATCCGAGAGTTCTTCTCTATGTCCCATATTATTCCCCATGCCGTAACGATAATGAAGGCAAAAGCATGCCTGCCGGGCATTTACCAGTCTTCCAGCGACAACCCCTTTGCTTGTCCGGACGTTTCCTTCTCCGAATACCGGATCAGCAGGCTGCAGATCTGGGTCAGGCCATCCTTACTGGCCTGTTTCAGACCTGCCTGCAGTGCCTTAGGGTCCAGGAGTTTTCTTTCCGTCATCAGGCGCACTGCCGCCGTTTCCCTTTCCCGGATCAGGCACATGAGCGCCCTTGCGCTCTGCGCCTTCAGGAACTGTTCGTACCGCTCTCTCGCTTCTTCCGCAAGCTTATACGGGTACAGCAGGCGTCCTGCGGCGATCCTGACTCCGGCCTCGAAGTCGTAGTCCGTAAGTTTCGGCAGATGCCTGTCATAATCCGCAAAATCGATCCGGCCCTTGCCGACGCTCTCCCGGTATGCGATCCCCGCTCCTTCAATGGAGAAATGGATCGCTCTTGCCATCGTGTCCTCCAATGCCTCGTTGACATATTCGGGAAACGTCAGCCTTGCCTCCCCGTCTTCCAGATAAATATGGAAATTCAGGATCGAATCCGCATCCCTCAGGATATCCCTTATGATCCGGAAATCTTCCTTCCTCTCGCAGTACACGTGGATCATCCGAAGGCTCCCGCAGCTGCGCAGGATCCCGTCATAGCAGTCCTTCACGCCGTTGTGCAGATACAGCTCTTCCAGGGAGGCGCATCTCTGAAACGCAAAAGGGCGGATCGTACGCAGCTCCCGCGGCAGTACGACCCGCACTACATCCTCTCTTCCGGCGAAGGCGCTGCTGCCGATCTCCCGTACCGGCAGGCCGCCCAGCTCCTCCGGCACAGACAGGTCTCTCACGCTCCCGTCATAACCTGTGATCACAGCATAGGCGCCTTCGCTTTTTCTGTCCTCTTTCTCCGTATATAAAAATGGCATAAGCCGTGATTACCCTCCCATGGATGACCAGTCCGGACTCTGAGGATCATAATAGATGTTGTAACCGTCCACATTGGCGAGCAGCTCCATTCCGAGCCTCTCCATGTCCTCTTCCTCTACCCTGACCGCTTCCACAACGACATAGTTGCAGTTATACTGGCGCGTCGCGCCGATCAGCGCGTCGGGATCCAGTTCTTCTTCGATGTACGCCTCATACACGGCGTGATGATAATTGCGGAAATCCGGGAGCAGCATTTCCCTTCCGTAGGGAAGCCACAGCTTGCTCTCATACTGCCTGACGAACTGCACCAGTCCCGGCGGCATGGAAACGATCGTATAATCGCCGCCGGATTCATTCATGATAAAATCCGTTACGTCGATCGCCATCTGCGGGAGATGCAGCCGGTTCTCTGCCGGCAGAATATTCTCGTTCTCATAAGTGTATTTTCCGCACATGACGACCAGGAGCCCCGCGATCAGGATCCCGGGCTTTAGCCATGTGGAGAACTGCTTGACTGCCGTATAGGCGATCGTGGCCGACATGGGCAGCAGCCAGAGAAACCGGTAGTAGGTCGCCGTAGAATCAAACCTCCCGTAAAGGCTTCGGAACGGCGGAAAAATAAAAAGGGCCAGGAAGATCAACGGCAGATAGAGAAAAATAGCGCGGTTTCCCCTGTCATCCTCACGCAGAAACATAAGGACTAAGGAAACGAAATAGAGGATCAGCAGAAATCCTGTTCCGGCGTATTGTAAGATTGTGATCCAGATTTCTGTCATATTTTATACTTTCTTACCCGAAAATACTGTGCAGGAACTCTATGTTAAGTCCTCCGGCCAGGAAGTTCGGCAGCAGGAGCGCGAAGATGATCACTGCATACACGAATCCCGGAATACAGGAGAGCAGCCCGAAGAACATCACCTTTTTGTAGCGGTAGGACAACGCGATACAGAGACACCCGGCGATAAAGAGCATGGAAGTCATCACAGGCGCGAGCGACGTGCACAGCCCGGCCGCCGTATTGACCAGTACCATGACGATCCACGGAAATTTCCCGATTCTTCCCTCCTCGAGCCGATGCGTGATCAGCAGCAGCGAATAGAAGGTCATCGGGATCAGGACATTGGCAAAGACCGTCTTTCCCTGCCAGGTCCGCATGAGCAGGAAGGTCTCCGGGGTATAGATGGAGACATTGCCGTAGATCTGGATCAGCGCGATCACGATCATAAAGGCAGGCAGCATGCGAAGCCTTCTCGCCGGCGATTCCTTATAGAGCAGCGCTTTCCCCACCGCGTAGTAGCAAAGGTCGGAAAGCGGCAGAAAGATCATCGGGATCATGCTGTGAGTGACGATCGTTGAATGTGTCCCGCAGAGCCTCGAGATCGCGGCGATCCACATGGGCAGCATGGCCATGGCATGCCTTCCGTCCAGGCTGGTCGAAACCCCGGTATAGGGGTCCCAACGGTACATGGTTCCTGTCTGCCAGGAGATCAGGGACTGGGCGACATAGTAGGCGTCATCCCCGTCATAGGATGCCCTGGTATACGCCATATAGATCTGAAAAGCAAAAAGAGCTAGAAAGACAGCCCAGAAGAGAATCGCCTGCCCGGCGCTGCTGCGCTTCTGGCGGATCAGCTGCATGGTCTCATTTTCCGCATTCATCCGTCTGGCGGCCAGTACCTCCACAATCGCCGGAAGCCGGGCTCCGCCCATTCGGATGCAGCGGATCACTCCGGCTGCCGCCATAAGAGGGCTTATAATGCTGTACAGCCTGACCAGAAGGTCAAAATCTCCCTTCAGAAAGAACAGGATCGGGACTCCCAGGATCTCAAAAAGAGAAAAAGCGCACAGATACCCCGATATGATAATAATGTGGGACCTGCGCCGGTGTTTTGCAAGATAGCTGGTCGGCAGCAGTCCCATCAGGACCGGTATAAGTCCTGCCCATATGAAAAAGAGGAGCAGTTTAAGAATTGCACCCATGTATTTTCACCTGCCGTGATGCTGTCATTCTCCAGATTTCGCGCACTGCCGTTTCCGGACCGGAAACAGCCGGATGCACATCTGTTTACTGATGCTGCTGTGTATGCAGGAAGTTTCTCTGAACTTCAAAACTGCGTCTTGCGTTTTTGTCCATATTGGAGAGGATAAGGCCGGAGAAAAAGGCCTGGATCGCAGCCATCATCACGAAACCGCAGACGATCAGGGTCGGGAATTTGGCTACCATCCCGGTATGCAGATATTCCAGGAACACCGGGATAAAAAAGGCCGCCGCGATCAGGGTCAGAAGGGCTGCCAGTATCCCGAAAAAGACAAACGGTTTATAGTTTCGGAAAAGGCCGATGATCGTCCCCAGGACCCTGAATCCATCCGCGAATGTATTGAGTTTGGATTCGCTTCCCTCCGGACGGTCACGGTAACCGACGATAACGTTGTCGATCTGCATATTGTTGTAGACGGCGTGGATCGTCATCTCCGTCTCGATCTCAAATCCGCGGGAGAGCACGGGGAATGTCTTCACAAAATCATAGCTGAACGCCCGAAAGCCCGTCATAATATCCTTGACGCTGCATCCGAACAGGCGGTTGATGCTCGCCCGCACAAGGGAATTGCCGAAATTGTGAAAAGGTCTCTTGTTCTCTGTAAAATAAGTGGAGGAGAGCCTGTCTCCCACGACCATATCCGAATTCTTCTCCAGCACCAGCTCCACCATCTGCGGAGCGTCCTCCATTGGGTAGGTGTCATCGCCATCTACCATGACATAGCACTGTGCGTCGATCTCACGGAACATCCTGCGGATCACATTGCCTTTTCCCTGCATATACTCATGGCGGACGACTGCGCCGCCTTCGGCCGCGATCTGTGCGGTCCTGTCCGTGGAATTATTGTCATAGACATAGATGACCGCCTCCGGCAGGGCGCGTTTTGCATCCGCTACGACCTTGCCGATGGTTTTTTCTTCGTTATAACAGGGGATCAGTACGGCGATCTTGTCCATTCGTTTCTCTCTTTCCGATCAGGATTCCAGAAATTCCAGTATTTTCTCCCAGTACGGCACCAGAATGTCCGCGCCGCACCTGTAGATCTCATGTTTAGCGTCCTCAATGCGCACCAGCTCGGCACCCGGAATGTTCTTTACGAACCTCTCCTGGCCGCCCGGCAGTACCATGTTGTCATTTCCTGCCTGGAAAAGGAGGACTTTGGCCTTGACCCTGGCGGTATTTTCCGGCTCTGTGACATATTGTGTCAGCTTGAAAAATTCCATCGCCGTCGAGATGGACAGCGCGCTCATTTTCAGGAAATCATGCTTGATGGCAAGCGCCAGATACTGGTCATAGCGCTCCCTGCAGGTCGTGCAGCTGTTCTCAAAATCTCCGTCATCGGAGAATGGCTTGCTCCCCGGCATATATTTATTGCCTTTGCCGGCCGCGATCATAACTCTTGCGACGGATTTTGCCAGCCACACCGGGATCGGGGCACTGTCGATCTCCATCATGGGAGCATTCAGGATCGCCTTGGAGAATACCTCGGGATACCGCTCCAGGTAAATTGCCGCTACGCCGCCTCCCATGGAGTGTCCGTAAATGTAAAGCGGCTGTCCCTCCGGAGTACCCGGAATCACGAGCTCATGAATGAAAAAGTCCAGGTCATCGACCAGATCATTGTAATCAGTGATGTGCACCAGGGAGACGTCCTCGACGTTCCTGTAGCTGACACCGTGGCCGCGCTGCTGGATCAGCCAGACATTGTAGCCGTTGGCCAGGAAATAATAGCATGTCTCATAGAATTTAACGAGACTCTCGGTAAAGCCGTGCACCAGCACGACAGTCGCCTTTGGCTCGTCGGCTTTCATATGTTCATAGAGGATCCTCTGTCTGGGTTTTCTCTCAAAAGTGCCTTTTACCTTTCTCTGTTTACAATACGGTCTTACGATCTCTTTCCAGTCTCTTTGCAGGTCTTCGTCCCTTATGATGTCAACTTTGTTTCTCATAACTCCCTCTGTTTTTAATTCTTTTGTCGGCAGAATCCCCGGATCCGGTCTTTTTGTCAGAACGGTTCCGCCTCTGATTTGATACCATCTGTGATGGAAAAGTTCAGCATATTGCCGAGATAGCGCTCTACGCACTCATAGACGACAACGCTCGGCTGCTCCTCCTCAAGCTGGGAGAGCTGGTAATTGTAATAGAAATTCAGATATGCATACTGGTAATGGCATGCATAATAGTTAAGGCTCATCGTGGAGAAGGAATCTCCGATCACGAACAGTTTCCAGCCGGGAGCCGTATCGTCGGTACTCATGTGGAACTCCGTTCCCGTCGCGTCTCCTGTCTTGGTGATCTCGTGCGGCGTATACCCGTACAGCTTGTATGCGCCGTCCCGGTTCAGATACTGCCCGAGATGCAGGAGCCTTGCCAGGTCAAAGTTGCCCATTCCGTAATCCTCGACCGTCAGCTCCTCAAACGGCACCTGCGTAAAGCCAAGCGTCTCATTGAGTGTCCTCGTCCCGATATAGGCGCCCACATCGTTCCAGTGCGTGTCGTACTTGAAATAGAGCTGCTGCTCCGGATGCTCCTGTTTATATGCCATCAGGTCTTCGTAGGCCGACACGACGGGGATATCCGTGTGGCTTCTAAGATAATCGACGACCTGCTGCATGCGGTTTTCCTGCGAAGGCTCTCCGTAGGCATCCGGCATATATTCGCTGTAAACCCTCTCCTTGTTCGGGCAGATGAAGATCACGAACTCCGCTCCGCGCTCCCTGAGCTCGTCTCTGGCGACGATCATATTGTTCGCGATCCTCTCGAGCTGGCCGTCCGAGAACAGGTTGGTTCCCTTATAGTCCCCGATCGGATCCTCGGCATTTGCCTGAGCGCCCTTGTAAAAGAGCCACCCCTCCTTACCGATGATCACGACGTCGGAGGTCGTGCTCTTAAGCACGTCGTAGTCGAGCCTTCCGTTAAACGAGAGCAGCTGGTTGCGGAACGGCAGATGGTCATTGAACCAGCTGTCAAAATAGCCCGGGAAATTCTCGATCGTCACCACATCCGGAAATGCCGTCTGTGTATTGATCGGCTGTCCCAGGACAGGCTTTTCCGCCAGAAGCCGGTTTTCGTAATTGTTGGTGTCAATATGTCCCCGGAGGAGCGTAAAGACAAGGACCGGCAGCAGGATCAGCGCAGCCAGGACCGCCAGGTAATAATATTGTATCGATTTTTTCATAAATTATGAGATCCTTGTTACAGTTTCCGCAGCCGTATCTCCGGCAGGATCCGGCCGGCCGCGGCTCCCCGGCCGCACTCAGAACCGGAAGTAGATGAACGGATTATACGTGTTATTGGCCAGCAGCAGGATGCTGTAGCACAGTACCAGCGTCAGATAGACAGCTTCCGGAAGAGAGTTCTTCCACTTATCGGACAGGCCTTTGAGCGCCGGGAGCCTGAACACGGACTGCAGGAGCCCGCATCCGAGAACACCGAAGATCACGGCCAGGAGCGTCTGAACGCTGATAAGCGTTCCGATATTTACCATACTGTAAGTATAATTCCAGGGAAGGAACATACGGACCACGATCGCGAAGCCATGCCGGATATCCTCCACATTGAAGAATACCCATCCGATCATGGCGACCAGGAGCGTGTACACCCTCGACAGTACCTTTGACTTTTTCAGGACCTTGTTGAATCCCATCCTCTCAATGATCAGGAAACACCCGTGATACAGGCCCCAGCCGACAAAGTTCCAGCTGGCCCCGTGCCAGAGTCCCGTCAGGAAAAAAACAATGAAGTTATTGATGTATGTGCGCAGTTTTCCTTTGCGGTTGCCGCCCAGCGGTATATAGACGTAATCCTTGAACCAGGTGCTCAGGGAAATGTGCCAGCGTCTCCAGAACTCCTGTATGGAGGCGGAGATATAAGGATAATTGAAGTTCTCCAGGAACTCAAAGCCGAACATTCTCCCCATTCCGATCGCCATATCAGAGTAGCCGGAGAAATCGTAATAGATCTGCAGGGAATAAAAAAGGGCTGCACACCAGGCCATGCCGCCTGTCAGGTGGCTGGCATCCAGGGAAAAGAGCTTGCTGACCGAAATTGCGATCAGGTTGGCTATGATAACCTTTTTCCCCAGTCCGTAAATGAAGCGGCGGAATCCGCCCGCGATCTTTTCTCTCGTTACCGTGCGCTGTGTGATCTGCACGTCGATGTCCTTATACTGGACGATCGGGCCGGCGATCAGCTGCGGAAAGAACGAAACATAGAGGGCGAGATTTAACAGATTTTTCTGGACCTTGTATTTTCCCCTGTAGAGATCGATGACATAGCTCATTGCCTGGAAGGTAAAGAAGCTGATGCCGATCGGCAGCGCGATATTGGTCAGGGGGATCCCCGCGCGGGGGAACAGGTGATTGAGCGTATTCAGGAAGAAATTGGCATATTTATAGTATCCCAGCAGGCCCAGATTGATGACTATGTTTACCGTCAGCAGGAGCTTTGCCCGGCTGCGGAACCTGTCGATCAGCAGTCCGAAGATCCAGTTCATGAACACGCTGAACAGCAGCAGAAAAATATACCGGGGCTCTCCCCAGGCATAAAAGATCAGGCTGGCGGCCAGCAGCAGAATATTCTGAAATTGTGTCTTGTGGACGATCATGCTGCCGACAAACACGACCGGCAGGAAGATCCACAGAAAGACCATTGAACTAAATACCATGTATTACCTCATACCATGAATTTCACGCAGTACCAGCGCGCTCAGCAGAACCGCTGTCAATGCTGTCGTCAGATCGAACCCGAGAACGCCTCCCAGGATCCCCATCGAGGCTGTCATTGGCCTGACGAGCAGCAGACAGGAAAGCGCGCCCGCTATATAGACCGCAGGGATCACTCTCTGCCGGCGTATGATCGTAAGGACCGCACACAGAAAAGCATTCAGTGCCAGGAACGCTCCTCCGGCCAGGATCATCATCAGCTCTGTTTTCAGATCTGAAAGATCCGTCGCATACAGGATGGAAAGCACAGGGACCCCGGCCAGCCATGCGCCGGCCAGGCAGACAGCAGTGATCGCTTCGATCCATATGACGATCTTCCTGAGCTGTCCCGCAAACGCTTTCCGGTCATTTTTCTGCCAGTCCAGCGTCATGCGCACCAGCACGGGCTGATAGACGAACATGCCCAGAAGCTGGATCACAAAGACCGGCATCGCAATAAAATTATAGCGTGCCTGCTCCGTTTCTTCCATCAGGGCATCGATGGCATATTTCGGAGCGTTGATCATATAAAAAGCGAGGAAATTGGAAAGACATACGGGAAAGCAGCTCTTCATGAGTCCCAGGATATGTCCCGCCTGTACTCTCTTACCTTCCGGTGACAGCCAATGCGGCGCATAGGCGCGCAGCATGACAGCGATCGATATGCCCGCAAGAAGAATAGCAGCGGACGTCGATAGGATCAGATCCTTTGTCAGAAGGATCACGAGGATCATACCGCCAATACTGACAAGAAGGCGGATCGTCATCAGCTTTCCCGCAAGGTCCAGCCTGCCTCTTTGCTGGAGGCGCCCCTCGAAGACCTCCTCCACGCAGTCCGTACATTTTAACAGACACATCAGCGCGACGACGATCGTCTTCTGTGCCGAATAGCGTCCGCTCCCAAAGCAGTACATACAGAAGACTGCCGTGGCCGCCGCCATCAGAAAAACAGTCAGCGCTCTGTGCCAGACATAGTCTGAAAGCGAATTCTGTTCCTCCAGGTCCGAGACCTGCACGTTCCGGACCCCGTAATTTCCCAGATACAGGAAGAGATTCCCTGTCGCAAAGGCGATCGAATAGATCCCCGAGGCATTCAGTCCCATGCATCTGTTGATCACCATCAGAACGACGACCGACTGTCCGGCATTAAGCATGCCCCCTATGGAATTCCACAGATAGGTCCTGCCATTTTCCGAATCAGATCTCACCGTTCATCACCTTCTGCAGCACGCTCTCATGGGCGGCTGTCTCGAACCCGTCGTCAAGAGGCGCCAGCTGTGCCGTTCCGTATTTTCTCTCCAGGGCGCTGCGGAGGATCCAGTCGCACAGTCCCGGATTCTTGGGCAGCACCGGTCCGTGGCTGTAGGTCCCGAAGACATTCTTGTAATGAACTCCTTCGGTACCGTCCTCTCCGTTATTGCCGTTGCCGCGAAGAACTTTCCCCAGCGGATCGACGCCGCTGCCAAGATAAGTCCTGCCGCTGTGATTCTCAAATCCGACGACCGTGCCGGCTCCGGACTCCTCCGAAAGGCGGAAGGCGTAGTTGTCGATCAGGCGCTTCTCTCCGCCGATGGTGTGCAGGTCGATCGCGCCGAGGAAATCACAGCGCACGCCTTCATGCGTCTCATAATAATGCCCCATCATCTGGTAGCCGCCGCAGATACACAGAAAAGTTCTGCCGTCCGCGATCGCCGCCTTGATCTCCTCGCCGTTTCCGGCGCGCAGATCCTCGAGCAGAACTTCCTGCTCAAAATCCTGTCCGCCGCCGACAAAGAAAAGATCGTAGTCGGAAAGGGGCTTCCGGTCCCCGATCCGGAGGGAATCCACGGTGCATTCGATCCCCCTCCATTCCAGGCGTCTTCGCATGCACAGGATATTGCCCCGGTCCCCATATAGATTCAGCACCTCCGGATAGAGGTGGCATATTTTCACTTGCATCACACTTTTACCCTTTCCAGAATGCCTCTCCTCCGGTCGCCTCGCTCAGCACCTTTCTCAAGGCCAGCATGGATGTGTAGTTCGGAAGGATAAACACGGGAAGCGTACTCTCTTTCATGATCTGCAGCAGACGCGCATTGTCTTTTTCCAGAGTGATCCTGCTCTCCTCTGCGCCCGCATATTTTAGGCGCAGCTGCATATCCTCCGCGCGGTCTCCGCTGACCAGGATGGATCTTGCATGCGGATCCTGCGTGATCTTCTCAAAATCCGCGTCCCAGATCCAGGAAATATCGTGCCCGTCCGCTGTCCGGTCGTTCAGGCACAGGACCACATTGTAGTCCGATCCGATCCCGGAAACATATTCGAGCGCCTGGTTGCAGCCGGCGGGATTTTTGACCAGGATCATCTGGATCCTGACGTCTCCGAGCGTGAAGTTCTCCATTCGTCCAAAGCTCGAGCGGACATCCGCGATCGAGCCGAGGATCTCTTCCTCGGGGAGACCGAATACGCGGTAGGCGCAGATCGCCGCCGCCGCATTGTACAGATTATAGACGGCAGGAAGTCCGACTCTGACCGGATGGATCTTCCCGTCCAGCTGCATCTCGATCTTGGATCCTTCCGTCGTAATACCCAGGATCCTGTTCACGGCAACCGACGGGTCCTGTCTCTTATAGCCGCAGTTCGGGCAGTAAAAGCTGCCCAGATGCGCATAGGTATGATAATGATACCGGTATTCCCTGCCGCAGCGGATGCAGTATTTGGCATCCGAGATCTCGACGTCCTTCTGGTCGCCGACAGGCGTATTCATTCCGTAGAAGACCACCTTGTTCGGAACGTCGTCCGCGAGGGAAGCCGTCAGCGAACAGTCTGCATTCAGGCACAGGATGCTCTCAGGCACCTTTGCGATCCCGGTCCGGATCGCATCCAGCGTATGCATGACCTCGCCGTATCTGTCGAGCTGGTCCCGGAAGAGGTTCGTTACGACGATCACCTTTGGCCTGATCAGCGGTACGACCTGCTTGAGGGCTCCCTCATCGCATTCAATGACAGCATAGTGCGTTTTCGGGCGTCCAAGCCAGTCCGTATTGCAGGTGATCTCGGCTGTCACGCCGGATAGCAGGTTGGCTCCTGATTTGTTGGAGAGACACTCCCTGCCGCTGGAGGTCAATGCGTGCTCCAGCATCCTGCAGGTCGTCGTCTTGCCGTTCGTCCCGGTCACAACAATGATCTCCATCCCGCGGCTCGTCACGGCGAGTATGTCCTTGCATACGGTCATGGCAGCCTTACCCGGAAGCGCGGTCCCGCCGCTTCCCCTCAGCCTTAAGGCCCTGCGAACCGTCTTGCATACGGCTGCGGCCAGAATAGTTTGCAGTATAAATGGTTTGCTCATATTTCCGCGCAAAAAGAGGCATTATACCAGTTCCCCGAAGCTCCCTGATATAATCCCCTGATCCATATTTCCATTAATTAGCCACTTGGCGCTTACCGTACATTTTCCGCAATGGCAAACACCAGATAAATCACCGGCTGGTGAACCAGGTAAATCAGTAAAGAATGCCTGCCAGGCAGGCTCAGTACGGGGATATTATAATACATACAGGGGTGTTTGAGCCACCCCTTCTTTAATGCGAGCCTTCCCGCAAAGCATCCGCAGAAGAACAGAAAGATCCAGGGCAGCAGGGAAAAATAGTCTGTCGAGAAAAACTCCGGCGCCGGGAATCCGAAAAACGCAGTCAGCAGATTCCTGTACAGAGTCCCGGGCAGCATCAGCCTTATCCGGCCAAAGCCAAGATATCCCCTGTTGATATTCCTGCAAAGTGCAAAGAGAAGAGCACTTGCGGCAACGCCTGCCGCTGGCGGGATCCGGTCCAGAACTCCTTCAAGCGCCCCCGCCAGCAGCATCGCCGTTCCGAGAAACGTCAGGACCCCGAAAACGACCCTGTCCTGGGGCAGCACGGCGAGCGTGACCAGCGTCACCAGCGCGCCTCCGGCAAAAACAGTCAGTCCCCGCTTCAGCCAATGCCTTGAGAACACCATGCAGAATCCGGAAAGCAGGATAAAAGTCCAGCAGATGCTCTGCTGCCAGTAAAACGCCTGCCTGGACATATACCAGGGCCAGTTGACACCGGCAATATAGACCAGGTCCCAGGAGGCATGATAAGCGATCATGCTGATCAGGGTGATCCCCCTGATCGTATCCAGCAGGTGATAGCGCTCTTTTGTCTTTTCTGCCATTACAGATCCGTCTCCTCTTCTATTTTCATATCAGTTTGCAAAAGTCTTTCCTATTTTACTACGGGATAGGCCTCCGTTACAGTATGGATTTCCCGGTTTTCCTTGACAAGCAGGCCCGGTTTGCAGACAATGGGGCTATGAAAAAATCTATTCTAATTACACTATCGATTATAGGAAGCGCGGCGCTGGTCTATGCCAACGGCGTGCTGTTTATGCAGGGCCGTTTTCCGCTTAGGAGCTCCGTGAACGGAGTTCCGGTTCCGCTGAAGACACTGCCGCAGGCAGCGCAGGCTCTTTCGGCCACCCCCGCCGATTATTCCCTGACGATAACAGGCAGAGAAGGAAGCCGGGAGGAGATCACCGGGGAGGAGATCGGCATGCATTTTGCTCCTGCCTCTCCCGAACAGCTCGCTCCTTTGCTGGAGAGCTCCTCGCCTTATGCCTGGCCGCTTTATCTGATCCGCCCCTCTCAGTATACTCTGGAGACTGATCTTCAATATGATGCCTCCCTTCTCGACGCGAGAATAAACACGCTGTCCTTCCTCGACCCTTCCAACATGCATAAAGCAGGCAACGCCTACGTCGGCAGAACGGAGGCGGGGGATTTCGCGGTTCTCCCCGGCGAGGAAGGAACAGAGCTGGACCCGGCGATCGCCGCCGATGCGATCCGCTCCGCTGTGGACAACGGCGCGGAATCTTTAAGTCTCGAGGAAACAGGCTGCTATGCAGACAGCGATATCGGTCTCTCCGATCCCGCCCTGGTGCAAGAGACAGAGGCGCTCAACAGCTATGCGCACACCGTCATAACCATGCCTCTGGCCGATACAGAAGAAGTGCTCGATGCTTCCGTGAGCGGCGGCTGGCTGACTTACGAAAACGGCGAGGTCACAGTAGATGAGAATGCGGTCATGGAATATGTCGCCTCTCTGGCAGAGCACTACGATACCTTCGGTATGGATCGGAACTTTACGACTAATTCCGGAGATGAGATCCTGATCCGCGGCGGAAACTACGGCTGGCTTCTCAATGAAGAAAAAACCGTCGCTGCCCTGCTCGAGAAATATCTTGCCCGCGAGAGCGGCACGCTCGATCCTGTCTTTGTGCAGAGAGCTGCCCGGGTCGGTGAAAAAGATTACGGCGACACCTATATAGAGGTCGACCTGGACCGCCAGCATGTCTGGGCTTATGAAGAAGGCAAAGTGGTCCTGGAGACAGACTGCGTCTCCGGGAAGGTGACTAACGGAAACTTCACTCCCGCCGGGACCTACCGCGTTAATTTCAAACAGCAGGACGCCATTCTGCGGGGAGATGATTACGCGACCCCCGTCAGCTATTGGATGCCTTTCAACCTCGGCATTGGCTTCCATGATGCCACCTGGCGCGGTTCCTTCGGCGGTGAGATCTATGTAAACGGCGGCTCCCATGGCTGCGTCAATCTGCCGTTTGCCGCCGCGCAGCAGCTCTTTGAGCACATACAGCCCGGCGAGGCCGTCCTGGTTTACGGCGGAAAGACTCCCGAATCCCTGGGAATAAAAACAGCTTCCGCAGGTACCGGCTCCTCGTCCTCGTCTTCGTCTTCTTCCGCGGGCAGAACCGGCCAAAGCGGGGCGTCAGCTTCCGCAGCCCTTACGGGAAGTGACAGACCTGATCTGTCCGCCGCCTCTGTATCCAGTGCGCTCGGCCTTACCGGTGCAGGGAATATGACTGCGGAACAGATCCTGGAAGCGCAGAAGGAAGCTGCCAAGATCGCCGCCCAGGCGCAGGCAAATTACGAAGCGACAGGATTATCTCCGGAGGAAGCTGCCGCGAAAGTCGCGGAAGATATCGCCGCGCAGGCCGCCCAGCAGGCACAGGCTCAGATGTCACAGCAGGCCGCTCAGGCACAGGCTGCCGCTCAGGCCGCAGTCGAACAAGCCGCTCAGGCTCAGGCTGCCGCTGCTCAAGCCGCAGTCGAACAAGCCGCTCAGGCTCAGGCTGCCGCTGCTCAAGCTGCTGCCGAACAGGCCGCTCAGGCTCAGGCTGCCGCTGCTCA
>JAFTFD010000239.1 GCA_017449745.1 Lachnospiraceae bacterium
ACGTTAGTCTATTATTGGTTTTAAGAGAAATTGAGGAGATGCGATGCTGCCGGGTCAACTGAGAGCTGTATTATTACTCGCAATCATAGTTTTCTTTGTGATCGTATTATATTTGCTGAAGAATCGCAGATTGGCACTTAAGTATACGCTGCTGTGGCTCTTTACGGGCGTTATGCTGCTGATTCTCGTGATCTGGCCGTCTATTCTGTACAGGATCGCCCGTCTGATCGGTATCCAGACAGGGATGAATACCCTGTACGTCCTGCTTATTGCTTTTATTATCATGATCCTGATGTCATTGACATCAATCGTTTCCGTGCAGACAGAGCGGATCCGAAAGCTGGCGGAGGCCAATGCTATTCTCGAACAGAGGGTCCGTGAACTGGAAGTATCAACTCACGATGCATCGGATCCAGGACTGTGAGATCAATGATTTAAGGCAGCTGCAGCAATTACAGCCGGTTGGTGGATTCATATGGATGTATTATCTGAGAAAAGCCAGAAGAGACGAAAATGGCTGCTTGCCGCATTACTGCCGGCAGCAGCCATATTGATAATGGCTGCTTTCTATCTTTGCAATATCAGGAATACTGCGGTAGAGTACGTCCAGATCATTGAAGGGGGAACAAATGGGCAGTTTACCGCCCAGGAGAACGCCTACCATGCAATCAGGCTTAGCTGCGACAGTGAAGCTGCAAGCTTCCGGCATCAGGAAACTGTGGAGTTTGATAAGATAATAGTCAGTGTTCATAACAGTGATGACGCGTTGATCTGGCAATATGAACAGGATGACTGCAGCATTCCGGTATTTCAGTTTTCCCGACCAGCAGACCTGGAGGATAATGTCCTGCTGCTGGAGAAGGGAGAAACGTATTATATTCGCTATGAGGTCCAGGCAGATACAGAAAATCTTCCCGACGATCCCGGTCAGCTGCGCTTTTCGGCTGCGCTTGCCGGCGGATCCAGGAATCTGAGCGGGTTATACCTGTACTTTTGCATGGCAGGATTATTGGCAGCTATAGCGGCAGGTGCGCTGATCACAGCACAGAATATACGCACAATCAGGCTTCTGTCAGTATTCCTGATTTTTTTGTTCGGTGTCATGAACAATATGGCCATGAAGCCTTTGAGTGTTCCGGATGAAGGCGCTCATTTCGGGTACACATATAATATGTCCTCAGCGCTGTTAGGACTGGAGCATCCCGTTCACTATAACCCTGCGGGATTAACTGTTTACCAGAGCGGATTGATGCGGGATCTTCCCAGCGGGAATATGCTGCAGGACACATATCTGTTCTGGACACAGACGGAATATGGCAGTGAACCGGTGAAAGCCTTTACGGAGAACTTCCGGGGAGATACAAATTATGTCACCTATGAGTATGCGCCGCAGATCCTGCTTGTCACGCTGGCGCGGCTGATGCATCTGCCATATCAGTTTATTTATCTCATGGGGAGATTAGGAACGCTGTTGGCTTACATAATACTCGTATATGCCGGCATGAGAATCTGTCCATTCATGACATGCGCTATAGCAGGAATCAGTATCCTGCCTTCCGTTTCGTGGATAGTTTCATCTTTTTCTTATGATGGCTGGAATCTGGGGTTCTGTATCCTGTTTGTCTGTCTGTGTATCAGTATGCAGAATGCAGATAACCTGCATTTGAAAGATCTGCTGGTTTTACTGATATGCTTTGCAGCCTTTGTGCCGATCCAATATATATACATAGTTCTCGGATTCATGATTTTTGCGCTTCCATTGAAGAAAGCTCTCAGTTTTCAGTTAAAGGCATTTTTGACCGGGGGAGGAATTGCGGCAATAGGATTTGCGGCAATCAAGCGAGGAAAGGAAATCATAGGTCTTCTGACCACGTCGATGACAGATGACAGAGGGCTTGCGCAGGGATTGTCGGGAGAAGCCTATACGATCTCATGGGCGGTCCGACACGCAGGAGAAGTAGTTCTGGTCTTTATTAAAACTATCATCGTAAGTGCGGACTCCATTTTGAAGAAAATGATTGTCGGCGAGTTTAACGCACAAGTTATTCCTGCTTTGCTGACGGCAGCCCTTTTCATAGTTTTTATACTGCTCATGTGCCGACCGATACTGCTGAATGGGGAATCAACGGCACTGAAAGATGGAGGGCATTTATATACCGGTAAAGCGGTAAGATCTGCCTGGCTCACTTTCCTACTGGGGGTGTTCGCGGTGCTTGCCGCTTTCCTGTTCCTCTATTCCTATCACAGGGAAGGGGAAACAGGAACAATCGGAGGACTTCAGGGGAGATACTTCTTTCCATTTCTGATTTTGCTGCGGGTGATGCTTGGGAAGGTTACAGATGGCGGTGATGCCGGTGTCTGCGGTATTAATAATATTCAGCCAGGAGTACTGTTGGCATTGGAAGCTTTTCTTCATCTTTGCGTGCTGCTCTGCAAAATGAACAGTATGTAGCTGGTGAAGTGCCAGAATCTGGCTGAAACGGGATTTCATAGGGTATGAAACTGATCCAGATCAATACGGTTTGCGATGAGAGTACAGGCAGGATCATGCTCTCCATCCAGAGAGCAGCAGATGCGGCCGGATATGAGACACTGTCGATATATGGAAGAAGGACCGCTCCAGGAGACGTAAATACACGCAAAACCGGAGATTTCTTTTCTTTCTGGAGTCACGTCTGTCTTAATACGGTATTCGACCTGCACGGAATGGGGTCTTCTTTTGAGACAAGACGGATGATCAGGGTTCTTCGGGAAGAGAAGCCGGATATCATTCATCTCCATAATCTGCACGGTTATTATTTAAATTATCCTATACTGTTCGACTATCTGAAAAACGAGTTCTCAGGAAGAGTGTTCTGGACATTGCACGACTGCTGGGCATTTACAGGACATTGCGCGCACTATGTGATTGCAGGCTGCAGCAGATGGAAAGACAGGTGCTATTCCTGCCCTAATCAGAGGCAGTACCCCGTCAGTTTGTTCCTCGATCAGTCTGCACAGAATTATAAGCGCAAGAAGGAAACATTCTGCGGCTTGCCGGATATGACTATCATTGTGCCGTCACAGTGGCTAAGGGAACAGGTATCGGCGTCATTTCTGTCTTCCTACAGAACGGTTGTCATTCCAAACGGGATCGATCTGGAGCGTTTCAGAAAAAAGGACGAGCTTATCAGGGAGGAAATTCTCGCCCGGTATGGAATAGATGCGAGTCATAAGATTATACTTAGTGTCGCCTCTCATTGGGACAAAGGAAAAGGGATCGATACCTTTGGGAAAATTGCCGAATTGATGCCGGACTCCTATAGAATCGTTCTTGTCGGTGCGGGAATCCGCAGCAGTCAGTTCCGCAGCAATAAGATCACAGTGATCGGCAGAACCGAAAATCAGGAAGAACTGGTTGACCTTTATAATTGTGCAAGTGTATATATTAATACATCTGTCCAGGAGACATTCTCCCTGGTAACACTGGAAGCCATGGCCTGTGGCCTTCCTGTGATTGCCCTGGACACCAGCGCTGTGAAGGAACTGGTTCCTGCATCCTGCGGCATTGTTCTGCACAAGCCCGCCGCGAAGGATTATCTGGATGCAATACAGCTGATCGGGACAAAAGTCTCGCAGGGAATAATCAGCAGAGATTTACTGCGCGCAAAGGCTATGGAATATCCTGCAGGGAGACAGGTGCAGCAATACCTGGAATTATACGGAGAAACACAGACATAGTAGCCAGAGTACAGCATTCCGGCAGAAAGAAAAGAATGACGGGTACCATAAATGGTCAATTTATCTGAGGAACTGCCGGTTTTTGCAGTTCACCACGGCAATCAAAGATATATGCGGTATGCAATTCTCCAGGCAGCCGGCAGCAACAAAGTCTATCTGATCGGAGATGAATCCAACCTTAAGCTGGGAGATGTTCCCAATGTCACCTGGAATGCCTCTTCCGGACTGCTGTCAGAAGATCTGGTGCAATTCCGGAACAGATATGTCCATATGTCTTCAAACTCATATACATATGAGCTGACATGTTTTGAAAGGCATTTTTATATTTATACACTGGCCAGGCAGCTGCAGATCAATCAGTTCGCCATGATTGACAGTGATCTGCTCTTATACGGGAAGATTTCGGATTTATTATCGGCCGCAGGCATCGGATCAGGGTCAGAGGAAACGTTTGATGCCGCATTATGCTGGGATGAA
Source organism: Lachnospiraceae bacterium (assembly GCA_017449745.1). Lineage (GTDB taxonomy): Bacteria > Bacillota > Clostridia > Lachnospirales > Lachnospiraceae > CAG-791. Next base: position 4,198 of record JAFTFD010000239.1, read on the forward strand.
CGGCAGGGAGAGATGGACTGGGCGTGCTCACCTCACTTTTCTGTGTGGACGACAGATGCACTTAAGGATTTTCTGGACTACACCCTGACGCTGTACAGCGACCAGGTTTTGCTGACACAAAAATGGAACTGGCATATATCCGGCAGGATTCCCGGCGGAATCTGCGATATGACAGCACTTTATCTATGGATGCAGAATGCAGACAGAAAAATCCTGAACCTGACACCTTACGATGTCCCGTATGGCTTCGACTACAGCCTGATTCAAAGAGCAGAGATATGCCCGTATCAGAAGGACAAGGGGATAGAGAAGATCGAATTCAGAGATGGCTTTCCGTATTTTACGAGTAAGGGACAGGGAACATTAATCAGAGCGCTGACGATTCATGCGCAGGCGGATTCCAAGAAATATATGGGAATGCTTTACCGGGGACGGAATCAGGCCGTTGAAAAGGCGTTCCTGGACTTCCTGGATTATTTTTATAAGGCGAAGCTGCTGCTGCAAAAATGGAGGCAGCAGAGGAAAAGCTGATATGGAACCATTTTCTTTAACTGTGATCATTCCAAATTATAATCATGCTGCGCTCCTGCCGGCGTGCGTCCGGAGCATTCTGGAGCAGACACTGATTCCTGACGAGATTATTATCGTAGATGACTGCTCAACAGACGAATCGTGGAAGGTGATCTGCGAACTTGAAAAAAAATCTCCCATGATCCGAGGCATTCATCTTGAGAAAAACGGCGGCGTCTCAAATGCCAGAAATACGGGACTGCAGCTTGCCTCATCTGTCTATGTAAGTTTCATAGACAGTGATGATTATTATTACGGCAGGGATAAGCTGGAAAAGGAGATGAATCTGATCCGGAAATGGGCTTCCCGGGGAGTGGATATAGCGGCATACTCCGAGAACGTACTGGTCAATGAGAACGGGGATGTATTGACGATGCCATTTATGATCCGCCCTATGGTTTTGCAGGGGAATATTTTTCTGGATATGGTTGCGAGGATCAAAATCAACAGTATTCCCAGGGATTATTGCGTTAAGAAGAGTATTGTCATACAGACCGGAGGTTATTGTTATCCGGTCGATTTTTATGAAGACCTTGATATTCTGATCCGAACCAGCAGACTGGTCCGGTTCTATGTTACAGATACATATGGGACGGCATACAGACAGATGAACAATGGGCTGTCAACCAGACCCCAGGAGGAGCATGACCGTGCTGTCGCTTCAATCCTGAAACAGTATTATGATCCGCTTACAGTACCGGAAAAGGCTTATATTCAACTTAGGAAGCTGTATTGGAATTCGGGTGTGCGCATTTACCAGTGGATTAAATACAGGAAATCAAGAAGGAAGTCATCATGACTATAGAAGAGAGAATCAGATATAAGATTGGCAGAGAGATCATCAATTACCAGCAGAGACACCTTACCCATGAAAACTTTGGGGGGAAAACGAACCTGTCTGTTGACGAAGCGAATCTGCGCATAACAGAGCTGATCCGGTCCGGAAAACCATTTGATGTTGTGAGAATGGGGTTGTCCGAACTGCAGTTCCTGAGTGTACATACCGGCGCGACGAAAATGCCGGAAGGTTTTTTCTATGGACTGTGGATCAAGAATTTGATGCAGAGCAAAGAGGAAGCGGACAGATTTATACGTCTGTATCTGGATGCATGTGAAGATGCGGATATGATCGCGGTCTGGTATTATTCCTTTGCAGAGGATCTTCTCATGAAAGTACACGCAGCACAGGCGGACTTCTGCCCGGCGACGGTAGTTGAACCATATTATCTGGAAGATCCGTGGATCAGAGCATGCGAAGGCAAGAAGGTATTGGTCGTGAATCCATTTGCACAGACGATCGTAAACCAATACAGGAGGAGAATGGAAATATATCCCAATGGGCTGCTGCCTGAATTCGAGCTCAAAGCAATTCCTTCGGTCTGGTATAACACCAGAGAAGGAAACGGCCAGTTTGAGAGCTGGTTTGATGCATTGGATTATCTGAAGCGGTCCGTGGAAAAAGTGGATTTTGACATTGCTCTGCTCGGATGCGGACCATTTGGGACGCCGCTGACGCATTATATCAAGCAGATGGGGAAACAGGCGGTTTATATTGGCGGTGCACTGCAGATCCTGTTTGG
>JAFTFD010000240.1 GCA_017449745.1 Lachnospiraceae bacterium
AAGAAACAGGTCAACATATTCGAAGGCAGCAACTAAAATACGTACCTTGTACCATGCGAGAGCAATAATCCATCTGTCAATCTGATACACAGGATGATCGTGTTTTCATCGGAAAAATCATTATGTCCATTGTCGATCCATTCCGCAAAAACATCTCTTAGCTTTGCCGCTATATGCTTATTCTCTGGTTTTTCAAAATAACCCAGATTTATTCCTTTTCCATGTGCAGTAAACCATTCTCCAGTAACTGCTACAACAGGGTTATTGCGAATTTGCTGCATTTTGTTCGAAAGTGCGTAGGTAATAACATAAAAGCATTCATCCTCATAATATGCATTCACATAACGGACATATGGGATTCCATTTTCTTCTGTTGCTAAAGCGATCACGCTGTCTTTTCCAAAACGTTCTTTCATTATTTGTTCTGCTTCAATACTTAGTCTTTTCATGGCTGCTCTCCTATTCTTTTGTTTTTAGCTCTGTTTTAGATAGCTCGCGTCTTTTGGTTCATACGGTACGGAAATGAAGTCTTTCTTTTGGTGGTACAAGCAGCATACAGTTTCAATAAGCGTTGACTTTTCCAAGGGCAATTCCTTGACCTCATGCCCCTGGACCGGAACCGGGAAGGTAAACACGATATTACGGATCCAGCAGCCGTCTTCCCGCTTCTCAGGATACAGGTCGATACGTTCAATGATTGCCCGCAGGAGTTCCTTCTTGCCAGGCTCGTCCATCTCGCCGTACAGTTCATCAAAGGCCAGTAAAAGCTGATACACGTTCTCGCCGGATATCTGCTCGCTCCGGATCGTCTGGATCCGTTTCCGGATGTCTTCTATCTGCAGCTCCGCCTCGGCTATCTTATCATACTGATCATCATACCGGCGCTGCAGATCGAGGATCTTCCTCTCGTAATACGGTCAGAAACATCCAAAGTATCCATCTGGTTTTCCAGCCGGCTTTTTGTCGAAAGCAGCTGCCGCAGCTGACTCTTGACGGTATCAAGCTCTTTCTCCAGATCGTCCGTATTGACTGCCGTACCGATCTTCTTTTGAATGGCAGCTTCAAACTGCCTATCGTGAACCAAGGCAGAGATAATCGCAGCCACATACCGGTCAAGCTCCGCCTGCTCCAAATTTGTCCGAAAAGAGCATCTGTGGCCGGTCTCGCCGCGCGTGTTCTTGCAGTAGTAGTAATACCTGGTCTTGTTATCCTTGCTGTGAGCCTTGGCGATATTGCCGTATAAGGGCTTTCCGCAATCAGGGCATCTCAGCAGCCCTGAAAGAAGATGGACATGATTGACGTCATGGACCTTCTCCCGGCGATAGGCATTCTTTTTCCGTTTTTCCTGTGCCAGGTTCCAGTCGGTTTCAGATATGATGGCTTCGTGTTTCCCATCATACACCGGGAACTCCGACTGTTCAACCACATGCATCTCATTCCGGGTGCCGATCTTCTTTTCTGTCCGTCTGCGGCCGTATGCGATCTTGCCCATATAGACCGGGTTATCTATTACCTTTTTTACGAAGTTATCTGAGAAGCCCGGGATCGTTCCATTCTGCCTGATCTTCTTCACATAGCCGTGATCGTTCAGATATTTGGCTACGCTGCTCACGCCTTCGTTGGTATGGATGTATCGGTCATAAATTAGCCGTATGACCTTTGCTTCGTCCTCGGCGATAAATAACTCGCCATCGACCAGTTTATAACCGTAAGGGGCAAATCCGCCGTTCCAGCGCCCTTCCCTGGCCTTCTGTTCACGTCCAGCCATCGTCTGGGTCCGGATGTTCTCGCGCTCGATCTCCGCTACTGCAGACAGCACGGAGATCATCAGCTTTCCGGCATCCTTGGAGCTGTCGATTCCATCTTCCACGCAGATCAGGTTCACGCCGAAATCCTGCATCAGCTGCAGAGAATTCAGCACGTCCGCAGCATTACGTCCGAACCGGGACAGTTTGAATACCAGGACATAATCAACATCGTCTTTACGGTCCTGGATATCCTGGAGCATACGCTGGAAATCCAGACGGCCCTGGATATTCTTCCCGGAGAAGCCCTCGTCCGAATACTCACCGGCAATCGTATAATCCTGAAACTCGGCGTATTTCCGCAGTTTATCCTTCTGAGCTTCCAGGCTGTAGCCATCGACCTGGATCACCGTAGAGACACGCGTATAGATATAGCATTTTTGTTTCTTCTTAATCATCTTTCTCGGTCTCTGATTTGTTTCCTGGAAGCATCGGCAAATGCTCTGTGCTGATCCTAGTCAAAGTGCTCATCTGTCTTATTGCAAGGTCTCTAAGAAGCACCAACCGTTCAGACATCGACTTGCCCTGTTCTATCAGGATAGCGTTATAGCTTTCCATGTTTGCAAGAACCAGCAGTTGGTTCAGGTTCGCGTCATCCCTGATATTGCCTTTTTTATCAGGGTTCTCATCCCGCCACTGCTTCGCGGTCTTGCCAAACAACGCGACATTCAGCATATCGGCTTCATTGGCATATTTATAGGAAATCTGTTCCGGCGTAAGATCCGGCGGAATCAGATTTTCCTTAATGGCATCCGTATGGATACGATAGTTCAGCTTCGCGACTTCACGATTCAAATTCCAGTTCAGAGACAGGCGGCTGTTTTCATCATGCTTGATCCGCTGGTAATCTTTTACGATATAAAGCTTGAATTCTGCCGAGATCCACGACGCGAATTCAAGTGCAATATCGGAATGGGCGTATGTGCCACCATAGCGGCCGGCCTTTGTTGTGATACCGATCGCATTTACGCTTTCGATCCATTTTGAAGGGGACATGGTGAAAGCATGTAGGCCGGCTTCCTTCCTAAACCCGTCGAATTCGACGGGTTTAAAGTCCGGATTATGCAAGGTCTCCCATAAGCCAAGAAACTCCAGCGTCTCACGGCTGCGCATCCAGTTCTTGATCACGTCATTTGGTGCGTTATCTTTCCGCTCATCAAGCACAGTAATTCAATGTGTATTAAAGAAATGATGATATCTCCATAAACGATTTTACAGATTCTCTTAGCGTAAGTAGTTCAGCTTTCAGTTTTTCAAGCGAAATAGTTAAATCCTCGTTATTCCTTCGTATGAATAATTCGCGCGAAAGCAGATCAAGTGTATACGGGTGGGTATGCCTGTTTGTTCTCAATGCATCTACAAGCGCGGTATTTGTACTTGCATCAATCAGATTGAATCCACCGACTCCCCGATTGTTATCGATAATCTTCAAATTATATTCGTCTATATGCTCAACAACATTTCTTGCTTTTTTATCTGATAAAAGAGGATATCTCTCTTCCGAAAACTGATAATTGCCCCGATTCAGGTTTTTGCGTTCTTTCTCTTTTTCAGAATCCCTACCGTTAACCTGAAAGCGATTTGCAATTTGCCCGATTGAAAACAACAAATGATCTGTATAGTAGTGATAATACTGACAGGGGTTTTCCCATCCATTCTATTCTGCTCCTACATATTCCGATAAACAGAAAATGGACGCTTGTTTACCGCGGAACACAGTAATTAAAACAATGGCAACGAATCCCACTGGACAATTTTTCCGTTTTGAAGAAAAGTGTCCAGTAGGACCACGAGACAGCAAAATCAATGAGGATTCCCATCCCACAACAATTGTAATCATATGATTGCGTTTGTTTTCTTTCTGTGGTATGCTATAGGTGGTTAAGGTATGACCATAAACCATTATCAAGTCAGGAGGATAATACGATGGCAAGCACGTTAGTTCAATTCAGGACAGAAGATACAGAAAAACTCCGTGCCGTTCAGATCCTTGATCGTCTCGGGCTCTCTCTTCCCGCATATCTGAGGATGTGTGTTTCAAGGCTGAACCAGGAAAACGGTATTCCTTTCAGTATGAAAATAGAGGAAGAAACCAATCCCGGTATCCGCGCTCTTCAAAGGGCCAGTCGGATCGCAGAGGAATATGGCATCTCAGACATGACTCTCGAGGAGATCAACGCTGAAATCGCAGAAGCAAGGAAATAAACGCCTATGAAGTATTATGTGGTTATCGACACGAATGTCCTCGTCTCAGCAGTTCTGAAGTCACACTCTGTTCCGGGGAGCATCGTTGAACTTGCCTTTGACGGGCCAATCATACCCATTCTAAATGAGGCGATAGAAAAGGAATATCGGGAAGTACTTTCCCGTCCAAAGTTTCATCTTCCTGAAGATCTCATAGAAGGCATTATGAGCACTTTTCATAAACGTGCCATTTATGTCGATGCCGAGCATCTTGACGTTGAACTGCCGGATCCCAAAGATCTCGTATTCTATGAAGTGGTTATGGAAGAACGAAAAGAGGAAGAGGCTTATCTTGTGACCGGAAATATCAGGCATTTCCCAAACAGACCCTTTATCGTGACCCCTCGGGAGATGCTGGACATTATCCTAAGGGATCAGGATTTCCGAGATGAGTAATCCCTGACCAGAAAAGAGGCCGCCATGTCCGACACTTATCTCCCCGGCGATACCCGACAGCGTATCCAGGACCTTATCAAAAACAGGAAGATCACCCAGGCCGAACTTGCCGAAAAGGTCGGCCTTTCAAACAGCGCCCTCAGCCGGTATCTCCAGGGGCGGACAACGAACCTGGGCGATGGTTTCATCATCCGGATCGCCAAATACTTTGATGTGTCGACGGACTTCCTTCTTGGTGAAACGGATATCCCAGATCGGAAGAATTATGATATTGAGGAGCTTAGGCTCTCGGCGGAGACAGCAAAACTCCTGTATACGGGGAAGGTCGATGCATCCGTACTGAATCAGCTGATCGAGCATCCCCGCTTTCCGCAGCTACTGCTTTTACTTGCACGGTATCGGGACGAGACCATGATTGCTGGGATCAATGCGATGAACCAGATCCTGACCTTCATACGATCTCTCACTCTGGATCAAGCAAACCTTCATCCGGAAGATGCAGATACAGCGAAAAATGCCGCACAGGATTTGAGGTTGCTTGCTACTCCTCCTGTCACAGCTGATACGAACACGATCCAGAATCTTTTCATGCAGATCGTACGAGATATAAAGAAAAATGCAGAGTCGGCGTCAGAAGCACAGCAGGCCGCGACCACCGAAGTGTTAAAGCTGCTGCGAGAGAATTTGACCAAAGATGGTGAGTCAGTTGATCTCAGCAAGCTGACCGCTGAAGATCTGACAGTAGCGGTTATGAAGACCATTTCAGAAGCTGGCATACCGGAAGAAAAGCTCACATCACTTGGCGCCAGTTTCCTGGATTTGTTGAATGCTCTAAAGGAACCGGATCATGACGAATGAGGAACTCTGCATTCTGGCGCAAAGCGGAAATGCCGATGCAGAGAATGAGCTGATTGATCATTTGCTTCCTTCCCTTAAAGCACTGGCTGCCAAATTTGAGGCGCAGTACTCTGGCCTTCAGGTTGAAGCAGACGATCTCCTTCAGGAGGGAGCCATCGGCTTGCTAAGGGCTGTTCACTCTTTCCTTCCGGATAAAGGCAACCTATTTCAAACCTACGCATCCCGGGTTTCCGAAAATGCCATGATGGATTACGTCCGGAAATGTGCATCTGCTGTTCCTTCCACAGGTCAGATGTTAAGTCTCGACATTGAACCCTATAACGATCCGGACAATGATGAGAGCAGTTTTTACGACAGGCTTTTTTCAGAGTACACAAAGACACCGGAACAGATTTATATCGAAAAAGA
>JAFTFD010000241.1 GCA_017449745.1 Lachnospiraceae bacterium
AGCAATGTCATCCAGCAGTATTTCCCTGGCATCCAGTGCGGTTCCGTAGATCCCACAACTGCAATTCCTGATTTCGAGAAGGCGCTGTCTGAGGCCGGTTATGATGATATTCTGGCTGCAAAACAGGAACAGCTCGATGCATGGCTGGCACAGCAGTGATCTGCTGAGCAGAATAAAACTGATAAGATACCGGTTCTGTATAAAACGATTACAGCACTCTCACGAAGGAAGGCACAGCAAGTGCCTTCCTTTTTTACGCAACGCAAAGAGCGATGCGCATCTTAAAGACAGCGGGCTGCTTTGCTGCATGCTGGCGGCTTAGTTCAGGACAGAGTAACGAATAAGCATTTTGCAGACATGGAAGCTGCTCTTAAAAATGAAAAGTCCCTGCCCATTTTTGAAAGAGATCCCATGCTGGGAACAGTATAGTAAACTTATAAGATTTTTATTTTGTCAGGAGGGAATCATGGAAAAGAAAAAAACTAAGGTAAACGTGAAATACGCCAAGTCCGGACCGCTTCTTCTCATTGCAGCGCCGGGGATCCTGTATCTGCTCATCAACAACTACATCCCCATGTTCGGCATCTTTCTGGCGTTTAAGAACTTCAGCTATAAGAAAGGCATATTCGGATCCGACTGGGCAGGATTTGATAATTTCCAGTTCCTGTTCCGTACCAAGGATGCCATGATCATGACCCGCAATACGATCCTGTATAATCTGGCCTTCATTGTACTTGGAACGATCTTCTCGATCTTTATCGCTATTCTTCTCAATGCGCTGGGTGACAGCCTCCGCACCAAGTTTTATCAAAGTGCGATGCTCCTTCCGAACCTGATGAGCTGGGTCGTCATTGCCTATATGGTTTACGCATTTCTGAATGCAGACAGCGGTTTTATCAACAACACTGTCATTAAGGCCTTTGGCGGCAAATCCGTTGCCTGGTATATGGAATCCAAATACTGGCCGTTCATCCTGACTTTTGTTTATCTGTGGAAGAACATGGGTTACCAGTCCATCATCTACCTCGCCAGCATAGCCGGTATCGATAAATCCATCTATGAGGCAGCCAGCCTGGACGGAGCAACAAAAGTACAGCAGATCTTCCGCGTTACGCTTCCCATGCTTAAGCCCACCGTCATTATCATGACACTGATGGCAGTCGGCCGTATCTTCTTCTCGGATTTCGGCCTGTTCTATCAGGTTCCGATGAATTCCGGCGCGCTGTATTCTGTGACACAGACCATTGATACGTATGTTTATCGCGGTCTGATGGAACTCAATGACGTCGGCATGTCTGCCGCGGCAGGTCTGTTCCAGTCCGTGCTGGGCTTCATCGTTGTAGTTTCCGCGAATGCCCTTGTACGTAAAGTCGACAGCGACAACGCACTGTTCTGATCGAAGGAGGTAGATCCATGGCTAACAATCAGACAACCGCTTCTGCCCGGGAAATGGGCGATACCAAAAAATTCAAACTGTTTTCGACGATCGTGGGCGGACTCTTTTCCCTGATCGCCCTGATTCCGATCATCCTGATCGTGATCGCTTCCTTTACGGATGAAAAAACACTCCTTGCAAACGGTTATTCTTTCTTCCCCAAAAAATGGTCCCTAGATGCTTATGTTTACATGGCACAGCAGTGGTCCACGATCGGCAGATCCTATATGATCTCCACTGTTGTCACAGTGATCGGTACTGTAGTCAGTGTTCTGATCACGACCATGATTGCCTATCCGATGAGTCGGAAGAATTTCCGCTATCGCAATATTCTGTCCTTCTTTGTGTTTTTCACAATGCTCTTTAACGGCGGTGTTGTTCCCTCTTACATGATGTGGACACAGATCTTCAATATCAAAAATACGATCTGGGCTCTGATCCTGCCTAATTACCTTTGCGGAGCTTTCAATATTTTCCTGGTCCGCAACTATTACACAGGCAGTATCCCGGATGCCCTGATCGAATCCGCTCAGATCGACGGTGCTTCGGAACTTACAATCTTTTTCAAGATCATCCTTCCACTTGCGATCCCGACCGTGGCGACCATTTCCCTGTTCACGGCGCTCGTATACTGGAATGACTGGGTAAACGCACTGTACTATATTCAGAAACCGCAGTACTATGGTATCCAGAACCTGCTCATCCGTATCATGAACAATATTCAGTACTTAAAGAGCGGTGCTGCTTCCGTTGCGGTGGGCACAGGTTCCGTAGATCTGCCCGGTACGGCCGTCCGTATGTCCATGGCAGTTATCGGTATCCTTCCGATCGTCATTATCTATCCGTTCGTACAGAAATACTTCGTCAAGGGCGTTGTTGTCGGCGCGGTTAAGGGTTAAGGAGTTACTATGACAATACAGGAAATCATAAACAAAACACTGGAATATCACCCGGATCTGGGGCCGGACTATAACGGATGCGACGGAATCAAAACAGGAGATCCGCAGATGGAATGCACCGGCATCGTCTCGTCTCTTGTCCCCACTGCAGAGGTAATTCAGAAAACCATCGAGCTCGGTGCGAATCTGCTGTATGTACACGAGCCGACTTCTTATCTGACTCCGGATCTTCCGAACTGGGACGCCGATTTTGCCTGCAGCGTCTACGAGGATAAGTTGCGCCTTGCCAGGGAACATGGCATCGTGATCTGCCGCGATCATGACCATATGCATGCACACCGGCCGGACAGTATTTTTACCGGTGTTCTCAAATATATGGGGTGGCTTCCTTATCTGGCAGATCGCCAGACGATCCCTTTCGGTTTTGTCATTGATCTTCCCGATCCCAGAAAGCTTCGCGACATCAATCAGGATCTGATCCGCATCATTGGAATGCATGGACTTCGTTATATAGGCGATCCTGACAAAGAGATCCGCCGCCTTTCCGTTGCAGGTCATATCTATCCGGATGCGTTCATCCCGGCTCATTACACGGAAAACGGCAGTTATACGGATTACGCAACGGAAATCATCCGGTGCATGGAAGAGGAAGGGGTAGAATGCATCCTTCCCGGTGAAGTTATCGAGTGGACTGTTCTCTCCTACATCCGGGATGCCAATACTCTCGGAAGAAGCCTCTCCTGTATCAATGTCGGACATTTTAACTGGGAAGAACTGGGCGCCAGATATGCCGCTGACTGGTTAAAGGATCTGGTCGATTATTCGGTACCCGTTACTTATGTCCCTACAGGCGATCTCTGGGATTTCCAGCTCGCGAAATAAAGCTAAGTGGGTCAGGGGACAGGTTCCGTGACCCACCTCTCAGCCCATTTTGGCGGAAAAGTCTTGCCGTGATCATTCCCAACGGCTGCAACAGTTTTTATATTGACCACCCGGAGAGAAATGCCAACTGGTCGACCTTTGTCAGCGAAGAACTGCCTGAACGATGCAGGCAAATGTTCCATCTTTCAGATAAAAGAGAGGATACTTATATAGCAGGTATTTCTATGGGCGGGTATGGCGCTCTTTACAACGGACTGGTACATATCAGCAAATTTTCTAAGGTTGCCGCATTATCTCCGGCTTCAGATCCGTACATAAAGGAAGGGAATCTTTCGGAAATGGCAAGTTTTGGGAGGGAAGAATTCCATTCGATCTTCGGTACTTATGAAGAGTATCTGAACAGTTCTGCCTATCTGGCGGGAGGCTATGCATCTGCAGACAAAGAGGAACTGCCCCAGATCTTTCTTGGATGCGGAGACAGAGATATTGCCGTCGGATCGCAGGTAACAGCATTGGAAACGGCTTTTTGCAATGCAGGAATTGAACCCAATACCAGGAACAGCCTTCGGATACCGGATGATCTTGGTACAAATGATGCTATTGTAAAGTAGAACTATTATTTGCAGATCTTTCAGCAAGCAGAAGGTCTGTCATTTG
>JAFTFD010000242.1 GCA_017449745.1 Lachnospiraceae bacterium
AGTAATTTGCCAGTTCCTCCTTCTCCTGTTTGGTCAGCTGGGCATAATCATTAATGATCGTGATCCCCTCCTGCGCCAGTGCCGGTAAAAGGGATCTGTTGTAAGTCGAATACTGTGTGTCGACGAATTCATGTGTATCCTTCAGGATCAGGTCGAGCTGCTCCTGCGCCGTAAGGCCCGCGATGTCGCGTTTCTTGTATCCCGCTGTCACCATGTCTTGGAGCGAGGCCACGCGGACCATGAAAAATTCATCCAGGTTCGACGCCGTGATCGCGAGGAAATTCAGCCGCTCCATGAGCGGATTCTCTTTGCTGCGCGCCTCATTTAAGCATCTTCTGTCAAACTGCAGCCAGGACAGTTCCCGGTTGTAGTAATAAGTCGGATTGGAATACTGTGCAATTTCTTCTTTCGTTAATGCTGCCATTTATCTGCCTCCCCTTTTTTCCTGACTCCTCCCGATCTGTGAACTGCTCCTTCATGAGCAGTGCCGCCGCGCTCTGTCTGTCAATCTTTTACTGCGCAGCATTCTAACAAAACAATCGGGTTCGGATCTAAGGACTTTCCGTTATTTTATACCTGTTTATCACCGGCTCTGTTTGATGACCGGTCTCACGCCGAAGACTTCCTCAAAGAAGTCCGCTCTTGCCTGGAACAGGCTCTTCTCGAGCGTGACGTCAACGCCGGTCCTGGCGCTGACGACCATCCTGTCATTTTTAAGGCTGATGCGGATATCGCCGAATTTTCTCTTGTGTGAGCGGTCCAGGCCGTTGGCCAGCCGCAGGATCGCCGTCAGCTTCGCGATCGTCATGTAGGAGGTGCGGTCGAGGTCAGAGACGTTCTGCTGCTCCTCATAGTAGACGAAGTCCTCATGGTTGAACTTGACGACATTGGCGACGATCTCACGCTCTATGTGGGAGAGCCCGATGATCTCGGTCGACATAATGATGTTGTAGGAGCACTCGGCGAGATTCACCATGCTGATGTATTTTCCGCAATCATGCAAAATAGCGGAGAGCCTCAGCAGGAGCCTCTCTCTCTTGGTGAGGCCGTGCAGCTTTTTGGTCGAATCGAAAATATTCATCGCGATCTGCTCGAGCGTCGTACCGCGCTCTTCGCTTCCCATATAGCGCTTGCTGATGTTGTGCGCGCAGGCGATGATGTCGCTCTCAAAGTTGTGGGAAGGCGGCAGGATCTTTTTCTTCTCGGCATACTCGTAGGCAATGCCGTCGCAGAGCTTGACGCCTGGTGCCCAGATCAGATCTGCGTTAAAGGTCTTGATGATGCAGCGCATGAGGACGCCAGTGATATACAGAAGCGGCAGTGCCGCATCCGTGACGCCAAGTCTCGCACCGACTGCTCTCGGGCCGACTTCCCGGGCTTCCTTGACCAGCTTATTGAGGACGCTTGCCTCCACGAACTCCTGCTGCCTCGAAGCCATGACGGCCGAGATATAATCATCTACGACAATAATGTTGTGGATCTTTTTCTTGTCCAGATACAGATTTGCAAACGTCTCGAGCTGGGCGTTGACCATCTCCTCGACCAGGGAATCGATCTGGGACGTTCTGGCATCGATGTGGCTGATCTGCTCATTCAGGCGCAGGACGCCAAGTTCCAGATTCTGGGTACTGATCAGGGAGTCCTCATCAAATAAGGAGATCTGGATGCTGCCGCCGCCGATATCGACGATCGCGCAGGTGTCGCTGATCATCCTGTTAAAAGCTTCGCCTCTGAAAGCGACGGACTTGTAATCCAGGAACCGCTGTTCGGAGTTGCTGATCACGTCGATGTGGATCCCGGAGATCTGCTCCCACTGGTCCAGGATCAGGGAAGCATTGTTCATCTCTCGGATCGCGGATGTCCCGTAAGCCTTATAGTCCTCTACCCGGTAAGTATCCATGACCGTGCGGAATTCCTTCAGCACCTGCCCTACCTGAAAAACATGATGATAGCTGATCTTACCGGAAGTATACGTGTCCGTGCCCAGATCGATGCTGCGCTCAAGATGGTCGATCTGACGGATCGGCCTGCCCTTTGAGAGTTCAAAGATCTTAAGCCCCATCTCAAAGCTTCCCACATCGATCGCTGCAAATGTGTGAATTGCCATTTTGTTCCCCCTGAATTCTTTAATTTAAATGGGACACGGGGACAGACCCCTTTGTCTCATTTCTAGTAGAAACGAGACAAAGGGGTCTGTCCCCGTGTCCCATGTTCCCCTAAAACACTTATTTGCCTTTTTGCTTTTATACTTCTTCTACTTCTGCTTCCTCTAATGTGCCGAGGACGTAATCAATAAACTGCTGTGCCGTCCTTCCGGAAAGTCCTCCGTGGCGCATCTGCCATTTCGTCGCTTCGCTCTTAAGGGTATCCTTGTCCATGGTGACTCCGTACCTGTCTGCCAGTTCCGCTACGATCTCCTGATATTCATCGAAGCTGGGCGCACCGTAGTAAATGGATACGCCGAATCTTCCTGCCAGAGAGAGCTTCTCCTGGACGGTGTCTCCGCCGTGTTTGTCAGCGATGTCCACGCCGTCTCTGTCGCGGAAGGATTCCTTGATCAGGTGCCTGCGGTTGCTGGTAGCGTAAATCAGGACGTTCTCCGGCTTCTTCTCAAGCCCGCCTTCGATCACGGCCTTGAGGTATTTATACTCCGTCTCAAACTCTTCAAAAGAGAGATCATCCATGTAGATGATGAAGCGGTAATTGCGATTCTTGATCTGCGAGATCACGTCGTTGAGCAGGCGGAACTGATGCCTGTAGATCTCGATCACGCGAAGTCCCATTCCGTAATAAGTATTCGTGATCGCCTTGATGCTGCTGGACTTACCGGTTCCTGCCTCGCCGTAGAGCAGGCAGTTGTTTGCAGGTCTGCCGGCGACAAACGCCTCCGTGTTGTCAACGAGCTTTTTTTTGGCGATCTCATAGCCGACCAGGTCGTCGAGCTTGACATGGCGGATGTTGCGGATCGGAACGATGACCGCGCGGTCTTTTCCTTCGTCAGATTCCTCGACGCGGAAGGCCTTGTGCAGACCGATCTTGCCGACGCCGTACTCCCCGTAGAACCGGGTCAGGTCATACAACATTTCCTCTGCGTTCGAAGCTCTCTCGAATTCTTCGTTAAGCTTGCAGATCCTGTCCCTCACACGCGTATTGTAGAACTTACTGCCGCTGTTGTAAGCCTGATAGTCCGTCAGCAGGTGCAGCATCGGAATATCCAGGACAGCCGCTATTTTATCCAGGTCAAAGAGAAAATACTCGCGGATGATCTCCATATCGTGCAGCGCAAGGTCATTGATGCTGCCGTTCACATTGCCCCGGATCTCGCAGGCTACGCTGTAGCTGTTCTCCTCATTGACGAGAAGGTTCGCAATATAGCAGTGCCACAGGTTTCCGAAGAATCCATTCAGATCCGCCATCTCCGTGAAGAGGTGGATGCACTCGTAAATATCCGTCCGGATCTTCTCCGAACCCGGATCAAAAACGCCGTCGACCAGCTCGCTCGTAGCGCGGTCGATGATCGATGTCATGCGCTCAAACAGGTCATCCGTCGTAAAGTCTCTGAAAATTATCAGCTCGTCTCTTTTCATTCAGCCTCCGTCATATTTGGGTCGGTCGTTTTACAAAACCTGCTGCAAATCCTGATAGTTGCTCCAGATAGTTACAGTTCTTAGTAGTTTCCGAGGATCTTAAGGCTGCGGGCCTCATCCCTGAGTCCGCGGATCGCGTTTCGCACAGAAGGATCTTCCAGATTTCCGTCAAAATCGATGAAGAACCTGTACTCCCAGCTGCGCTCCTCGATCGGCCTGGATTCGATCTTGGTCATGTTCAGGTCGTTATAGATAAAGTGCGAAAGGATCCTGTACAGGGCGCCGCTCTCATGCAGGACCTCCAGGCACAGGCTGATCTTGTTCGCGCCGCGCAAGAAGATCTTCTGATTGGCGACTATGATAAATCTGGTCGAGTTGGAAGCGCTTAAGTTGATCCCCTTGCGGATGATCTCAAGGCCGTATTTTTCCGCCGCATACTCGCTGGCGATCGCTGCCTCCGTTATATCCTGGTCCGCTGCGACCTTCTGGGCCGCAAAAGCGTTGTTTGCCATGGAGATCTGCTGCCACGCCGGATGCGCCGAGAGGTACCGCTCTGTCTGCATCAGGGACTGTGCGTGTGAAAATACGGTCTTTATAGTCTCCTCTGTCGTCCCTGGAATTCCCATCAGGCAGTGCCGGATCGGAATGATCTGTTCGCCGACGATGTAGTTTTCAAATTCAAACAAAAGATCATAGATGTCGCTGACGATCCCGGCTGTTGAATTCTCAATAGGCAAAACAGCGTAATCCGCGGAACCCTCTTCAATGGCAGACATAGCCTCCCTGAACGTAGGCACCGAGAAATTCGAGATGTCGTCCCCGAAAAACTTGTGCATCGCCGCTTCCGAATAGGAACCCGGCGCGCCCTGGTAGACGACCCGCGTGTTGTCATCGATCAGCTTGTCCACCGGCATAAAGGAGAGCTTGTGCAGGCTCCCCGCGTCATTCATGATCTGATACTGGCGCCTTCTGCTGATCGTCATGATCTGTTTGTAAAGCTCGCGGATGCTGCGCTTGTTGAAGTCTGTCGTAGCAAGCCCTTCCAGTGTGTTTAACTTGTCCTGTTCCCTCTGTCTGTCGAGAACACGTTTTCCTGTGCGGATCTTGTCCTGCGCAACTTCCTCAGCGATCCGCATGCGCTCTTCGAAGAGACTGACGATCTGGCTGTCGATCTCGTCCAGCTGTTTTCTGCATTCCTGTAGATCCATAATCGCTCTCTTTCTGGTTTTATTATTCCTGCATCTTCAGCAGTTTTGCCTCCTGGTCCGCGGTCGTCAGGTGATCGATGATCTCGTCCAGATCCCCGTTCATGACTTCGGAGAGATTGTAAAGCGTCAGCTTGATCCTGTGGTCTGTCACGCGGCTCTGGGGAAAATTGTAGGTTCTTATTTTCTCCGAGCGGTCTCCTGTTCCCACCTGGGAGCGCCGAAGGTCCGCCTCCGCGTCGTGGCGCTTTTGCATTTCGAGATCATAGAGTTTGGACCGCAGCAGCGCCCAGGCCTTGGCCTTATTCTGCAGCTGGCTCCGCTCTGTCTGGGAATAGATCACGATGCCTGTAGGTATGTGCGTCAGACGTACCGCAGAGTCCGTCGTATTGACGCCCTGTCCGCCGTCTCCGGATGCGCGGGTGATGTCCATCCGCACGTCCTCGGCCGGGATATCGATGTCAATATCCTCTGTCACTTCCGGCATGACCGCCACCGTGATCGTTGAGGTGTGGATACGTCCGCCCGACTCTGTCTCCGGGACGCGCTGCACGCGGTGAACGCCGCTCTCGTATTTCAGCCTCGAGTATGCGCCGCTCCCTTCAATCATGAAGGTGATGTATTTCATGCCTCCAATGCCGATCTCTTCAAAATCGACGACGCTCGTCTTCCATCTGCGGGCATCCGCATAGTGCACATACATGCGGTAGATCTCCGCCGCAAAGAGTGCCGCTTCATCACCGCCGGCCCCCGCACGGATCTCGATAATGACGTTCTTGTCGTCATTCGGGTCCTTGGGCAGCAGCAGGATCTTGAGCTTTTCCGTCAGCTCTTCGGTCCTGGCCTTGGCGTCCTGCAGCTCCTCCTTGGCGAGCTCGCGCATTTCCTCATCGCTCTCATTCTCGAGCATTGCGAGCGCGTCTTCCGTGTCCTGCCCGGCCTGCTTGTACTGCTGATAGGCTTCAATGAGCGGCGTCAGCTCGCTCTGCTCCTTCATCAGCGCCGTATATCTTTTAATATCATTTGTCGCCTGCCCGCTCGCCAGTTCCTGGGCAATGTCTTCATAGCGCAGGCAGACAGATTCGAGTTGTTCAAACATAAATAACCTTTTCTCGTATGTGTTTTCTGTATGTAATTCTTATGTGTATTAAGCTATCGCTGTCACGACACGGTCATTATCGCCGTAATCGCGGATCACGCGGATCTCTTTCATGCCGGCCTTCCGGTAAAGTTCCGGGACGGTTTCTCCCTGATCGTAGCCGATTTCCGTAATCAGGAGGCCGCCCTGCCGCAGATAGGTCTTTGCATTCTCCGCAATGATCCTGTAAAAATCCAGTCCGTCCTCTCCGCCGTCCAGCGCCATATGCGGCTCGCCGCAGCGGACCTCCTCGGGAAGTGTTTCTATAACAGCCGCCGGAATGTAAGGCGGATTTGAGATGATGACGTCAAACCTGTTTCCAAATTCAGCTGACGGATTCACTGCTGCCAAATCCTCAGTGGTCGGATCCTCCGATGTCAGATTTTCTCTGGGCGGATTCTCTGCCGTCGAATCTTCAGAGTTGGACTCCTGCTTCACCAGTGCTTTGAACATGTCTCCCCTGTATAGAGTTATGACATTCTCAAGGCCATGTTTTTTGGTATTTTCCGCCGCCACTGCCAGTGCCGCTTCCGATAAGTCTGTCGCGGCAGCTTCAATGTCAAGATCAGGCAGAACCTGCCTAAGATAATGTACAAGGCTGATGATCAGGCATCCCGACCCAGTGCACAGATCAAGGATCCGGAGTTTTTGTGCTGCATGGAGTCGGTGTTTTTCCTTCAGCCATCCCGGATTCTGTAACAGCTCCAGGGCATGTTCGACAAGAACCTCTGAGTCCTGCTCGGGTATGA
>JAFTFD010000243.1 GCA_017449745.1 Lachnospiraceae bacterium
AACCAGGAATTTAGTAGTCACTTCCGGAGCCATTAGCCTGAATCGGGGCAGATAGTTTCAGGAAACCTTGAAATCTAGTAGACACTATTGGAGTATAAGCTTCTAAAAGGTTGATTCAGGAAATCAATTCCTCAATTAAATCTCCCTTTATCTGCAAACATTCTTAGTTAAGTATACTTTAATTAACATCTAAGTTTAGACTAACAACCAGACGAAATCAAGAAACTTAACACATATCCTCACCAAACTTGGCTGGAGCAAACTTTTTGATAGAAACATGTTAGAATCAGGTATATAGTTGTTTATAGAAGAAATGAGCACGGCAGTCAAACAATAGAACAGATCGTCAAGAAATCCTATGAATCAGATTCCTGAGAAATCATGAATTTTCCGGAGGTGATCAATGAAAGCTATCAGAATTCAGGCACCCTGCAGGCTGAATGAGAATGGTGAGATCGTTCAGGAAGGAGCCGTCGTGATCGATGATCTTCCGATGCCGGTCCGCAAAAAGGGAGAAGTCCTGTTAAAGCTCCTGTATGTCGGCATCTGCGGCAGTGATGTCGGTTCCTATAAGGGCACCTTTGCCTATGCGAAATATCCGCTGATCCCCGGGCATGAGTTTTCCGCGCAGATCGTTGATGTCGATGAGGATAATGCCTATGGTTTAAAGAAGGGGATGATCGTGACCTGCAACCCCTATATGAACTGTGGCAAGTGTTATTCGTGTCTGCACGGGCGTATCAATACCTGCATGAACAACCAGACCCTTGGATGCCAGACAGACGGTGCCTTCCGGGAATACTTTACGCTTCCTGAGGAGCGCTGCTACGACGGAAAAGGACTGGACGCCAAAACGCTTGCTGCGATCGAGCCGTTCTGCATCAGTTACCATGGTGTCAGCAGAGCTGAAATAATGCCCGGAGAAAAAGTCCTGGTCGTCGGAGCCGGAACGATCGGAATACTGGCAGCCGCAGCCGCAAAGATGCGCGGCGCAGAAGTTTACATTGCGGATACCCTGCAGGGCAAGCTTGACCTTGCGACGTCGATCGGAATCGTCGACGGAACCATTCACACCGATCTCTCCGATCCTGACAGCTTTATGCGGCAGGTTCGAAAAATCACAGGAGAAGAAAACTTCATCGGCGGAGACGGAAAAGTGCACTGCGAGCCAAAGGGATTCGATGTCACGATCGAGGCGGTCGGACTCCCCTCCACTTTCCAGAACTGCATAGATGCTGCCTGCTTTGGCGGGCGGATGGTGCTCATAGGCGTTGGAAAACAGCGGCTTGATTTTGACTATACCATGATCCAGAAAAAGGAGCTGAATGTCTACGGCTCCAGGAACGCGGTAAAGAAAGACTTTCTCGATCTGATCGACCTTGTAAATAAAGGAAAAGCTCCTCTGGATAAAGTGATCACAAATGTTTACGAGATGAAGGATGCCGCAGCTGCATTCCACGATTTCTCACGCAATCCGGGAAACATGCTGAAGGTCATGGTGCACATCGCGGATCCGGAAAAATGCTGAAGGTCATGGCCCACATCGCGAATCCGGAAGCATGCTGAAGGTCATGGTCCACATCACGGATCCGGTAACATTCTGAAGGTCATGATCTATGCCGCGGATCCGGAAACATTCTGAAGGTCATGATATATGCCGCGGATCCGGAAGCATTCTGAAAGTCATGTTTTCAACAAAAGCTCCAAAGCATTATAATAATAAAAGCAGCTTACTTTGTACCACATAATATCTTCGCAATGGAAAAGGAGTTACAACAATGCGTCAATATGAAATGGCTGAATTCGAATGGAATGCCCCTGCTCCCAAAGGATCAGAAGCCCAGATCGATCTGTGCGCTGTTTTCACAGACGGGGAGAAGGAATGGACCGTAAAAGGCTTCTATGCCGGAAATGATACTTATAAAGTACGTTTTCTGCCCGAAAGACCCGGCCGCTATTCCTTCACTGCGACCGGAAGCGTTCTGGATGGTCCGATCAGCGGTATTTTTACAATAGAACCTGCTGCTGAAGGAAAGCATGGCCCTGTCCGTGCAGACGGGATCCACCTGCGCCACGCGGACGGCACCTGGTTTTACAGCTTTGGGACGACAGTCTATGCACTGGCACATCAGTCCGAAGCACTGATGGCGGAAACTTTTGATACACTGTCCCATTCTCCTTTTAACAAAGTCCGCCTGTGCGTTTTCCCCAAGCACTACAACTACAATCACAACAACCCGAAATACTATGCTTTTAAGCGCAGCAAGGCTGGTGAAGGTCTCACTTTTGAAGTGGAAGAAGGCAGCCAGGTAGCTCCTATGAGCGAGGTCACGGATGCCTCCGTGAATAACTGGGACGTCCATCATCCCTGCTATGAGTTCTGGGATGCCTTTGAAAATAAGCTCAAAAAGCTGGCGGCTCTTGGAATCGAGGCCGACCTGATCCTCTTCCACCCCTACGACCGCTGGGGATTTGCCACCATGCCGCAGCAGGACAACCTGGTCTATCTCGACTATCTGCTGCGGAGACTTTCCGCCTTCCCGAACGTATGGTGGAGCCTTGCCAATGAATATGATCTGTGCCGGGCAAAATCTCTGGAGGACTGGAATGAGATCGAAGAATTCGTTGCTGCAAATGACCCGTTCCATCACCTTCTGTCCAACCACAACTGCTTAAAGCCCTGGGACTGGTCACGCCCGAACGTCACACATGTTTCCTGGCAGTCCAAACAGATGTATCGCGTAGGCGAGCTGCAGCAAAAATTCAAAAAACCTGTGCTATTTGATGAGTGCCGCTATGAGGGAACGGTCCCTGAATCCTGTGGCAACCTATCCTGCAGGCAGATGACACAGCATTTCTGGCATGTGACCACATGCGGCGGCTACTGCACACACGGGGAGACCTTCTTCCCGGGAACAAAAGAGGCTGAGCTGAATACGGCAACTGGAGAGTCCGAAGTAGTATGGTGGGCTCGCGGAGGCAGGCTCCACGGGGAATCCCCGGCCAGGATCGCCTTCCTCAGGTCGGTCATTGAGAACCTTCCGGGACCTCTTGAAGCAGCCCCTGCCGGTCTTGGCGCAATGGCAGGAAAGAGCGATGATGAGATCCGTGCCTTCCTTGCCGGTGTTCCGGACGGATACCGCACCTTTATCCAGGGGCTGATCGATATGGGCCCTGCGGAAAGAGACAAGTTTCTTTCTGTGGAATTTGAGTTTGCAGGGAAGACTGCGGATGACTCCGCTTTTCTCTTCTATAAGGATTCCCAGTGCTGCTCGGCTGCCGATATAATGCTTCCCCAGGACGGCACTTACCGGATCGAGCTCCTTGATACCTGGGAGATGACAAGAGAAACCGTGATGAGCGGCGTCTCCGGCATGACACGCGTCATAATGCCCGGAAAGCCTTACATGGCGATCCTCGCTATTCGGGAATAAACTGAATGAACTCTAAGAATAGATAAGCAGAAAGCGATGAAGAAATGTATATTTACTTTCCCAGCTGCAACTTTCAAAAACACTTTCCTGAGACTGCAGCAAAAATAAGAAGCTATATGGACTGCCAGCCGGATGTGACCGTGGCAGGCTGCTGTAAGGTGACGACTTCTCTTCCTTCTGCCGAAGATACGATCGTGACAGTCTGCATGAGCTGCATGCATTTGCTTGAGGAAATGAGACCGGATGTCAGGCAGATCAACCTGTTTGAGTTTCTGCTTGAAAGGGAGACATTTGACTGGCCGGATCTGAATGGAGAAACGTATCTTGTTCAGGACTGCTTCCGCGCCCGCGGGTATCACTCCCTGCAGGACGCCGTACGCACCTGTCTTGCAAAAATGAATGCCCGGGTATTGGAGATGGAAAACAACCGCGATCAGGAGACCTATGACGGATCCTTCCTCTTCCACCCCGCCTATCCGAACAACATCGAACTGGCGCCGAAATACTACAAGGAATATCTGACGCCGTTCATCACGCCGGTCCCGCAGGCGCAGTGGAAGGAGAAACTCCGTGAGCATGCAGCACTCTACGGATCCGAAAAAGTCGTATGCTACTGCAACGTCTGCACCTCCGGCGCTAAGGAGGGCGGTGCAGACGCGCGGCATCTGGCGGAACTGATTTTTCAATAGAACTGATTTTCCAATAAATCAAGGGCAGATGAAAGTAGATTAATCCTTTCATCTGCCCTTTTTCTGTTCATATCTGGTTTTACAGTCCTGCCTTATTTTATTGGCTCAGGTCTTCCCCAGCCTCCGGCAGCCAGGCCGCCCTGGCCGGCAAAACCTTCCGGCATGCCCGGCAGGATCAGTCCACCGTCGACGCGAAGCGTGATACCGGTGATATAGGACGCCTTGTCAGACACCAGGAAGCACACCGCGTTTGCAATATCCTCCGGCGTGCCGGCTCTGCCGAGCGGGATCGCTTCTCCCAGCTCGTCCCAGAAATCACTCCGGATACCTGCCGCATCCTGTCCCAGGAATTCCGGTCTCCAGAAATAATCCTTCTGGTCGTCGCCGTCGTTTTTGGCCAGTTCTTCTTTTGTTCTGACCCTTGTCGCGCCGGGCGCGACGTTATTGATGCGAATACCATATGCGGAAACATCGAGGGCAAAGGGTTTGATCGCATGATTAAGGCCTGCCTTAAGGCCGCAGTAGATGCCGCACTCCGGATAGGCGCGCTCTCCCCTGGAGGAAGTGATATTGACGATCGCACCCTTTGTGCCGTGCTCGATCATATACTTGGTCGCGTTGCGCATCATCAGGACATTGCTGCGGAAATCCAGATTCAGGAGATGATCCAGCTGCTCCTCAGTGATTCCATAGATCGGCTCGCAGATCGTCTTTCCGGCGTTGTTTACCAGCGCGTCCAGACCTCCAAGCGCTTCTACTGCCTTGTTAAAGAACCTGTCGCAGGCTCCCGGCTCTTCCAATTTTGCCTGGAAATAATACACATCTCTCCCGTATTTTTCCTTGACCAGCTCTGCCAGCTCCTTTGCCGCATCCACTTTGCTCGCATAGGAAATAGCAAGGTCATACCCCTCTTTTGCCAGTCCCAGCGCGATGCCTTTCCCGATTCCCCGGCTTGCGCCGGATACGATTGCCTTTTTGCTCATTTTCTCTCCTTCTGAATCACATGGATCGCGTCATCTGGACACATTCCAGGAACGCGTCCACAATACACTCCCGTTATTTTAAACTCACATAAGTTCCGGCAGATACTCTTCTGAATGGGTGTACTCTGCGATCTGCTTCAATTCCTCGTAAGTTTTTTCCTGAACAGGAATGCCTTCACTTAAAATCTTATCCTTTGCCAGGAATTCCTTCTC
>JAFTFD010000244.1 GCA_017449745.1 Lachnospiraceae bacterium
AATCTTCAGGGTTGCATTTCTATTTGATTGTCACGTATTTGATTGGGAAGGTTCCTCACCGGAGATCTCTCCGGCGTCACGTCCGTGAGACGCAACTCGTATATATTACATCGTGGCTTTTCTTTTGTCAACATCTTTTTTCAATTTTTTTGAAGTTCGATGTTGTCTCTTAGAAAAAACACCGCCGCTTTTTCAGCGGCGTGATGTATTATAGCATCGAGTTTTCTGAATTGCAACTTGTTTTTTCACAACTCTGAAATTTCGTTACTACATCACAGCTGTGAATTGCAGTTGCGAGCGGAGTAAGAGGGATTTGAACCCTCGCGCCGGTTTTAGCCGACCTACACCCTTAGCAGGGGCGCCTCTTCAGCCTCTTGAGTATTACTCCCTAGCCTGAACGAAAGTGTTCATATTCTATTTCGCTCTTCAACGGAGCATAACGTATTATACAAGTGAGATTTCGGTTTGTCAATCGCTGAAAACGTAAAAATTCCAACATTTTTGGGGCATTTTGCGCCCTTCCGGATGCGCGTTTCTACCTATATAAAATATATGGTATTTGCTAAAAATGGAGACCACAACAGTTTGTGGTCTCCAGATCATTGCGCTGCTTATGATCCTTTCGGAAAATAATTTTATATTATCCCTTGATCTGCGCGAGCACTGCGTCCAGCTCTTCTGCTGTCGGCTCCGTGGGGTTCCAGAGGATGTGCGCGTTGTCACCCTGATACCTGGGGATCAGATGAATATGGAAGTGCTGCACTGTCTGTCCCGCTGCCGCGCCGTTGTTCTGTACGACGTTGAGTCCGTCCGCTCCGAGTTTTTCCTTTAAGATCGCTGCGGCCTTCTTTGCCGTCTTCATCGCTTCTGCGGCCTTCTCTTCCGGCATGGCAAACAGATCCGCATAATGGTCCTTTGGCAGAACAAGAGCGTGTCCCTTCGTTGCGGGTCCCATGTCGAGGATCACCCTGAACTGTTCATCCTCGTAAACGGTTCTGGACGGAATATCTCCGTTTGCGATCCTGCAGAAAATGCAATTCTCTTCTCTCATATTCTAATTCCTTTCCCTTCTTATCCGAGTACAGCTTCCACATTTCTGGTGGCGATGACGGGCACTCCCGTCCCGGCCGCGTTCTCAATGACGACATCCCCGATGTGGACCGGCGCGGTTACGACACACCTGTTGATCTCTTCCATAACATCATGGATCCGGTTCTTCGGCACATCCGATTTGGTTTTTACAGACAGTCTGGGCTTGTCGCCGCCTTCAATTCTGACTGTGGAGGTGACGATCCTGGTCGGGTCAACGACTTCTTTACGGGCATAGATCTCGCCTTTTTTGCATGTATTTCCGGATACGCTCAGGACCTCCTGCCCTTCCATTTCCACTGTCACCAGGCATCCCATGGGACATCCGATGCAGGTCAGCTCCCTTTTTTCCATTTTATTCCTCCATGCCGAAGCGCCAGCGCAGGCATCCGCAGGAGAATTTCGCGCAGGCGAATTCTCCTGAATCGGGATTTGAGACGCTTGCGGCTCAAATTAGTGAGAAAAATGTGCATCAGCACATTTTTCACACGATTCTCCATTCTATATATATTCTTACCAGATGTAATGCAAAGATCGCTCTTCTTCAGCAAAAATACTGCATCAGGGATCCTGTCATTCTTTCTCGATCATGATCGTGATATTCCTGATCCCTGCCCCGGTAAGTTTGCTCTTCTGCAGGATGACCTGCTCCATCTCGCCTGGAGCGATGATCCGCTTTTTCATATGCGAGACGCGCTCGTCATCAAAATAGACACTGACATAGGAATCCTTGTAGACGTCGCCCACGCGGAAGCGCACCGTCAGCAGATCGTCCATTTTCTCCGGATCGATCGTGGAAGGAACGGTGTAACGTACGCCCTGTTTTGCGATCAGTGTGATCCTGCGCGCCTCTGCTGCAGGATCGGCCGCGCCTTCGTTCTGCGCTTCACCGAGCCCCTGTATGTATTTTACCGCGTTCTCACCGGCTCTCGCAGCCTCCTCGGAGACATAGTCGACGAGATCATGCACGTGCAGAACATTTCCGCAGGCAAAAACACCGGGAATGCTGGTCTCCAGGCTCTCGTTGACGACAGGTCCGCTGGTCACGGGGGAGAGTTCGACTCCCGCAGCCTTGGAGAGCTCGTTTTCCGGGATCAGTCCACAGGACAGGAGCAGTGTATCGCAGGTATATCTCTCCTCTGTTCCGGGAACAGGCCTTCTGTCCGGACCGACTTCCGCGATCGTGACGGCAGTGATATGCTCTTTGCCTTCAATATCCACGACAGTGTGGGAGAGCTTGAGCGGAATGCCGAAGTCATCCAGGCACTGCACGATATTTCTCTTCAGGCCGCCGGAGTAAGGCATCAGCTCCGCCACGACCTTGACCTTTGCGCCTTCCAATGTCATACGGCGCGCCATGATCAGGCCGATGTCGCCGGAACCGAGGATCACGACCTCTTTTCCGGGCATATAGCCCTCCATATTTACCAGACGCTGCGCGGTACCTGCAGAAAAAATACCCGCAGGGCGATATCCGGGAATATTCAGGGCACCCCTGGGCCTCTCGCGGCAGCCCATGGCCAGGATCACTGCCTTGGCCCGGATCTGGAACATGCCATCCTCCCGGTTCATCGCCGTGACGACGCGATCCTCCGAAATATCCATGACCATGGTGTTAAGCTTGTATTCGATTCCGAGATCGTAGACCTGCTGAATGAATCTCCAGGCATATTCCGGACCTGTCAGCTCTTCCTTAAATGTATGCAGTCCGAATCCGTTGTGGATGCACTGGTTCAGGATCCCTCCCAGCTCATGGTCTCTCTCCAGGATCAGAATGCTGTCATTTCCGGCGCGCTTCGCCGCCGCTGCAGCCGCAAGTCCCGCGGGACCTCCGCCGACGATGACGATATCATACTCTCTCGCTGTTGTTTCTGCTGTATGCACTGTATCCGCCATCATGCATCCTCCTTTGTTCTGGAACTGACGATCGTTGACCGGCCGCCGCTCTTGGTGATCTCTTCCATGGGCAGTCCCAGCTCTCTCTGCAGGATCTCCATGACACGGGGGCTGCAGAATCCGGCCTGGCAGCGGCCCATTCCCGCTCTGGTGCGGCGCTTGACGCCGTCCAGGCTCCGGGCGCCGAGAGGACGCCGGATCGCATCCAGGATCTCTCCCTCGGATATGGATTCGCAGCGGCAGATGATCGTTCCGTAAGCCGGCTCTTTGCGGATCAGTTCGTTTCTTTCTTCGATGGACAGCGCGGAGGGATCAAGGACATCCTTTTCCGTGCCGATCCAGTTCTCCTTATTTTTAAGGCCCAGGGCGTCCCTGATCAGCCCGCTCGTATACTCGCCGATCGCAGGGCAGGAGGTAAGGCCCGGCGATTCGATACCCGCACAGTCATAGAAGCCGGGGGCATCCGCGACTTCGCCGAGAATGAACTCGTGTCCGTCTTCATGTGCCCGCAGTCCCGCAAAAGAAGTGATGACCTGTCTCATCGGAATGTTCTTCATGCTGAGGGCTGCCTTTGCGGTCAGGTCATCGATCCCTTCCGCTGTGGTCGCGGTCGCTTCTTTATCTTCAATGTCAAATGCCGTCGGTCCGACCAGAACGTTTCCGTGCACGGTCGGGCTGACAAGGATGCCTTTGCCGTATTTTGTAGGCAGCTGGAAGACAGTGTGCCTGACAAAGTTCCCGACAGTCTTATCCAGCAGGCAGTAGTCGCCGCGGCGGGCTGTGATGTGGATCTTCTTTTCGCTGACCATGTTGTGGAAGACGTCTGCGTAGACGCCGGCCGCATTGACCACTGTCCTGGTCAGGTATTCTCCGTTGTTCGTGCGGATGTGCCAGATGCCGTCCTCATCGCAGCAGAGCGCTTCCGCCTTTGTGTTGAAGCGGAATTCGACGCCGTTGCGGTTTGCGTTTTCCGCAAGGGCGATGTTCAGGCGGAAGGGACAGACGATGCCGGCACTGGGCGCATACATGACTGCGACCACCCCATCAGCGAGGTTCGGCTCGATCTCCAGCGCTTCCTCTCGGTTTAAGATCTGCAGCCCCTTGACGCCGTTCTGTATGCCTCTGTCATAGAGAGCCTGCAGGTCGTTCATCCTGTCCTTGTCGTTACAGACAGCAAGAGAGCCGATCCTCTTGAACGGAATATCAAGGTCCTCGGCGAGCTGGCCCATGAGCTCATTGCCGCGCACATTCATTCTGGCCATCATGGAACCGACCTGGCAGTCATAGCCGGCGTGGACGATTCCGCTGTTGGCTTTTGAGGTGCCGCTGCAGACGTCCTCTCCTTTTTCCAGGACGCATACATTCGCCTCATATCTGCTGAGCTCACGCGCCACGGCGCTGCCCGTGACACCGGCTCCGATTATTACTACATCATAGATCATGGTTTTTCTCCTTACCTTGCCCAGCCAAAAGTAGCCTTGACAGCCTGCTCCCAGCCGTGCAGTTCTTTCTCCCTGCGCTCCTGGCTCATCTGCGGCTCAAATACCGTCTCGACCGCCCAGTTGTCCCGGACATCTTCCAGATCGTTCCAGTAGCCGACAGCCAGGCCTGCGAGATACGAAGCGCCCATCGCCGTCGTCTCGACGCACTTCGGACGCAGTACCTGCGTGTCCATGATATCCGACTGGAACTGCATCAGGAAATTATTCCTGCAGGCGCCACCGTCGACCTTGAGAGCTGTCAGGTGAATGCCGGACTCTTTTTCCATTGCGCCAAGCACGTCGCAGGTCTGGAACGCCAGAGACTCCAGCGTCGCGCGAATGATGTGATATTTGTTGACACCGCGCGTAAGGCCGGTGATCACGCCGCGCGCGTACGGATCCCAATAAGGAGCTCCGAGACCCGTAAATGCCGGCACAACATAGCATCCCGCAGTATCATCGACGCGGGTCGCAAAATATTCGGAATCCGGTGCGCCGTCCACGAGTTTGAGCTCATCCCTGAGCCACTGGATCGCTGCGCCGGCGACATAGACGGAACCTTCCAGCGCATACTGTACCTTGCCATTGAGGCCCCAGGCGATCGTGGTCAGCAGGCCATTTTCAGAGAATACAGGCTGTTCTCCCGTATTCATCAGCAGGAAGCAGCCGGTTCCATAGGTATTTTTCGCCTCACCAGGGGCAAAACATGCCTGCCCGAACAGCGCCGCCTGCTGGTCTCCGGCCGCCCCGGAGATCGGGATCGGTCCTCCGAAGAACTCGGAATCGCTCTGCCCGTAAATGCAGCTTGAGGGCATTACCTCAGGCAGCATGCTCCTCGGAATACCAAGCTCCGCCAGGATCTCATCGTCCCAGTCCAGCGTGTTAATGTTAAACATCATGGTGCGGGAAGCATTGGAATAATCCGTGACGTGGACTCTTCCCTTGGTGAGCTTGTAGATCAGCCAGGTATCCACCGTGCCGAACAGGAGCTCACCGCGCTCTGCCTTCTCACGAGCTTCCTCCACGTTGTCAAGGATCCAGCGCACCTTCGTCGCGGAAAAATAAGGATCGATCACGAGACCGGTCTTTTCACGGAAGAACTGCGTCATCCCTCTTTCTTTTAAGGACTCCGCATAGTCCGCCGTGCGCCTGCACTGCCAGACGATCGCATGACAGATCGGCTGGCCGGTGATCTTGTCCCAGACGATCGCGGTCTCTCTCTGGTTGGTGATCCCGATCGCCGCGATCTGGGAAAATTCGGCACCGATCTTGTGCATCGCTTCCCTGGCCACAGACAGCTGTGTCTGCCAGATCTCGTTTGCGTCATGCTCAACCCAGCCCGGCTGCGGGAAATACTGGGTGAATTCCTTCTGTGCTACGCTG
>JAFTFD010000245.1 GCA_017449745.1 Lachnospiraceae bacterium
ATCCTGGATGCCGTAGTAATTCTGGGCCAGAGCCTTGACGTACCCGAAGCCGAATTCCTCCGGGACATAATATCCTCCGGCGGTGGTCACATAAAAGAGTTTATCTGCCCTGCAGAGGCCGATCGGCACGCCTTCCTCCGAGTATTTGAAGGTGATCCCCACGACATTGACCTGTTCCAGATACTGTTTTAACATGGCGGGGAAAGAGAGGTCCCAATACGGCGCGGCGATCACAATGGCCTGCGCTTCGGCAAACTGCCGGGCAGGATCAAACATCGGATCCTGAAGATCTCCCCGGGAGAGGAGCAGGTCGCGTTTCATCAGAAAATCCCCGTTAACGGCGGGGAAGGAGATGTCCTCCAGGCGTATCTCCTCATAAGGTCTGTCCAGCTTCGCAAGCAGTTTCTGTGCCAGCTTTTCTGTCCTGGACTCTTTCCGCACACATGCGTTAATATACAGGATCGATCCGTTCATATTGCATCTCCCGTTGTTCTAAAATGACATCTGGTCATAAGCTCCGCAGTCATCCTTGAGAAAATCAGCCTTGCTGTTTATCGGGGAAGAGGAGGAAAAACACTCTCCCTTTGCCCGGAGCGTCGTGAGCTTGAAGTCCAGAAGGGCCGCCGGTATCTCCAGGGCGGCAGCGGTCTCAAAAAAGGTCTGGTCCCGCAGATGCTCCAGCACCTCTTCGTCGTCCAGAAGGAGCTCCGCGGCAAAAAGATTTGCCTCGTACTCCATCGGCTTTGCCGTGCCCTCGAACATCTCCATCTCCTGGAATCCGTGCATCATAGCCACCTCCTTGTGCAGGACGGCGTGGCCCAGTTCATGGGCGATCAGGATCCGCTCCAGGACCGGGTTGACATTGCTGTCAACGACGATGCTCTTCTGGCGGGACTGGTAGAAGAAGAACCCTTTGAGTTTTTTCTGCAGATCCTTGCGGTACAGGACGATATGCATGGCGCTGCACAGCTCATAGGGATCCTTTGTCCTGTATTTTTTCCTGAGCTTTTCTACTGTCTGAATGATATAGTCCGCATTATACAAATCGCTACCTCATTATTCTTCCGCTTTCCTGTTCCGCCTGCTGCGGGCGACGCGCTGCCGCTTGGGGGTATATCGCTCCCGCGCGTTTTTCTTGGAATCCAGATAGACCTCCATCAGGGACTGGAAAAAGGCATCCTTGGCGTCTTCATCCAGTTCGCCGCCGGCCAGAAGTGCGCCGGCTCTCTCCAGGACGTCGTGCGCCTCGCGCGCGCCCTTTGTCCCGAATTCCTTTTTCACATCGTCGATCATTCTGGCACTGTCAAAATATTTGTGCGGATCCGTCTCATCGTCATCCAGAAGGTAGTCGGGGGAAACGTTCAGGGCCTCGGCCAGCTTCCTGAGATTACTGTTGCGGGGGCGGGTATTCAGCTGCTCATAGGTATAGAGGGAGCGCTCCGACAGGCCGGTCAGCTGGGAGAGCTCCGTCTGGGAGAGATTGAGCGCGATCCTGGTTTCTCTTAACTTTTCACCGAATGTCATAATCACTGCCTTTCTGGTGCGGAGGAAAAAATATTTTCATAACTTCCGATTTACCGTTGACAAACTTCCTGTGTCTGCTATAATTCGTGTCACAGGAGAAACCTCCGGATAAGCGTAACATCGGAAGTTACGGAAGTCAACTGCAAAATGAGAAACTTCCGGAAGTTTCATAAAGAAACCGTTTGAAAAAAGCCTGATCAAAGCCTGATCAAGGTTCAAACAAGGCCTGAACAAGGCCTGAAAAGGTTTGAGACAGTTTGAGAAGGCCTGAGAAGGTTTGAGACAGGAAAGGAGCCCCGGATGAGGCCAGTGATAAGGATATGGACAGAACGATCCTGCACAGTGACTGCAACTGTTTTTACGCGTCGGTAGAGATGCTGCATCAGCCGAGGCTCTGGTCGATCCCGATGGCGGTCGGCGGAGACCCGGAGGCGAGGCACGGCATCGTGCTGACGGCAAACTATATAGCGAAGAAGCGGGGGGTGAAGACCGGAATGGCCCTGTGGCAGGCGAGACAGGCCTGCCCGGAGATCACCTTCGTACCGCCGAGAATGGACCTGTATATCAAGTTTTCCAGGATGATCCGGGAGATCTACGGAGAATATACGGATCTCGTCGAGTCCTTCGGGCTGGATGAGGCCTGGCTGGACACGACGGCCAGCTGCGGGATCAAGGGGGACGGAATGCGGATCGCAAAGGAGATCAGCGACCGGATCAAAAAGGAGATCGGGATCACGGTGAGCGTCGGCGTCTCCTGGAACAAGATCTACGCAAAGCTGGGCAGCGATTACAGGAAGCCGGATGCCATCACGGAATTCTCCAGGGAAAATTATAAGGATATCGTCTGGAAAATTCCGGTTGAGGACCTTTTGTATGTCGGGAGGGCGACGAAGCGGAAGCTTTATAACTTCGGCATAACAACGATCGGCGAGCTTGCGGAGACGGATCCGGATATGCTGTACAGGGCCTTCGGCAAGATCGGGCTGATGCTGTCCGTTTTTGCCAGGGGGCAGGACCAGACGCCGGTGAGCCGGGAGCACACACAGGCGTCGATCAAGAGCATCGGGAACAGCACGACGACGCCCAGGGACCTGGAGAACGATGAAGACGTCAGGCTGGTGCTCTATCTTTTGTCGGAGAGCGTGGCGAAACGCTGCCGGGATAACGGATTCGTCGGGGATGTGATCGAGGTCTACGTCAGGGATAACGAGCTTTTCAGCGTCGGTAGACAGCGCAAGATCACAGTTCCGACGAATATCTCCCACGAGATCGAGGCCACGGCGATGGAGCTCTTTCATGAGGTCTATCACTGGGAGAGGCCGATCCGGAGCATTGGAGTCCGGGTCGCGGACTTAAAGCCGGAGGATATTCCCTGGCAGATCTCGCTCTTTTCGGATCCGGTGCGGCGCGAAAAGCTGCTTGCGGCGGACAGGGCGGCGGACGATATCCGCAGGCGCTTCGGATACGGCTCCATACAGCGGGGGATCATGTACCGCGACCGGTACCTGTCCTCGCTCAACGCGACGGCGGACGATCACATGGTGCACCCGCACTCCTATCTGGAGAGAGGAAACCGGAGCGGCGCGGAGCAGATCCTGCTGCAGGGGTGATGGGAAAATGCAGGGCTGCTTTTGAAAAAATGATCATTGAAAAATGATCATGGAAAAATGCAGAGCTTTCAGGAAAACTGTTCCGGCTGTTTGAAAGAGGAAACCTGAAAGAGGAAACGGCATGAGGTAAGGAGAATGGGGGTTTATGACTATCACAGGGAAATACAGGTCTCCGGTCCGGTAACCCTGCATGAGAAGATGCCGGAGGTAACGGAGGGAAACCCGTATAAAGCGTATGTGGAGGTCCTTGCCAGGTTTACTACCGACGGGCAGCTTCTCCCGGTGTCTTTAGTCTGGGAGAGCGGGAGAAAATACGAGATCGACCACATCAGCCGCGTGCAGCGGATGGCGAGCCGGAAGGCGGGCGGCGCCGGGATCTGTTATACCTGCAGGATCCTGAACCAGGAGATCCAATTATTTTACGAGGAAAACGGCCTCTGGTTCGTTACGAGAAAACAGGCGGCGGGGAACTCCGCCTGATCATCCGGATCACAAATAGCCGAGCACATAGATATTAAGAGGACAGGAAAGCCAATAAAATGCTACAATAAGCAGGACGCCGGAATATTTATGACAGCGCAGACAGCGCAGCTCTCATGCTGCAGGAGAAGAGGGCGTTTTTACAGACATTACAGAAAGCGAGATAACATGCCGGGAAAAAAGAAAACGGAAACAAAGCCGGCAGCTGCCGTCAGGCCGGAAGATCCAGAGCTGAATAAGCCAGGGGACCCAGAGCTGAATAAGCAGGAGAGCCCTGACCTGAAAAGCCACCACACGATCCTTCGTGTTCATCTGGATGATGCCTATTACAGCGAGAACCCTAAAGAGCTGGAGGAGATCCTCCAGGAGCTGAACGACAGGCTGGACTGCGTCGGGATCAGGCTTACGGCCAGCCG
>JAFTFD010000246.1 GCA_017449745.1 Lachnospiraceae bacterium
CCCGGCCTGCAGTTTTCTTAATGAAGATGGGCGCTGCTCTATTCATGCTTTCCGTCCGGGACTTTGCCGGCTGTTTCCGCTCGGCAGGGACTACGATGGTACTGGCTTCCGGTACTTTGTAGTCGAGGATGCCTGCCCCAAACCCGGGAAATCGAAGGTCCGTGTCGAACAGTGGCTGGGAGTAACGGACCTGAAGCAGTACGAAGCCTTTATCAGCAGCTGGCACTATTTTGTAAGACAGGCGCAGGAAACACTCGCTGCTATAGAAGATCCTGAATACCAGCAGCGGCTGAACCTGTTTTTCCTGCAGGTCTTCTATGCGACGCCTTATTCCCCGGTGGAAGATTTTTACCACCTGTTTGAAATGCGGCTGGAGCAGGCGCGTTCCGTCCTGTCATAAAACAGCCTGCCTGTTTATTGAGTCCAAAAAGAAAAAGATTAGAAAGCCAGAATTAAAATGATCATTGAATATCCTGAATACTACAACCGCTTCCGCTGTATAGCGGACCGCTGTCCCGATACCTGCTGTGCCGGCTGGGAAGTGGATGTCGACGAGGACATGTACTATTACTATAAGGTCGTTCCCGGCAAGATCGGCGAGAAGATCCGCAGCCACATGGTGGAAGACGGCGACGAAAAGTATTTCCCGCTGACGAAAGAGGGACGCTGTCCTTTTCTGGATGATAAAAATCTCTGCGAGATCTATTCCGCCCTGGGAGAGGAAAGCCTTTGCCGTGTCTGCACGGAATATCCCCGCTATTATATGGAGATCGGCAATTACGAGCAGATCGACCTCAGCGTCTCCTGTATGGAGCTGGGACGCCTTCTGTTTTCAGATAGCGGAAAAATCGTCTATGAACGAATGGAAGATCCCGCAGACGGCGAAGAGATCTCGGAAGAACAGGAAGCACTGCTGCAGCAGCTGATCGAAGGCCGTGATGCAGCTATAGCCGCTCTTCAGGATCGTTCCCTGCCGCTTAACGAGCGGCTTGCAGTGCTTGGCATTACACCGCTTTCCGCGATCACTGAAACGAGGGATTCTTCCGGCTTTGCGGAAGCGGCTGATCCTTCCGACATCGCGATGTCCGAGATCCGGGACCTGCTGCCGCTTTTGCATCAGCTCGAGGTCCTCGGCAGCGGCTGGACTGAGATTCTGGCAGAAATTGACAGCCGCCAGGCAGAGCTTCCGTCCCTGATCTGTGCGCTTTATCACGCCGGATGCGCGGAGCTTCCGCTCTGGTTTGAGAAAATAGCTGTCTATCTCGTCTGGAGATACTGGATAGACGGATGGTTTGAGGAAGATCCGCTGGCGCTCTCCAGCAGGCGCCTCATCGAGCGGAGCCTCATTTTGATGGAGATCATGAGCGCGCTGCGCTGTGAGCACAATGATGGCGTCTTCCGTCTGGAGGATATGATCGATATTGCGCATATCTATTCCAGGCAGGTCGAGCACTCTGATGAGAATGTAGAGCTGTTCAAAGCCATCGCAGAATTATGAAAAAACTCCCAGATAAAAGAAAGCAGTCTATTCATAAACCTGCACTTTGAGTCATGATACTCTTTGAATCGTGATGCTCTTTGAATCGTAAATCAGTACTGTATATGGAAAAAAATACCCCTGAAAATTTATCGGACCTGCTGCTTGCCTGGTATGATGCCAATAAGCGGAGCCTGCCCTGGAGGGAGGATCCAACGCCTTATCATGTCTGGCTCTCGGAAATAATGCTGCAGCAGACCCGCGTGGAAGCCGTCAAAGGATATTATGCGCGATTTCTGCAGGCGCTTCCCACGATCCGGGCGCTGGCAGAAGCTTCCGAGGAGCAGTGCCTGAAGCTCTGGGAGGGGCTTGGGTATTACAGCCGCGTCAGAAATCTTCATAAAGCCGCTGTCGTGATCGAGGAACAATATAATGGCAGGATGCCTTCTGATCCGGAAGAGATCCTCCGCCTCCCCGGGATCGGAACCTATACCTGTGCTGCGATCGCTTCGATCGCGTTTGGAAAGGTCCTGCCGGCAGTCGATGGGAATCTTCTGCGCGTCTTTGCGCGAATGACCTGCTGTGAAGACGATATACGCACGCCGGCTGCCATAAAGGCAGCCACAGCATGGCACCTCTCCCGCATGAATGCATGCAGCTCCTCACTGGAAAGACCCGGCGATTACAACCAGGCTCTGATGGACCTGGGTTCGGGCATCTGCCTGGCAAACAGCGCTCCCAGATGCGCCGCCTGCCCCTGGGAAGGCTCCTGCGCGACAGCCGCATCGATCCGGGCAGGGAATACGGATCCAGAAGATCTCCCCTGGCCAGTCATGCCCCCTAAAAAGGCGAGGCGGGTCGAGAAAAAGACCGTCTATCTGATCCGCTGCGGAGGAAAAACAGCCATTCGGAAAAGACCGCAGACAGGCCTGCTCGCAGGCCTCTATGAGTTTCCTGCGACCGATGGGCATCTTGGTATTAAAGCTTCCCTCACATACCTGCGCTCTCTTGGCTTCGAGCCGTTAAAGCTCATCCCGCTTGAACCGGCAAGGCATATTTTTACACACC
The DNA here is from genome assembly GCA_017449745.1 of Lachnospiraceae bacterium. Lineage (GTDB taxonomy): Bacteria > Bacillota > Clostridia > Lachnospirales > Lachnospiraceae > CAG-791. The sequence continues at coordinate 2,546 of JAFTFD010000246.1, forward strand.
GGGAATGGTTAATGAACGGATATGAGGTGCTGACAGATGAGACAGCTGCCCCTTCTGATCCCCCGGATATCCTTTTGAGGACCCCTGAGGAAATAAGAGAGAACTACGCTATTCCCTCTGCTTACAGCGCTTTTTTGCGGCAGTGTTGACCATAGCTGTCTTGAATCACGGGCAGTGCTGAGCATAGCTGTCTTGAATCACGGGCAGTGCTGACCATAGCTGTCTTGAATCACGGGCAGTGCTGACCATAGCTGCCATAAAGCACCGGCATTCCTTACAATGCAGCCAATACAGGAAAACCATGAATATAACGATTATCGCCATAGGGAAACTGAAAGACAAAGCCCTGCAGAGCCTGCAGGATGAGTACGTAAAAAGACTCTCCGCTTTTTGCAAAACAGAGGTCCTGGAAGTGAAGGATGAACCGGATGTTCACACTGACAGGGAAAAAGAAGCGCAGCTAGTAAAAGAAAAAGAGGGCGCGAGGGTTCTGGAAAAGATTCGTCCGCAGGACAAGGTGATCCTGCTGGACCTGCACGGAACGGAATGGTCCAGCGAGGAGTTCTCTGCCCGTCTTGAAAGCTGGACACAGAGCAGCCAGAGGCTCGTCTTTGTCATTGCGGGATCGCTTGGTCCCTCCGGGGAGCTTGTCCGCCGCGCCGACGTCAGGTGGAAGCTCTCGGACCTGACTTTTACCCATATGATGACAAGAGTACTGATCCTGGAGCAGATCTATCGCGGATTCATGATCAGCGCAGGCAGAGAGTACCATAAATAGGCTGTACAGAGCAAATCTCCAAAACTACTCCACATAATACAAGATAATACAAGAACCCGGCAGAAACTGCCGGGTTCTTTGAAAAAGGCGATAAAGAACTTAATCGGGGTAGCATCTGTTTGCGGGGATGCAATGTCTTTATCTTTTGTAATAATATTACCTCAGAAAACCCAAATCTATCACTATTTTCCAGAAATTTATAAAAATCGTAAACTGAACATGCTATTATTTATATATATTACTGCTCCGTAGTTATTTATACATGTATCCTATGATAATCAGGCAGCCGGAAAATTATATGCCGGCCTTATGAATAAAAAAAGGACTCTGCGCGCTGGTCATGCGGGCAAAAGGAAAACTGTATGCCAATTATTCTTCCCGAAAATGTCAAACTGAACAACCACTATAATGTACCCGATCTGCCCGTTTACCTCGTGCAGCGAAGGCTCTCGGATTTTAAGGGGAAGAAGACGGGACTCCACAGAAATGACGATATAGAACTGGTCCGCCTGCAGTCCGGGCGCATGAAGGCCGTCATTGAGGATGAATCCTTCGAGATGGAAGCAGGAGATTTCCTGTTTATCAATAAAGGGCGCCTGCATCAGCTCACGACGGATCAGGATGACTGCAGTTTTATCTGCATGCTGATCAATCCCCGCGTTTTCCGCCACGAGATCGCGATCGGGGAAGAGATCGTAAGGCAGCTCCTTTCTCCCCTTGCGCCTTCCTGCCTTTACCTGCAGGCTTCCGACAAATACTGCAGGGAGATCGTCTGGATGATGGATCATCTGATCGACTATCAGGAAGTTACTTTCATGTCCTCTTACATGGAATTCATCGGGATCATTCACCTGATCATGTCGAGGCTCTATATCCTGAACAAACCGGAATCCGGCTCCATTAAATCAGAGTCCCCGGCTACCCGGGAGACCCTGGATAAGATCCTTTCCTACATCCAGCAGCACTATATGGAAAGGCTGACGCTCGAGCAGATCGCCTCTGCAGGAAGCGTCAGCCGCACAAGATGCTGTCAGTTATTTAAGGCTTATGTCGGCGTTACACCGATCGAATACCTGAACCACCACCGCCTCACGATCAGCCGCAGCATGCTCTGCGATTCCCAGAACTCTGTCGCGGAGATCAGCGCAGCCTGCGGCTTTTCGCACCAGAGCTATTTTGCCCAGCAGTTCGTCCGCAAATACGGCTATACTCCCAGTGAATACAGATCCCGCATGAGGTAGTGTTTTTCAGGCTTGTCCGATCACACATAAATAGCGTGTTTCAGGCTTATCCGATCACACATAAATTGTGCGTTTCAGGCTTATCCGATCACACATAAATAATGCGTTTAAGGCTCACTCCCCGGTGTAATGCTCATCGCAATAATAGCGTCTGGAAGTGGCGTCGCTCACACAGTGAGTTCCGACGTTCAGGCAGTCTTTTTCGCAGCAGTAGTGGGCGATCGCAGGATCGTCCGTGGCATCGGCGAAGGCAAGGTAGCCGCTTCTTGCCAGATCCAGTTCTCTCCTCTTGCGGAAGCCGTCGCGAACGGTGTCCGCGAGCTCTTCATCCGTCACGATCTTCCAGTTTCGGGAGGACGGGAATTCTATATCCTCCGCTGTGTCCGCAAAGATCTTCTTGGTATTGATCAGCGTATAATCCGGGGAGAACGCCGCTACAAGATGCGTCTCCCTGTCCTGCTCCGATTCCATCTCAGAGCCCTCATAAGCAAAAGTAAAAATGTACTCCCCTTCCTGCCTGCGCTGCGAATAGATCTTCGTTCCGGCGCCGAAAAACCTGAGGTCCACATCTGAAGTACTGAAATCCTCCTCCATCACAATAGAGACAGGGTCGCCGTTGGGCGAGATCCTGGAGTGGATCCACAGATAAGAAGTCGCAATCGGGGAGATGTTGCCGCTCCCATCCGCGTAATGTGCCATATAGACCAGATCGAAGGCCTGCTTTGCATTTGCAAGGAGTTCCTCGGCGTTCTCGTAGTCTCCGGCCATCTCCAGATACTTTTCGGCTGTATCAAAATCCGACAGCAGCAGCGCGCTGCCCGCCTGCCGGTAGCGGATCTCCTGCAGCAGTTCCCTGTAGTCCTGCCATGTCCTGTCCGAGATCTCCAGCCCCAGTTCCAGGCCGATGTTGCCCAGAATGCGGACCGGCTCCTCGACCTTAGTCACTGCCAGCAGTTTTTCCGCGCCATCCTCGAGCTTGCCGATCGTTACCAGGCGCTTTGCTCTTGCGACAGCGATCTGCGTGCGCAGATCATCTGTAGTACTGCCCGGTGTCCCTGCGGAAGTCAGGCGGCTCATATAGTCCCCCAGCTGGTCCAACAGTTCCAGGGCTTCGTCATAATGCTCCGCTTCGATCTCACTGCGGATCACCTCCAGGCGGGTCTCATCCGCCTGGACAGCAGCAGGCAGCCCGTTTCCAATGCGGGCGCTCCCTGGCGTAAAGTCTCCCAGTTCTTCGAACTGCAGGATCGCCTCCTCATACTGTTTTTCATCCCGCAGATGCAGGGCCTTCTGATAGAGGATCAGCGGAACTCTCTCAGCCGCTCCCTGAAACTCTCCCAGTTCCAGAAAAGCTGCCGCCGCCTCATCGTATTTTTCCTCCTGCAGGAGCTGCTCCGCCTGCCGATAGTGCATAGTCGGGATCAGCCAGGTGACAGCGAGATACCCGCCGCCGCCCAGCAGGGCGATCAGGAGCAGTATCGTGATTACACTGAGTACGATTTTCTTTCCTGTTCCCATGGTCAATTCTCCTGCCAGTTCGTATCCTTTGCCTTCTTGTTTCCTGCGGCGCTCCTGGATTCCTCAATGGCTTTTTCAAGTGCTTTGTCGCGGTCTGTTTCCCCTGAAACGGTATCTGTGTTCTCTTCTGCAGACGGTTCGGCCTGCTCTCCTGCAGCCTCTTGTGTTTCTCCAGAGCTCTGCGTCTCTTCCTGTCCTTCTTCTGATGTTCCCTCTTCCGGCAGCAGTCCTTCCTGTTCTTCCTCCGGCAGTTCTTCCTCCACTTCTTCCGGTGTACAGTAAACTCTGTAGATCGCCGCCTGGTCATAGATACACTGCCATGTATTGGCCGCTTTTCCTGTCACGCAGATGTACCGGATCCCGTCATTTGCGACGAAAAAGCTGGCTGCACAGGAGCCGGCCTTGGAAACGTACCCTGTTTTTGCGGAAAATACGATTCCGGGAACATTCTGCCTCGAGAGCCGCTTCAAAAACCGGTTATGGACGGTGATCCCCGCCGTGTGCTGCCTGGTATGGACGGTTGTATACTGCTGCGTGGAGAGGACTGCCCAGGCCAGATCGTTCTGCGTCGCCTCCTCCAGGATCATGGCCATCTCGACCGGCGTCGTGTAGTTCTCTTCGTCATGCATGCCGACCGGGTTCTGGAAGTGCGTATTTTTAAGTCCCATGGAACGCACCTTTTCGTTCATCAGGTCGACGAAGGCCTCATCGGATCCTGCGATCCTGCGGGCAAGAGCCAGCGCGGCATCTGCTCCCGATGGCAGCGCCGTTCCCCACAGAAGGTCCATGATCGTAGGGCGCTCGCCCAGAACGAATCCGACAGCGGTTCCCTGCTGCTCCACCACATAGTCCAGAATATCCTGCGTGATCTCCACGGTATCGGAGAGATTGATCTCCTCCCTGTCGATCGCCTCGGCAGCTGTCAGGACCGTCATGATCTTTGTCATCGAAGCGGGATACATCTTCTCGTCCGCGTTCCGGCTCGCCAGGATCTCCCCGGTATCTACGTTGATCAGGACGGCAAACTGGCTGTCCAGGTTATTGAATTCGGCAGTATCTTCCGTGACTTTATAGCCTGCCGCCTGTGCCGGCATCGCCAGCGATAAGATCACGGACAGCATCAGCACAGAGGCTGTGGCAAGTTTAAAAACACCGGATATGCGGTGAGCTATTTTCTTTCTATTCCCCATAAATAAACGCATCCTGTTCCTCCAGTTCCCGGACCTGCACCGGCACCTGCTCCTCGGAAAAGCGCCGCGTCTGGTCAAAGACAGACCGGTAATTATACTTTGTCAGCTTTTGCCCGGCTTCAGCTCCTGCTGTCTCCCGGCCGTTCTCTCCATCGATCATTACCTGCGCCATATAGCCGTTGACGGACGGGCTGAAATGGACAGTATCCATATAGAGATCGAGATTCGTTATGATCTCCGTCTCATTCTGAAAATCGTAGACGGATACATTCTCATACTCCAGAAGGGCGGCCGCGACCTCCTGCTCGCAGTACAGATAGGCATCCCTCTGCCCGCTCCTGTACACGTCATCCCACCAGATCACGGAATACGGCGGGATGAAAAACACGAACTGCGTGTCCGGATGCTCCG
>JAFTFD010000247.1 GCA_017449745.1 Lachnospiraceae bacterium
GTACGGCCGGGAAAGGCTCCCGCTAAACCGTCCGGACATTTTGAAAAAGAGAAGGCGCCCAAGGGATCCAGCCTGGAGGATGTACTCAGCAGCCAGGGGGAGACTTTCCACCACATGCTGTTTCGGCTGATCGATGAAAAAGAAATGAAGGACGCCGATGTCTACAAGAAAACCAATATTTCCCGGCAGAATTTTTCCAAGATCCGCTCCAACGCGGACGTAAAACCAAAGAAGGGGACGATCCTGGAGCTGTCCCTCGCCCTTGAGCTGAACATTGACCAGGTAACGGACCTTTTAGCCAGTGCCGGATATGCGTTCTCGCCCGGGAATAAAGCCGACCTTCTGGTGCGGTATTTCATCGAGCATAAAAACTATGACCTGGATGAAGTGGCAGGGGCACTGTATGATTATCATCTGCCGGATCTGAATAAACTATAGAATTTGTCAACTCGGAGTTGACCTGATCATCTCTGTTTTCCGATATGATCTTCCTGTAACGAGACAGCAGCTTTACTGAACAGCAAGGAGGAGATAATGAAAAAAGGATTAACAGAGATGATTTTTATTTTAGACAGAAGCGGCTCCATGGCAGGACTGGAGGAGGACACGATAGGAGGCTTCAACAGCCTCATCGAGAAACAAAAAGAAGAGGAGGGCGAGGCCCTGGTCTCCGTAGTGCTCTTTGACGACCAGCAGGATGTGGTCTATGACAGGGTCGATATCCGGAAGATCGAGCCGATGACCAGGAAGCAGTATTTTGTCAGGGGCTGCACGGCACTGCTGGACGCTGTCGGCGGTGCGATCCACCATATCGGGAACGTCCATAAATATGCCAGGGAAGAAGACGTGCCGGAGAAGACGGTCGTAGTCATTACGACAGACGGCATGGAGAATGCGAGCAGGATATACAGCTACCAGAAAGTAAAGGAAATGATCCGGAAAGAGGAGAAAAAATACCACTGGGAGTTCCTGTTCCTGGGTGCCAATATTGATGCCGCCAGGGAAGCTGAGAGGTTCGGTATTTCCAGAGGGCGTGCGGTGCAGTACGAAAATGACGAAGCCGGGGTGCGCACGAATTTCAGCTCTCTTTCCAAGGCGATGAGCAAGGTGCGGCAGGTCCAGGTGGACGCGTGCGCGGCGTATTCCTCCGTGCTGGATTCGGATCTGGAATGGAGAGAGGAGATCGACCGGTACTATAAGGAGAAACATCCGGACGCAAAGTGAGAATAAATGAAATATAATAGGATCACGAGCCTTCTGGTAAAAAAGTCAATAGGAAGGGAATTTCCTGGAGAAAGACTATGTATATCGAGAAAACGGATCCTATGTCAGAACTATTTGAAAAGCCTTCGGTCCTTGGCGGAAAAACACTGATTCTCAGGCCTCTTGCGTTATCGGATGCGGAAGGTAGCGGAGGAAATGGTTAAAAAATATCAGGGAGACGTGACCAGCCGCTGACAGTCCTACGGATCCTGGAGTAGGAGCTCCTGTAAGGATAAAAGCCTGCCAGGCCGCTGGTCTCCGATCTGAATTGACCCACCAGACTTTATCTCCGGGGCGGATCGGGAGATCCAGGTTTTCGAAAAGGAACGGGAGCATGCTGTTCTCTCCTGTATTTTATCTTTTCGAATATTATCTCAGATGCTATGAGCATTTCATTGCACATAGAACTCTTTTCGGGCCCCGTTTTCATCTTTTTCGAGACTCATGCAGTACAGGCCGCCCTGCTTGCCGTAAGGGATCAGGGAACAGCCGCCGTCAATATTGATGACGTGGCCCCGGCAGCGGTACAGAGGAGGCCTGTCCTGGTCGATCAGCTGCACGGGAACATGTCCCACTACATGAATGTAGCTGTCGTTCTCGTACTCTCTTTTCGAGATGTACAGCTGGTCCTTGCGGAACGGAGAGTACCAGACGGCGGTGCTGATATCGTCATACCGCGCTTCGGGATACCTGATATCCTCGCCCTGCCTGTCAGGAATAAAATACGAATGATGCAGCGCATAGGACTCTGAGCCGATCGTAATATACTGCTGGATCCAGGTGTTTTTAAGAAAAACTACCAGGTCTTTCTGCTCCTCTTCCGACAGCTTGTTGAAAGCCTCCAGGGTAATGTCGCCCCGGTTCGCCTCATGAAACCATGAGTTCTGCTCCCCGCGCAGATAATCGAGCATCAAAAGCTCATGGTTCCCGAGGAACATCACCATATTTTCGCTTTGCATGATTTCCTGAAGGATCCGGATCCCGTCGGGACCTCTGTCGATCACATCCCCGAGAACGTATAAAACGTCGTCTTCTTTCAGCTGCAGCTCCTGCAGCAGGCGGTCCCACAGGGCTCCTTGTCCGTGTATGTCAGAACAACAATAGTGCATCGTTTTCCTTTCATTCTACATAAGTCATAGAGACCAGGCGGTCTCTATGACTGTCGGCTGTTTTGCGAGCCGTCGCTTGTTATATTCAGGTCCGATGCTACCATAAGCTATGCCAAAAGGCAAATGAATCAGACAGTGGCGGGAGTCTTAAGGCTGTTAAGCTCGATCCATCTGTGTCTGGCGGATCCCGTTCTCATCGCGGATCTCAACAGGCAGATAGAGGAGATCCCTGCCATTGGCTGCCATGGTTTGCTTTTCCGGAAGGAGGCAGAGCACTGCGCTGTTTCCGGCCGCCTGCAGGACGCCTGTTTCCAGCTAAGGCATATTGACAGGAGCATAGACGAGATCATGGATCTGCTCGGGATCACCGGCAGAGGTTACTTTTTTTCTTTATTCCGGCAGGAAACCGGCATGACGCCGAAACAGTACCGGACAAAATTCAGGCAGTAAAATCCGGAAATACAGATACAGAAATATCCAAATACATAGATACACAGATACAGGTGTGGAGGAGTGCGATGGCTAAGAAACCGTTACCCAAAGAAGAGAATATCTATGAGACAGACTGCCCGATCCTTTTTGCTATGGATCTGATCGGGCAGAAATGGAAGCTTCCGATCCTGTGGTATATTGCGGACGCGGAGAATCAGACGCTCAGATATCGCGAGCTGGAGAGGAAGGTCGTGGGCATCACGGCGACAATGTTGACGAAGTGCCTCAGGGAATTGGAGCAGGACAGAACTCTCAGACCTGCTGTTCAGGTGAGACCGGTTCAGGTAAGATCCATGCCGGACAGAGTGTTCTCTGCGTCTGTCATGATCGCGTTGACATCCGCTCCAACAATGTCAAGGCCGACGGCTTCGATCTTCCTGACATCCTGGATGCCGTAGTAATTCTGGGCCAGAGCCTTGACGTACCCGAAGCCGAATTCCTCCGGGACATAATATCCTCCGGCGGTGGTCACATAAAAGAGTTTATCTGCCCTGCAGAGGCCGATCGGCACGCCTTCCTCCGA
>JAFTFD010000248.1 GCA_017449745.1 Lachnospiraceae bacterium
CCCATGCAGGAGTGGCTGCACAGCCACGGCATGCAGCTGCGCTCCGAGATCTCCTACGGCCTGCCTTTTGAGATCTCCCAGCCGGGAAAATACGTCGACGGCATCGAGACCGAGTCTCTGGAGTTCGCTTCCCAGGTGGATTCCCACAGAGGCCTCGCTGGAGCCGCGCATATTTATAACAGGATATTCTCCTCTGAGACAGGCGCGACCCTCCTCAATTACATGGAGGGCCTGGATTTCTATACACAGATCATTTTTTCCCAGTTTGCGGCCGGCGTGACCAGAACTGTCCTGCACGGCTACTCCGCGACGGCGGGCAGCAAGGACAGCACCTACTGGCCCGGGCATGAGGGAATGTGGCCTATTTTCTCCGAGAGATTCGGACGCCGCCAGCCGGCTTATATACACTATAAAGACTGGACGAAAATGGTGGCAAGATACCAGATGCTCCTCAGGCAGGGCAAGCCCAGGATGGACCTTGGCATTCTTCGCCTCGACTATAACTACAACAACGCAGTCATGTTCGACGCCATGATGGGCGGCTCGGAAGAAAACTATTACGCACATGGCGGCATGAGGGCAAATGAGGGCATCTACTGGCAGGATATGAAGCTGCAGAACGCAGGCTTCACCTATGACTATTTTGCGCCGCAGCTGTTGGAAGAGGATTTTGTTGTTACAGACGGCAAAGTGCTCTTACCTGACGGTCCGGGATATCAGGCACTGATCCTCTACCAGGAGGCTTTGCCGATCGGGTCCGCGAAAAAAATACTGGAACTTGCAAAGAAAGGCCTGCCGGTCCTGTTCGTGAACGGCTGCACAGAGAAAATAAGACCAGGCGTGTCCGTGACCTATAAGAAAGCAGCCTCAAAGACCCCTTTCCTTGACGGAAAAGATGCAGAGCTCGCGGCAGTCGTAGCAGAAATAAAGAGTCTTCCCAACGTAAGAACAGTAGAGATCCAGGGACAGACGATCGATGCGCTTGCGGAACTCGGTGTTGAACCCAGAGCTGCATTTGCAGAGAGCAGCCCGGATGTGCTGACCTGCATGAGAGAGGATGAAAACAGCATCATCCTTTTTGTCTACAACATGCAGTACGCGCAGAAAAAAGATGTCTCCGTCACGCTCAAGGTCTGCGGTACAGGCAAGGCTTTTGAAATTGACTGCTGGAACGGCACTGAAAAAACAGCGGATTCCTATGCGGCAGCGGACGGCGTCACATCAATCGATACTGTACTGGCACCCGGCCAGGCGAGGATGTTCGTCATCGATCTGGCAGCAGGAACAGGAGAAAATCATGTTAAGAGAACCGTCACAGGAACTTATGAGCTTCCTGAGTGGGATCTCAGTGTTGAGGATTGGAATGAAGGCGATCTGATCGAGATCGTGGAGGACAGAGGTCTCGGCATCGTGACCCACGAGTTCGATTATGAGACGAAAAAGACAGTACTGCCCACAATAAAAACGACCCTGGTCCCCTGGAAGGACATACCGGGCGTAGGACCCGATGTCTCCGGTATCGGCAGGTACACGACGCAGGTCGTTCTGCCCGAAACATTCGGGAAGGATCCCGCAGAAAAAGCGGCTCTTACGATCGAGAGCGTAAACGGGAATACTCTGGCTGTTTATGTCAATGGAGTCAAGGCAGGGGCTGCAGACTTTGACGCGCTGTGCGTTGAGGTTGGAGACTACCTCCACGCAGGAACAAATGAGATCTGCGTAGAGGTCAGCACGACCCTGAACAACCGTCTGCTCCAGAGAGGATACTACGAGATGTCCGGAGGACTCTCCGAGATGCTGGCAAACAACGCAAATAATGCCAACGAGGGACTTGGAGAGGGCGATAATGAAGCGGCTGCGGAAGAAAACCCGATGGCTAACATGGGGGCACTCATCAAGGCAAATGTACGGGTGCGTGACTATGGAATGACAGGAGAAGTGAAGCTGGTCACTTACCGGCAGTAAAAAGAGACAGAGGGGTCAGTCACTTTGTCCCATTTTCCCTTCGGTAAGCGGAAGGCGTCATCTGATAGAATTTCTCAAAAACCCGGATGAAAGATTCCGGGTTTTCATAACCGACCATGCTGCTGATATCAGCGACGGAGGAGCGGGTGCTCCGAAGAAGCGCGGCAGCATGGTTCATTTTGATTTTGCGGACAAACGAAACGAATCCCGTTCCGGTCTCTCCCCGGATAAGGCGTGAACAGTGCTCTAAGGAGTATCCGAAGTGAGAGGCGGTTTCACTAAGAGTAGCAGTCCTGTAGTTGTCGGCGATATAGCTCAGGATACGGAGGACGGTGCGGTTCCTTCCGCTTTGCACGGCATCGGCACCTGCGCCGGTAAAAACAGCCTGCCCGGAAAAGCCCCGCAGGATCTTCGTGAACAGAATGGGTACCATGTTGTTCAGGATCCTCCAGCTGTACTCGTCGTCCCGCTGCACTTCCTGATAGATCTCCAGAACCGCATCCTCGATCTCTTCATCCTGTCCGGTGCGGAAGAGGATCCCGCTGACCGGGTCGCGGCTGTAAAGGCAGCTCATAAAAAAATCAGAAAGAATATTGTTATAGCGGAGAGTATTGAAAAAGACGTCATCAAAAGTATCCTTGCGGATATGAAGGTTCAACACAAGTGTCTCATCGTCGAAAACAGAGATCGTCTGCTTTACATAGGGCGGCAGAAAAAACAGGTCACCGCGGGTCATCGGAAGATCAGTGCCGTCCACCGTGTGCCCGCAGTTTCCGCGCAGTATGTAGAGCATTGTAAAAAAAGAATGGCTGTGCTCAAAGACCGGCGTGTAGCGAAGATGCCGGACAATATTGACATTGGATCCGCGTGTGATGGAAAGGTGCGTATACAGATCTTCCTCATGGAGGACGGAAGGGTACGTGACGAACGGATAATCAAAGATCAGCATATGATGCCCGCGCACATAGTCCTCCATCTCATCCAGAAAGATCTTTTTGGCTTCAGGATCAGAGCCAAGAAGATGGTATCTTTTATAGATTTCTTCGTCTTCTGTGAGAGGGAGAAGCTCGTTTATGACGGTATCTTTTGATTTCATCCTGTCGTCCTGTCTTTCGAGACTGGTTCGTGGTCTTCAAATATACTCCGTACACATATATTAGCGCGTTGAGTCCCTCTTGCACAAGCTGACAGGAATGATAGTCCGGCTCTCGACCGGTTCTCCTTTGATCAGTGAGAGCAGAGTCCGGCAGGCAGTCTGCGCCAGCAGGCGCGGATTTCTGTCGAGCGCCGTGATAGCCGGAGATGCCATAGCAGAGTAGGGAGAGTTATCAAAGCTGATCAGCTTGATATCTTCAGGAACATATAATCCTACGTGGTGCAGCGCTGTGATGACGCCCAGTGCCGCTCTGTCGCTGCTGGTGATAACAGCGTCTGCGGGGATTCCCTTGCCCATGACATCCCGGATCAGTTCTTCTGTCTCTGCCTCCGAGGATTTCCTGCCGGCGCGGTGAAGAATGTAGGCGGGGTCCGGTTCGATCCCGTGTTTCCTTAGAGCTTCTTCATAACCAAGAACGCGGGGGCTGGTCCTGTTTTCTGCCTGGTAGCCCGGCAGCAGCAGGATATTGCGGCATCCTTTTTCCAGCAGGTAGTCCGTTGCGAGAGCCATGGCGCTCTGGTCATCATTGGCGACCAAAGGAACAGAACGGCAGGACTCGGGATGCCTGTCCACCCATACAAGAGGGTAGTCCGCAGGCAGCAGATCTTCAGGAAGAGAACGAAGGCCGCTGACGCACAGGATCCCTTTGGCTCCCAGCAAAGAAAGAGAGCGGAGATGGGATTTTTCCGTCTCGGCATCATTGGCGCTGCTGAGGATCAGAGGTGTGCAGCCTTCTTCATACAGGCACCGGGCAGCATAGTCCGCCAGGTTGGAGAAAAAAGAGTTGTCTGTCGTCGGAATGACGATCCCTGCCAGGGGGCGCAGATCCTGATTATTTTTCACAGATGCGTTCATGCGTGTTGTTCTCCTCTCAGCCGGTCGATCAGTTCCCTGTAGCTTTTGCCTTTGCGGAACAGGGCGCTGGTGCCGAGAATAAAACCGTCAGCGCCGACGCTGGAGAGATCCTCGATCACGTCGGAACTGCAGTGTCCGTCGATCATCAGCTTATACCCGTACTGTTCCTTGAGAGCGGCCAGCTGCTTGACCTTGTTGCGTGTAAAATCAATAAAACCCTGTCCCGCGAAACCAGGATTGACAGTCATGACCATGACATAATCGCACAGATTCAGGATCTCGGAGATGCTGGCAACACTGGTGTCCGGATTTACGGCGATGCCGGCAGCAGCGCCCATCTCTTTGATGTGCGCGAGTGTTTTGACGACATAACGTTCTGATTCGGGATGAATATAGATAATATCGGCGCCCGCCTTGATAAACCAGTCCACCTTGTTCCCGGGATTCTCGATCATCAGATGGCAGTCGACCGGTTTGTCCGTGTAACGGCGGATGGTCTGCACGTCCATGACGCCCATAGTGAAATTGGGAACAAAACTTCCGTCCATGATATCGCAATGAAAAATATCGACGCCAGCGTCATCAAGGGCGCGGACTTCGGCAGCCAGATGCCCGTAGTTTGCGCACATCATGCTGGGGCATAACAATCGTTTCATCTTTTCCTCTCTATACTTTCTTTTGAAATTTCACAAAAAACGCCGGTTTCAAGATCTCTCTACATTATCTGTGTTTCCTGAACAAATAAAGCTCAAGCACACATCATTGCTCACAGGCTTCCAGATGCTGCGTTTCCTCGATCTCATGGATCATATCGATGCGCTTCTGATGTCGCCCGCCTTCAAACTCAGCATTTAACCATTCATCGACGATCATTTTCGCGGTCTCAATGCCGATGACTCTGGCGCCGAAGGCGATGATGTTCGTGTTGTTATGCTGCTTGGAGAGCCTGGCAGTGTAAGGGTCACTGCATACACAGGCACGGATGCCGCGCACCTTGTTAGCCGCGAGGCTGATCCCGACGCCTGTCCCGCAGATCAGAACGCCGCCGTCTGCCTTACCGTCTGCGACAAGGCGGGCGACCTTATAGCCGCTGATGGGATAATCGAATCGCTCGGGAGAATCCGTGCCGACATCGATGACCTCGATTCCCTTACTCTCCAGATAAACGCATATTTCCTTTTTCATTTCTATAGCAACATGGTCATTTCCAATTGCAAGTTTCATGATCTTCCTCCGATTTTTCAATAACCTTTATTCGTTCATTTGAATCTCTTTGCAGGGATTCGGCCTTTCATTTAAAATCTTTTAAAAAGCACTCAGCAAAATGTTTTGCAGAAGTCTGTTATTTTCCTGATAATTTCCTGCGGGCATAGATAGCGCCGCCGATCACGGCCTTATCCGGCTCATCTTCCGTAAAGATCAGGCGCAGATCCTCTGCCGGAAGAGGCTTCCTTGTTCTTGCCAGGATCCTTTCCGTAAACAGATCGAGAGGGAAGCCTGCCATATTGAAGACGCCTCCACCGATCAGAATATGATCCGGATCGAGAATATTGATCTCTGTCGCCGCGGCAGATGCCATGGCATCGATAAAGTCGTAAAGGACTTTTTCACCGCCATACACGGAAAACAGTTCACCGATCGAAGCCTCGGGAAATTTTTCTTCCCGGATCTTCACCAGAGCTTTTCCGCCGGCAACAGCTTCCAGGCATCCAACGTTGCCGCAGCCGCAGCGGACGTCACTGCCCAGCACCGGAATGTGCCCGAGCTCTCCCGCGCAGCCGTGGCGGCCGGACAGCGGGACACCGTCGACGAGAATGGCGTTTCCGATCCCGGTTCCGTAATAGATCCCGCAGACCATGCCTTCCACCGGAATATCATATTTTTCAGCGTCATAGCAAAGGGAAAAGGTGACGTCCCTCTCCGCCAGGACCGGTAGTCCCAGATGTTCGCTTAAATAGTCACAGACCGGAAGGTTTTCCATAAACGGAATATTGGGAGCCTGGACAACGCGTTTCCTCTCCCTGTCCAGAGTAGCGGGGAATCCGATCGCCACAGCGTCGATTTCCAGTCCTGCAGAAAACTCCTTCAGAAATCCCGCGAGATCCTCCAGAACATTTCCGGAAGAGAAGACGGACGGAGTAGGAACTTTTGTGAATTTCAAAATAGAGCCGTCTTCGGCAACAGCCCCGACACGGAAATTTGTACCGCCTATGTCAATACTCAGAACAGTCATGCAACACCCCCACTGATAACAAATCTAAATGTAATGAATTTATACTTCCTGTGTTCATTCTGCTTTCTACTATACTTATAGTATATTCTGTAGTCTTGACATGCACAATGAGAGAAAAAGACAATATAAATTGACTAAAATTGATATTTTGCGGAGGATTTGTGAAGGATGGAAGGTAAAGGGGGAAATACCTGACAGATGTGAGATGACTTAAACGACAATAACGTCAATAAAGAAAATAAAGCACAAAAGAAAACAGCCGCATTATGAAATGCTCAACATTTCACAATGCAGCTGTATGCATAGATCAAACCAATTATTAAAACAGACGAAGATCAGACAGGATCATCGGGCTGGATCAGATGAGAGAAGCAACGCACTTCGCAACATCCGCCATGTCAGCGGTGGGCTCGAAACGAGCTACGACGTTGCCGCTGCGGTCCACGACGAACTTGGTGAAGTTCCACTTGATCTCAGGGTTATTCTTGTAATCCTTGTCGATCTTGCTGAGCATAGCGCCCATCATCATAGCCTTGGCGCCCTTGCCAAAGCCCTCGAAGCCCTTCTGGCTCTTCAGGAACCCATACAGCGGAATAGCGTTCTCACCGTTGATGTCGACCTTCTTCATCTGAGGGAACTGTGTGTGGTATTTCAGAGTGCAGAACTCATGGATCTCCTCATCGGTGCCAGGGGTCTGGCCTGCGAACTGGTTGCAGGGGATGTCCAGGATCTCAAGTCCCTGGTCATGATATTTCTCATACATATCTTCCAGATCCTTGTAGTGAGGTGTGAAGCCGCAGCCTGTTGCGGTATTGACAACAAGGACTACCTTGCCCTCGAAATCCTTCATAGCAACCTCATTGCCCTTGGGATCCATAACGGAATAATCATAAAAACTTGCCATTGTTCTTTCCTCCTTGTAGTATTAATAAAGTTTTTCTGTTTAAAGACTGAGCTTTAAGGCTGATCTTTTGATCAGTAAATCATTTGCAAAATATTGAATCGATTTCTCATCGACCGGGAAGTTAAATATCTCTAATTGATTTTACACAATTATATTGCGTACAATCGAATATGTCAACAACTTTTATTAAAAGAAAAAGAGAAATCTGTCGAACCAAAAGATCAGCTGTAAAATTCGGCTAAAAAAGATAAAAAGATTACTTGAAAAGAGAAGATCCGGAGAACACGAGATGGACGAAAAATCACTGCTGCGCGGCAGGATCCGCGAGCTGGCCGGGGCGGCATACCAGAACGATTACATGACACATACGGTATTTTTATCTGCATCCGAGCAGGCCTTATTCTATGATATTTTGCGGGCGGATGGGGAAAATCCCGCCTCGGAAAAGGCATACGGGGCGCCCTTTGTAGTCTGGGGCGGCTGGGAAGAATCCGAGCGGAACGTGTTCTGCTTCCTGCCTTCCTATATGGATAAAGAATCGCTGATAAGCGCGGAAATGACAGAACCTTCTGTCGTCAGCTGCATCCGGATCACACCGGTTAATGCGAGATTTGCGGATGCCCTGACGCACCGGGATTATCTGGGTGCGCTGATGCACCTGGGTATTGAGAGGGATCAGATCGGGGATATACTCACAGAACATGCGGGAGATAAGTCTTTGGAAGGCCCCGAAAAAGGCGGCAGGGAACAGGCCTATGTATTTGTGCTCAAGGACATGGCGCAGACGATCTGCCATGACCTGACGCAGGTCCGCCACACAACAGTCACTGTTTCTGAAGTAGCGCCCGTACAGTGCACGGTACGGCCGGCCTTTACGGTGGAAGAGGGGAGTGTTGCTTCGGAGAGGCTTGACGCTGTCCTAGCGTTTGTCTACCGCCTCTCCCGGGGAAAAGCGCAGGAGCTGGTCGCGGCGGAACAGGTCTTTATTGACGGCAGAACGGCCTATTCTGCGGGTTATGACCTCAAGCCCGGATCCCGTGTCTCTGTTCGCGGTCACGGGAAATTTGTCTATGAGGGGCAGGTCCACACCACGAGAAAAGGCCGTCTCTACGTGCGTGTAAAAAAATACAGTTAAGAGTTTCGAAATACAAACAGGTTATCTACAAAAGCGGCATATCAAAGAACGGTGGCTCTGCTTACCATTGATAGACCATCTTTCCGACGTTGATCAGGTGGTCTGCAATTCTCTCGGAATTGGACGCGAGGGACATGTACTGGGCACCGACTACAGCGGTACAGATCCCCTCATTGAGGCGGGTGATGTGATTCTGCTCCATC
>JAFTFD010000249.1 GCA_017449745.1 Lachnospiraceae bacterium
ACAGAATAAAGACCGCTTCTAGAGGAATCCTATGAAGACATAACTATCCCAGAGATCACATTTTGAACTGTATTCAGTTGTCAAGGAACGTGAATTCATTAATCAGGTCGTCTAAAAGGTGACTTTTGGCGACCTAATCATATAATGATATTGGGGTCAAAAGGTGAAATGATGCCATTTTGTACTTATTACATAAGGAGGACAATATCGTGAATATTCATGATAGTTCCTACATTCTTAAGTATGACGAGTCCGCAACCGATTCAAGGAAACGGGAAAGAGCACAGATGCTCCGGCTTATGGAGATATATTTAAAAGAAAACCGCGCGAACGGTTATAAAATAAAGTGGAGCGGGTGGCTTGAGACTCTAAAAGAGCGATAACGATCAAAGCAAGTCAGGAACCGTGGAGTCAGGGGGTCATATCTGATGACTCATTGTATGCAATTCAACTGTGAACAATGAGCCTCCGGATGTGTCCCCCTGACTTTCTTAAATGTGACCATAAGGAAAAAGTTCTGTCTATATCGATATAAGATGTAAAATAAAAAGGATCTCACTGTTTTATGAATTACAGCATACAGATTTTTAGCATAAGAGAGCAGGAGATTCTCACATACGGAGGAAACACAGAAGATGTTTAAGAGCTATAAAGTAATGGTTATAACTATTCTGACAACAGCCATGCTCCTCTCTGGATGCAGTGCAGCGGCAGCTCCTGATACGGTGGAACCATCCGAAGCACAAGAATCCCCTGAAACGCTCGTAACACCGGGATCATCTGAAACGTCTGAATCTCAGGCTTCTGAGTCAGAAAATGGGGACGCAAGAGTTTATGCCAAGGGACCTTACGGTAGAATTTCTGTTGCCCTTCCCGGCGACTGGGTCTATCAGCCGTATTCTGTTAACAGCGGGCATTCCAACTCCGGCTCGTACGGTATGTGGATCCGGCCGGCTAAGGAGAAGGCAGGTTATATCGACCTGAACTATATGCAGATGTTCGGTGTCTGCGGGACCGGACTGGAACAGGAGACGGTGACCCTTGCCGGAGATGAGGCATGGATCGGGACATATGATAACCATAAGATGTGGGATTTTATCAATTTCAGGGGAGTTAACGAAGGTGTAACTGCGCAGAATGTCATGGGAGAAGAATGGCCTGAGGAGGACAGGGAAACGGCCCTGGCGATCCTGGATACTCTGAATTATGAGCCCGATCAGGCTGAAGGCGCGGTCTCCTATTTTAAGAGGGACTCTGAAATTCCCGAGGTCGGGCTTATTGCGGAAGCGCATGATATCACGTCTTCCGGAGCCGTAGTCCGCTTCCGGGTATGGGATCCGGAGCTTGCAAGCGGTGACCTGGAGTACGGGCAGGATTACTCACTTGAGAGGCTGGAAGGGGATGAATGGACGGAAATGCCGGTCGTTTTTAAAGGGGAATGGGCTGTCACTTCGGAGGCGCTCATTATTCCCAAAGACCCTGAAAGCCCCGGGCGCGACTGGGCTGTAAACTGGGAGTGGCTGTACGGAAAGCTTGAGCCGGGAGATTACCGGATTGGCAAGACGATCATGCATTTCCGCGGTACCGGCGACTATGACACCTATACGATTTATGTTTACTTCCGCTATGCGGGAGAAGCCGATGCCGATAATATCGGGACAATAGATAGGGAAATATGGCTGTCACCTGCAGGAGTGCCTGCAGATGCCGAAACGACACAGGAACCAGCCGGAACAGAGTCTGAGATCAAAGCGATCCTGCCGAAAGAAGAGGCGGAGAACAAATATGCGGAGCTTAGTGCGGAGGAGTTCCTCTTCGGAGATCAGCATTATGAATGGTGGTCGGAAAACCGGGAAGCTGTCAATCGGTCTGCCGGGCTGCAAAGCGGCATGGATACTTATAACAGAAATGTGCTGCAGGAACTGCTGGTCACAGACAGCAGCGAGAACACAGTCTGCTCTCCGCTGAACCTGTATCTGGCGCTGTCCATGCTGGCTGAGACCGCAGACGGAAACACAAGACAGCAGATCCTCGATGTGCTGCAGGTGGAGAACATCGAAGCGCTTCGGGAAAGGGCAGCGGCACTGTGGAGCGCAAATAGCGTAAACACGCCGATTTTAATGAGCCAGCTGGCGAATTCCCTGTGGCTCAGAAATGATATAGGGTATCATGAGGATACACTGCAGACACTCGCTGGCGATTATCATGCGGCATCGTATCGCGGGAAAATGGGCTCTCCGGAGATGAACGAAGAACTCCGCCGGTGGACAGATGAGAATACAGGAGGACTTCTTACAGAATACGCCGACGCTATGGAGCTGAGGCCGGAGACGATCCTGGCACTGGTGTCGACCTTATACTACAAAGCTTCCTGGACAGAACAATTTTCGGAAGCACTGACCGATAAGGGTGTTTTCCACGGAACGGATGGCGATGTCGAAACGGATATGATGCATCAGAGTTCCGGTATGAGTATTTATGAAAGAGATAAGTTCTCTGCCATCGGTCTGAATCTCAGTGACAGCGGAGAGATGTATTTCTTCCTTCCAAAGGAGGGAATCTCGCCGGAAGAGGTGATCAAAGACCCGGCTCTGATCAATGTACTGCATCGCGGGGAAGGCCTGTACACCGGATATGCGATCGTCAATATGACGATCCCGAAATTCAGTGTGCGGCAGAAGACGGACCTGATGGACCATCTGAACCGTCTGGGTATCAAGGACGCATCTGTCGCCGGGCTGGCTGATTTTTCCCCGCTGACGGAAGAGGCATCAAATGTCTTCCTGTCCGCTGCAGAACACGCCGTCATGGTGGAGATCGACGAAGAGGGGGTGACCGGTGCTGCCTATACGGAACTGATGCTGGACGGTGCGGCAGCAGTAGAACCGGAGCCGGTGGACTTCGTGCTGGACAGGCCGTTCTGCTTTGTGATCGCAGCGCCGGACGGCTCGATCCTGTTTGCCGGGATCATTCAAAATGTGTGAGTCAGGAGACAAGTGAGTCAGTGGATGCGTCCCCATGACTCACCCATGACTCAACCGCTGACACACTGTTTGAAGAGAGCGGATCAGGCGGTTATAATAAAGCGGAAGGGGGTGCCGCGCGATGAGATCGTATGAGATCGGGCTTTCATTTTCAAAACTGACGATAGAGATAACAGACGTGGGGCAGGACAGGGCTGTCCTTGTCTATGGCGGGGAGAAGCCGCACATAGGCTGCACGGTGATGGCTTTCCCAAGGCCGTCGCTAACGGGAGATGGCAGTGTTTCCGCCACTTCCTCTGTGCTCAACGCCGTGGGGCATAAGGACGAAGCGATCTGCAGGATGATTGCCGAGGCCATTGCTGCAAGGGAAAACTGCATCGTGGTCTGTACGGGCGGGTTCCATATCGACGGAATAACCCCGGACCAGATCCGCGAGCTTATGGGCAAACTGAAGGATTTTGTACAATAGTGTTTTGGGACACGGGGACAGAAAGCCATGCAGGCGTTCCTGGCATGGCTTGAGAATAAACCCGTTCAATGATAAAATGCGGCTACAGAAATAATATCTAGTGTAAATTATAGGGGCAGGCCGCAAAACAGCAAAGCTGTGTGTGCCTGCCGATTCGCATGATTATTATGGAGGAGATATGGAATACCGGATCGAACACGATTCTATGGGAGAGGTGCAGGTGCCCGCTGACAGATACTGGGGAGCCCAGACACAGAGAAGCCACGAGAACTTCCCGATCGGCGTCGGGATAGAGACGATGCCGTCAGAGATCATCCATGCGTTCGGGATCCTGAAAAAGGCCGCGGCAGCTGCCAACCACGCACTGGTACCGCAGAGGATGACAGAGGAAAAATGCGCGGCGATCTCAAAGGCTGCTGATGAAGTGATCTCAGGCGCACTTGCGGATCACTTCCCGCTGGTCGTCTGGCAGACCGGGAGCGGCACCCAGAGCAATATGAATGCCAACGAGGTCATAGCCAACCGCGCAAACGAAATTGCAGGGGCAAAGCTTTGCCATCCGAATGACGACGTCAACATGAGCCAGTCGAGCAACGATACGTTCCCGACGGCTCTTCATATCGCGGCTGCTGTCTCCATTAAGGAAAAACTGATCCCGGCAGCAGAAGAGCTCATTGAGACATTCAGGAAACTGGAGGATGAGAACCAGGGAATCGTAAAAAGCGGCAGGACCCATCTGCAGGATGCTGTCCCGATCTCCTTTTCCCAGGAGATCAGCGGATGGCGCAGCTCTCTGGAAAGAGACGTGCAAATGTTGGAGGTAAGCCTTGGGGCGCTCTATGAGCTGGCACTGGGCGGAACGGCGGTGGGAACCGGATTGAACGCCCCTGCCGGTTTTGCAGAGAAGGCAGCAGAGGAGATCGCGGGGCTGACAGGCCTTCCGTTTGTCACGGCAGGCAATAAGTTCCATGCCCTGACATCGAAAGATGAGGTCGTTTTTGCCCACGGGGCGGTCAAGGCCATGGCTGCAGATATGATGAAAATCGCCAATGACGTGCGCTGGCTCTCTTCCGGACCGCGCTGCGGCCTTGGGGAGATCCGCATTCCGGAGAATGAACCCGGCAGCTCCATCATGCCCGGCAAAGTAAACCCCACACAGTGCGAGCAGGTGACGATGGTCGCCGTCCAGGTCATGGGGAACGACACGGCGATCGGCATTGCAGCATCCCAGGGTAACTTTGAGCTCAATGTCTTCATGCCGGTCATTGCGTACAATTTCCTGCAGTCAGCAAGGCTCCTCGCGGAGTCCATTCATTCCTTCAGCATCAACTGCGCGGTCGGTATCACGGCGAACGGGGCAAAAATGAAGGAGAACCTGGACAGGTCGCTTATGCTGGTGACAGCCCTGAATCCCTATATCGGATATGAAAATGCCGCAAAGACGGCAAAGCTTGCCTTCAGGGAGAATATCTCACTGAAGGAAGCCTGCCTGAAACTGGGGTTCCTTACGGAAGAGAAATTTGACGAAGTCTTCCATCCCGAGAGAATGATCTGAGAAATTGGAACACAGGAATTTTATGCCGCAATGATGCCTCAGCCGGCTGATCTACCGGATCAGTCCCTCGAGCGTCTCATACAGGATCTCCGGCTCGACCGGTTTGGACAGATGGGCATTGAGCCCGGCCTGCATGCTCCGCTGTACGTCCTCATCGAAGGCGTTGGCGGTGAGGGCTATGATCGGAATGGTCTTTGCGTCTTCGCGATCCATGGCCCGGATGATCCTGGTGGCTTCCAGGCCGTCCATTTCCGGCATCCGCATATCCATGAGGATCGCGTCGTACCAGCCGCTCTCATGGTTTTGGAACAGCTCTACGGCGATGCGGCCGTTCTCCGCAAGATCGGCATCGATCTCGCGCATGCCGAGGATCATCATCATGATCTCGGCATTGATACTCATATCTTCAGCAAGCAGGACACGCCGGCCTTTCAGGTCGGCGGTCCTTTTTGTCAGGGCCTCATTCTTTTTCCGGAAAGCTTCCCGGAATTCATCCATCACAGTCGTAGCGAAGAGCGGTTTGGAGACAAAGCTGTCCACGCCTGCATTCTGCGCATCTTCTGCAATATCCTCCCAGTTGTAGGAGGTCAGAATGATGATCGCGGAGTCGTGGCCCACGATCTCCCGGACCCTTTTTGTGGTTTCCAGGCCGTCCATTCCGGGCATCTTCCAGTCGATCAGGATCAGATCATAGGAGGATCTGCGGGCGTGGCGGATCGAGATCATTTCCAGTCCCTCTTCTCCGGAGGCAGCCGTTTCGCAGCCGATCCCTACCTGTCCGAGAACGACTTTCGCGTGTTCGCAGGCGATGGGGTCGTCATCTATGACGAGCACGCTGAGGTCGCTGTGAGAGATCTCGCCGGAAAAATCTTTGCCGTCTGCGCCATCCGATAAGGTTCCCAGGGTCACGGTCACGGTGAAAGTCGTACCCTGCCCCTTAACGCTGTCTACTTCTATATGGCCGTTCATCAGCTCCACGATATTTTTCGTGATGGGCATGCCAAGCCCGGTGCTGCCGAAGCGGTTCGTGCTGGAGGAATCCTCCTGGCTGAAGGCATCAAACAGATGGGGCAGATAATCCTCGCTCATGCCGATGCCGGTATCCCGGATCACAAAGCGCAGAGTGGCCTTGTTGTCCAGGCGGGCAGTTTCCCCGATGAGGAACGTCACGGTCCCACCTGCGGGCGTAAACTTGACCGCATTTCCGAGGATGTTGATCAGAGCCTGCCGGAGCTTCATATCATCTCCGATGTAATAATCGTCGATCTTTCCCTTGATCCGGCACTCATAGTGGAGCCCTTTGTCGCGGCACTGTCCGCCGATCATGGTATTGATCTGTTCCAATGTCTTAGGGAAGGAGAACTCCTCGTTTTTGATCACCATTTTGCCGGACTCGATCCTGGACATATCCAGGATATCATTGATGATCCCCAGCAGGTGATGGGCGGAGGTGCCGATCTTCTCCAGATACTCGCGGGTCTTTGCGGGCGTTTCCGGATCCGCCAGTGCGATATTGTTAAGGCCGATGATCGCATTCATGGGGGTCCTGATCTCATGGCTCATGTTGGAGAGGAAAGCTGTCTTGGCGCGGTTTGCCTGTTCCGCTGTTTCCAGGGCGTCTTTCAGGGCCTGGCTCTGCTCAAGGAGTTTGTCCTGGAGGGCGAGACGCTGTTCGAGCTCCTGCCTCTTGACGCGGCCTTCTGCCTCCGCCTCCTTGATCCTTGTCATTTCAGTGACATCTACGCACATGCCCAGCAGGCACTCCCTGCCGGAGGCATCCTTGAACGTCAGCTTGGTCGTCTGGAGATTGCGCATCTGTCCCGCAGCATCGGGCACATCTTCAAAGAAGATATAAGGCTCCTCCATTGCGAGGGCCTTTTTGTCGTCTTCCACAAAGTGATCCGCTGTCACCTGGTCAAAGATCTCATGATCCGTCAGGCCGATGACACCTTCCGGGGATTCCTTGTGGGCATATTCGGCAAAGGACTGGTTGCAGGCGAGGTACTTTCCTGTATAGGCATCCTTGGAGAAGGACATGGCAGGCATATTGGTCAGGAGAGAGCCGACGGAGCCCATCAGGTCGGACAGCTGTTTTGCGGACCTGGCCTCTTCCATCAGGCGGATATTTTCGTCCTCTGCCTTCTGGTAAACTTCCGAGAGCAGCAGGATATAGGCGAACATGACGCCGATGAAGAAACAGCACGGCTGGAACGGATAGATCGCATCTACAGAGATCCAATAGGTATAAATATATACTCCCAGCGCCGGAATGATGGAGAAGCCAAGGACCGTAAAATGTCTCCTGCGCTTTTTCTGGTCGCCTCTTAAAAAAAGGACCAGGAGCGCTATAACGGGAATAAAATAGTAGATCAGATTGAGTTTGGAGAAAACACCAAACAGTGGTCCCCTGGTATAGCGGGCGGAAGAAGCTCCGTCTCCGATAACCCAGAGAATGCCTGTGCCCAACATGGTAAGAAGAACAAGGCACAGGTTAAATAACCAGGGCAGCGCAAACAGTATATTCCAGAACCGGCTGTTCAGGTGGCTGTCCGAGAAATGCTTGGCAAAGAGAAACCATATATAGGGCAGGGTGATATATACCAGATAGAACAGGAAATTCAGGAGGATAAAGATCCCTCTGTGAAAGACCGGGTCTGTATATACAATGATCCACAGGCAGTCCATTGCGACATAGAACATACTCGTTCCGATCAGAATCAAGGAAATATTCAGGTGCTCGCTGTTCTTAAGCTTGCGCACAACATCTGCCAGCATCATTCCCAGGCAGGCAAACAGCAGGGAGGCAGTCATAGCATAAGTGATCGTCATGGGGTGAAACTCCATTAATTTAATCAGCTTTAATCAGTATTTTCAGATCGTCAGCGGTGCCGGTCATTCCTGATCGGTGATCAGGCTCTCCAGGGTCTCATACAGCGCATCCGGCTGGATCGGCTTGGAGAGGTGGGCATTCAGCCCCGCCTGAAGGCTTCGCTGCACATCTTCATCGAAGGCATTGGCTGTCAGGGCGATGACAGGTATGGATGCGGCATCGGGCCGGTTTAACGCCCGGATCGCCCTGGTCGCTTCAAGCCCATCCATTTCCGGCATCCGCATGTCCATCAGGATCGCATCATAATAGCCGGGCTCCTGTGCCGAGAATTTTTCTACGGCAATACGCCCGTTTTCAGCCAGGTCAGCACTCATGCCCCGGGCCTGCAGGACCATAATGAGGATCTCCGCATTGATCGCGACATCCTCGGCAACAAGGATGTGACGGCCATTGAGGTCTGCTTTTCCCGCATTCTTTTTTGATGTTAATTTCTTGCGCTTTGCGGCGGACCGGAACTCATCCATGACAGCCGCGGCGAAGAGAGGCTTTGGAAGGAAGCTGTCGACTCCGGCGGAAAGCGCGTCCTCGAGAACGTCATCCCAGCGGTAAGCTGTCAGTATGATGATGGCGGATTCCTGTCCGATGATATCCCGCAGTTTCCGCGTAGTCTCAATGCCGTCCATCTCCGGCATTTTCCAGTCGACCAGGATCAGGTTGTACGGGTCACGCCTTGCGTGGCGCAGGGTCACCATTTCGATGGCCTCGGGACCGCTGGAAGCGATCTCTGAGCATATGCCGGCCTTATCCAGGACGAGCTTGGCGTGCTCGCAGGCGATCGGGTCATCATCTACGATCAGAACGGACATTTCGCTCGGGTGGATCTCTTCGTTCTCGTCGCCGGAATTCTTCCGGTCGGAATCGGAGAGAGTCACAGTGAAGGTAAAGGTAGAACCTTTCCCTTTTTCGCTGGAAACCTCGATGGTGCCGTTCATCATCTCCACGATGTTTTTGGTGATCGCCATGCCAAGGCCTGAGCTGCCGTAGCGGTTCGTATTGGAGGTGTCCTCCTGGGCAAAGGTGTCGAATATATGAGGCAGGAAATCTTTGCTCATGCCGATCCCGGTATCCGTGATCGTAAAGCGAAGCGCGGTCTTTCCATCAAACTGCGCCGTTTTCTCCACATTCAGTTCTACTTTTCCTCCCTCGGGGGTGAATTTGACGGCATTTCCGAGGATATTGATCAGCACCTGGCGCAGCTTCATATTATCGCCGATGTAGTAGTCGTCCACTTCGCTTTGCAGCCGGCACTGGTATTCGAGCCCCTTCTCCTGACACTGCCCGCTGAACATGATATTGATCGCTTCAAGAAGTTTCTGGAAAGAGAACTCCTCATTCCGCAGCGTCATTCTGCCGGATTCGATCCTGGACATATCCAGAATATCATTGATCAGATTCAGCAGGTGATCGGCGGAGGAGCCGATCTTTTCCAGATATTCTCTTGTCTGGGCAGAGATCTCAGGGTCATTGAGAGCAATGTTATCCAGACCGATGATGGCGTTCATGGGCGTGCGGATCTCATGGCTCATACTGGAAAGGAAGGCGGTCTTGGCTCTGTTGGCCTGCTCTGCATTAGCCAGCGCATCGCTCAGCGCCTGCTGCTGCGTCAGGGTCTCGCGCATTTCCGAATCGATAACGGTAAAGCCGATGCCGACCGCATGTACGCAGTTGTCATCGCGGTCTTCGGAAAGACGAACTCCGGCGGCGCGGATCATTTCATAGTATTCTTTTCCTGACCGGCAGGCGAGGTACCTGTATGCCAGGATCTTTTCCTTTTCAAGGCCGCTGCGGATCCCGGAGGGCTCGATGAATTTAAGGAATCCTGCACGGTAGGGCTCTGCGACATATTTTTCCCCATAAGCACGGAAAGTCTCATAATAGGGGAAATGTGCGCCTTCGTCATAGCGCTCAGGGTCTTCGGGATCGGAGCGATAGCAGATGGCGTCGTTCGTATCCAGATCCACATGATAGACGCTCCGATAGTCGCTGGCCATGGCGGTGATCATATTATCCTGCTGGGTGCGGAGCTTCTCCTCTTCCAGAAGTCTCTCCTGCAGGATGAGGCGCTGCTGCATTTCTTCCTGCTTTGCCCGGGCTGCCGCCTCGGCTGTCTCGTTTTCGAGCCGAAGCTTTGCATTTCGCCTGCTCTGGGAAATGATGAAGACAAACATGGCAAGCAGGACCAGAATAGTCAGCAGTGACTGCATAACGCTTTTATTGATGATGTTGTTGGAAACGGAACTGATCCTGTCGCTGATGACGCTTTCCCTGATAAGGTACGTCAGCTGCCAGTCGGTGCCTTTGACGGGAACGTAGCTGAGCGTCTCCCGGATCCCGCCGTAGTTAAAGGAGACAGATCCGGCAATACCGTTCTGAAATTCATTCACAAAAGAGTCATAGGTGCTGTCGCCTTCGAATTCAGCGTTTTTCAGGGCATCAAGCAGGTTGTCCTCGACGGCAAGGCCGCCCAGGACAGTATTGCTCAGCGCGATACCGTCTTGTGTGTACAGGTTGCAGAAAGTCGCATCCCGGTTGCTGGAGGACATGGAGGCACCGGCGAGCACCTCCTTCATGTCCATTTCCATGAAACAGACACACAGGTGATCATCGCCAAATTCCAGATCCACAGGAACCGCAATATCCACCTTTTTATCAGGAGTCTCCAGATTGTAGACGCTTATCGAAGGCTCCTGCAGGTTCTGGTAATCAAAAGAATAGTTATCGATGGTGTTGAGGATGCCGGAGGATGCATAGATAAGACCGTTCGTATCCACAAAGGCAAACTTCTCCAGGCCGTAGAGCTGCTTGATCTTTGTCTGATAGGCCTGCAGTTGTTCGGGATCACTCAGGTCGGAGGGCTCCATAATGCTGACAGCAACGTTCAGCTCTTTGATCTTATTCTGCATGTTGCTCTCAATGACCTGCTCGCGCCGGCCTGCCAGCTCGTCCAGATACAGGAGGCTGACCGCGCGTACCGCGTCCTCGGTATCCTTCCTGGCACTGCGGGCCATCCATAACGTTCCGGCGATCAGAATCGTCAACAGAATAAAACTGCCCGCAATTGCGGCCCTTGCGATAGTATTTTTTCTCCCGGTCCTCATAGCATCTATCCTCTGTAAACAGCTTCCTTAAATATAGAAATGAAATATATATGTCATTATACATGAATTTATAGCCGCTTTCTATCTGATCCGTGAGTCATGGGTGAGTCATAGGGATGCGTCCCCATGACTCACTTTTGCTTGCATACGAGCGGCATCTGAAGTATTATTATAGGAAATTCGTATATTATATGAGGTATCACATGAAATGAATATATATGCATTGTTTTATGCGTTGACTTTTCAAAAAGTGTGATTATAATGTACAACTATGAATAAAATTACTACTGAAAACTTCATGCTCCTCTCTCTACTGCTGGGCGGCCTGCGACTGGGACGCTCTCATTTTGATGCAGTAAGGGGAAACGACAGAGTTTGAGTCATTGGCATGAGCTGGTGAAGGTTGGTAAAGCTTCGTTTCTTCGGGAACGGAGCTTTTTTTTAGGCCTTCGATCTTGTTGGGACAACAGAATACAGCGGCATATTTATGCAGGAATGGATGCCGGATGCGGTGCGGTCCTGAATTAGGCGGCGGTATTTTGAATATTAAGGAGAGGACAAAGAAATGAGAGAAGTCAGGATCAGTGATGGAACGATGAAACAGTCAGGGCACACAAAAGAGATCTCCCTGACCTTTAAGGAAAAGCTGGAGATGGCCAAGCTCCTGGACAGGCTGGGCGTAGCGGTCATCGAGGCGGAAGGCATTGAGCAGACCAAGATCGACAGCCTGCGGATCAAATCGATCGCTTCCTCCGTGAAAAACAGCATTCTCGCAGTCCCCGTTAAGCTGAACCAGGAGAGCGTGAGCATCACCTGGAACGCGCTTAAACTGGCAAGGTCCCCCCGCCTGCAGGTCCCTGCAGCGATCAGCCCGACACAGATGGAATATATTCATCATCTGAAGGCGCCGGCTATGCTGACCGCGATCGAGGATACGGTCCGCGCATGCAGAAACCTGACGGAAGATGTCGAGTTTATTGCGGATGACGCTACCCGCAGCGATCAGGACTTCTTATATAAAGCGGTCAGGGCAGCCATTGAGGCAGGAGCCTCCACGATTACGATTTGCGACGCGGCAGGAACCATGCTGCCCGACGAATTCACACAGTTCCTTGAGACACTTTATGAAAATGTTCCGGAGTTAAAAGACGTCGTCCTGGGCGTCAGCTGCTCGGATGATCTGTCCATGGCGGATGCCTGTGCCGTGGCAGCAGTGATCGCAGGTGCAGGCGAAGTCAAAGCGGCAGCCTATCCCGTCAGCATGATCTCCCTCGCCAACGTCGTCCGGATCCTGAACAACAAGCAGGATATCTGCCAGGTCGTCTGCAGGACGGGAATGACAGAGATGAAGCGCATCACGGACCAGATCCGCTGGATGTGCGAGACCGGCCGCAGCGCAAAGAGCCCGTTCGATAACGGAGTGGAAGATGGCGACAAGGAGATCTCCCTGACAGAGCACGATGACCTGACAGCGGTCATGAAGCAGGTGGAGAAGCTCGGCTATGACCTGAGCGAAGAAGACGGCGCGCAGGTCTACGAGGAATTCCTCAGCATTGCCCGCAAGAAGGAGCGCGTGAGCCTGAAAGAGCTCGAGAGAGTCATCGCTTCGACGGCGATGCAGGTGCCCGCCACCTATGTCCTGGAAAGCTATGTTATCAATTCCGGCAACCTCCTGACATCGACAGCGCACCTTAAGATCCGCAAGAATGACCAGATGCAGGAGAGCGTAACGCTCGGTGACGGCCCGATCGACGCCGCCTTCCTTGCTATCGAGTCCATCGTGGGACAGCACTATGAGCTGGATGATTTCCAGATCCAGACGGTCACGGAAGGGCGGGACGCCATGGGCGAAGCGCTGGTCAAGATCCGCCACGAAGGAAAGGTGTATTCCGGCAGAGGTATTTCCACAGACATCATCGGTTCCAGTATCCGCGCTTATGTGAACGCGCTGAACAAGATCGTATATGAGGAGACAAATTCATGAAATTATCATTTTCTACACGCGGCTGGTCTGAGATCAGCTGGGAAGAAATGCAGAATATCGCGGAGGATCTCAAGTTTGCCGGCATCGAGGTCTACAACCTCCATCAGTCTCCGGAGCTGATCAGCCGCGGAGGCCCTTTCCATAAATATAATACGCAGGCGACGGCCAGGACGCTCAGAGAGAATCATCTGGAGATCCCTGTCCTGGATACGTCCATCGACCTGAGCATGCAGGACGGCGGTGTCGGAAACAGCGCGCCGAATGCGGAAAACAGAGAAGGCTATATCGCGATCCTCAAGGACCTGATGGATGTGGCGAGAAATATGTCCGTCCCCTATATCAGCGTCAAGGCGGAGTCCGAGAATGAGCCGATGGTCAGGGAAAACCTGGACGAGCTGGTCCCCTATGCGGAGGAGAGAAACCTCACGATCCTGATCAAGACCTGCGGTATTTATTCTGATACAGCGCGCCTCAGGGCACTGATGGATGATTACGCCTGCGACCAGCTGGCGGTCCTGTGGGACGTGCACCATCCATACAGGGACAAGGACGAGACGCCGGCGGATACGATCCGGAATCTCGGCGCCTATGTCCGCCACGTGCACATGCGCGACTCGGATGACAAGACGACCTATAACCTCATCGGCGAGGGCAACATGCCGATCGACGATTTCATGCGGGCTCTCAGCTCCATCGACTATGACGGCTACATTTCCCTGGAGTGGAAGCGCAGCTGGATGGAGGACCTGACGGATCTGGAGATCATCTTCTCCTATTTTGTAGGATATATGAGCCGCTATGAGGACACCCGCGGCAAGAAGAGAACAAGGTATCTCAATCATGACGGCACCGGCCAGTATATCTGGAAGAAGGATGAGCTGATCAACCTCACCTTCCCCCAGGTCCTCGACCGCGTCGTGGAGGAGTTCCCGAACCAGTATTGTTTTAAATACACGACTCTGGATTACACCAGGACATATGAGGAGTTCCGCGAGGACGTGGACAATTTTGCCCGCGCCCTGGTCTCCATGGGCGTCAGGGCCGGCACCAAGGTGGCGATCTGGGCGACCAATGTTCCGGCCTGGTACATCACTTTCTGGGCGTCGACCAAGATCGGCGCGGTCCTCGTGACTGTCAATACGGCGTATAAGATCCATGAGGCGGAGTATCTGCTGCGCCAGTCCGATACGCACACTCTCGTTATGATCGAGAGCGCGCTGGATTCCAACTACCGGGAGATCATCAATGAGCTCTGCCCGGAGATCGCGCAGAACCAGCCCGGCAAGCCGCTGCACAGCAAGCGCCTGCCGTTCTTAAGGAACGTCGTTACGGTCGGCTTCCGCATGCCCGGATGCCTGACCTTTGATGAGACGATGGCGAGAGCGGATTCCGTTCCGAGGGAGGAGATCCTCAGGATGGCTTCCCATGTCCGCCCGGACGATGTCTGCAATATGCAGTACACCTCCGGCACGACCGGGTTCCCCAAGGGCGTCATGCTCACCCATTACAATGTTGTCAACAACGGAAAATGTATCGGTGACCGCATGGGACTATCCACAGCGGACCGCATGATGATCCAGGTCCCGATGTTCCACTGCTTCGGCATGGTCCTGTCCATGACCAGCTCCATGACGCACGGCGCGACGATGTGCCCGATGCCGTATTTCTCGGCAAAGGCATCCCTTGCCTGCATCCGGCAGGAGAGGATCACCTGTTTCAACGGCGTGCCGACGATGTTTATCGCGATGTTCAACCACGAGGACTACCGCAAGACGGACTTCTCCCATATGAGGACCGGTATCATGGCGGGCTCCGGGTGCCCTCCGGAACTCATGCGCCGCGCCGCGCAGCCGGATGAGATGAACATGACGGGAATCGTCAGCGTGTACGGCCAGACGGAGTCTTCTCCCGGCAGCACGATGTCTGCCTGGACGGATTCGCTGGATGTCCGCACGGAGACCGTCGGTTATGCATTCCCGCACGTGCAGTGCAAGGTCATCGACCCCGAGACCGGACTGGAAGTCCCCGATGGCGTCAACGGCGAGTTCTGCTCCAAGGGCTATAACACCATGAAGGGCTATTACAAGATGCCCCAGGAGACAAGAGACACCGTCGACGAGGAAGGATGGCTTCACAGCGGAGACCTCGCCTGCCGCGATGAAAACGGCAATTATAAGATCACGGGACGCCTTAAGGATATGATCATCCGCGGCGGTGAGAATATTTATCCCAAGGAGATCGAGGAATTCCTCCTCACGCATCCCAAGGTACAGGACGCCGCAGTTATCGGTGTGCCGGATAAAAAATACGGCGAGGAAGCCATGGCCTGCGTCATCCTTAAAACCGGCGAAGAGCTCACCGAAGCGGAGCTTCGCGAGTACTCGGTGGCCAGGCTTGCGCGCCATAAGGTTCCGAAGTATATTAAGTTCACGGATGCCTTCCCTATGAATGCAGCCGGCAAGATCCTCAAATACAAGATGCGTGAACAGGCAGAAAAAGATCTCGGATTATAATGAGACAGGGGGACAGTCACTTTGTCCCACCTGAAATGAAGCAGGGAACCTGTCCCCGTTTAACAAGGAGAAACAGATGAGTAAGAATTTCATGACCGTAGACGGTAACGGGGCAGCCGCCCATGTAGCCTACGAATTTACGGAGATCGCGGCGATCTATCCGATCACACCTTCCTCTCCGATGGCAGGCAGCACGGACAAATGGAGCGCAAACGGACGTAAAAATATGTTCGGGCAGACCGTCCGCCTGATCGAGATGCAGTCAGAGGCCGGCGCGATCGGTGCCGTGCACGGTGCCCTGCAGGCGGGATCCCTTGCGACGAGCTACACCTCCAGCCAGGGACTGATGCTGATGATCCCTGTCCTGTACAGGATCGCCGGCGAGAGGCTTCCGGCTGTCCTGCACGTGGCTTCCAGGACCGTCGGCACCCACGCCATGAGCATTTTTGGCGACCACTCGGACGTCATGGCCTGCAGACAGACCGGCTTTGCGCAGCTCTCTTCCGGGAGCGTGCAGGAGGCGGCGGATCTGGCAGCTGTCGCGCACCTCTCCGCCGTCAAAGGCGGCGTGCCATTCATGCATTTCTTTGACGGATTCCGCACTTCCCATGAGCTGAACCGAATCGAGATGCCGGACGTAAAAGACCTGTCCGCTCTGCTGGATCAGGACGCGCTGGACAAATTCCGCGCGCATGCCCTCAATCCCGAGCATCCCGAGCTGCGCGCGACCGTGCAGAACGGAGA
>JAFTFD010000250.1 GCA_017449745.1 Lachnospiraceae bacterium
GAGTGGCTCGACGCGCCGTATGACCGCTTCCACCCGACGAAAAAATTCCGTCCTGTCGTAGCCGGCAATATGAAGTTCAAATGGGTCATGGCTGAGTATGCCCTTTTTACGGCCGCAGGGCTCCTGTTGGCGATTCCCGCAGGGCACCGCTTCCTGCTGACAGAGGTATGGCTACTGGTCATGGGAATCCTGTATAACGTCAAGCCATTCCGCACAAAGGATATTCCCTATCTGGACGTCATCTCGGAGTCCGTCAACAATATGATCCGGCTCCTGCTCGGATGGTTTCTGGTCACACAGAGTGCTCTTCCCCCCTCCAGCCTTCTGCTCGGCTATTGGATGGGCGGCGCTTTTCTGATGGCAGTGAAGCGCTTTTCCGAATACCACATGATAGGAGATGCGAAAACAGCCGGCCTGTACCGCCGCTCTTTTGTTTATTATACAGAGGCCTCACTCATGGCTTCTGCCGTCTTCTATTCGCTGGTATCCACTTTCTGCGTAGGTGTCTTCCTGATCAAGTACAGGATCGAGTATCTGATCACGATCCCGCTTATTTTCCTGCTGTTCTCCTATTACGTCAGAATGTCCTTCGATAAGGACTCACCGGCCCAGAAGCCCGAAAAGCTGTATCGCGACAAGAAGCTGCTGGGATTATGCCTCGTCGTGATCATTGTCTTTCTGATCGCAACCGTCTGTGACATTCCGCTGTTGGATGTCTTTATTTCGAACGAACTGATCAGGATCGGAAGCGGCGGCTGAGCAGATCTGGCACTTCCGATCCATGCGGCATCTGCTATCTCACCATCAGATACCGGCACACATCAATAACGGCAAAGGCATCGATCGTCAGCAGGATCAGATGGGAGATATACCCGTAGCGATCGGAAGCCGACTCTTCCCCTGCCTGCACGGGCGCAATTGTTCCGCGGTGAGTCCTTCCGCTGACCGCCCATAACAGCAGGATCGGAAGGAACGCAAGCATATATCTTCCCTGGATGACCAGGATCATAGTATCTCCGACAGGGGTCCAGGTCGCGTACATGGTCGCCATGACAAGACCGATTCCCAGAATTCCGACTGCTGCTATGATCAGCGTTGTCTGGATCCCTTTCAGGGATTCGATCATTCCGGTGTTCATGACAAGACAG
Organism: Lachnospiraceae bacterium; assembly: GCA_017449745.1. Taxonomy (GTDB): domain Bacteria; phylum Bacillota; class Clostridia; order Lachnospirales; family Lachnospiraceae; genus CAG-791. The sequence goes on from JAFTFD010000250.1 coordinate 1,149, forward strand.
GTCAGCAGGATGAGTACCAGGATCATTACGATCTGCGCTGTGCGGATGTCCAATGCGCCGAGATAATCCCCCGTCATGGACCCGGACCAGCCCTCCGCCTTCAGTACAGCCGTGCGAATTACAGCATAGACCGTTTCCACCGGATGTGTCAGCGCATACCGGATCTGGCGCCCCGCGTCATAATTTTCCCCGTAACTGATCAGATACCCGCTGTAAAGTCTTGTTACAGACAGGCTGATCAACAGGGGCAGGCCCATCATAAAGAACTTTCTGATCTTATTTTTCCACCCTCCGCCGAGCTTCTCCTCCGGAATCAGCAGCACCAGCAGTACAATGACGAAATATACTGTTTTGCACATTGCCGCGACTGTTCCCGCCAGAATCAGGACCATTCTTTCCTGAAATCCGACTTTTTCCTTAGCCGCCGCGCAATACAGCGCGTAAGCCAGATAGAAAAACACCACCGCATTTGTGAGAGAGTCTGAAGATATCGACATCCCTTCCTGCAGCGTCATCGGCAGCATCATAACGGCAAAAAGCAGTTCCCTGCCAAAGGGCATTTTCTTAAGTGCCGCCAGGAACAATCCCATCGTTGAGAGCCATCCTGCCGCTCTTCCGGCATAAAAAATAGTCTGCACATTCCCGGTAAGATACCTTGCCGCTTTTACCCCGATGATCTGCGGGATGTAGCATACGGGTGAATAAAGCGCCGTATTGGTAAAGGTATCTTCACTGACGTCGTTCCAGTCGATCAGCGCTGCCGGATCACGGAAATGCTGGACAGCTGCCGGCAGCACATCTCCCGGCAATCCTTCCGACCCGACCAGTCTGGCAAAGATCCCTCCGCACGTTATCTCGAATACACGGTAAAAGTGATTGGTCTCATCCGGAACCATCCCGGGCGGCATCACTGCCAGCATTGATGTTCCGGCTGCCAGCAGGAGCATCGCAAAGATAATTCCTCTGCGCGGCACATACAGTTCCATCACCGCCAGCATCATAAAGGCGCAAGTGAAAATACAGGCCATAAATAATCCTGTGCGGGATTCCATCACCTGATCCAGGCTGTACTGGGCAAAAACAGACAGCAGGATCGCTGTGATCACGACGATACCTGCCGTTTTTCCCATGTCCTTTCCGCTGATCAGAGACACGATCATCAGAAGGCCAAGGCACCAGGAAGCCGCCCGCAACAGGAATACCAGCAGGTCAGATGCCGCCCTGATCCCTGCCCGCTGCCCGCTGTAATGGAGTATTGTTACAGGCTCCGTCGTTCCCGCCAGGCACTCGATTCCGACCGTGCCTTCCCCGGAAGGCATAATGAGGAACTGGTACTCCGCCCCGTCCTCCAGAACTATCCCGAGCGGCATCGTATAAATATCAAACGGCTGCCTCGGAAACAGATCC
>JAFTFD010000251.1 GCA_017449745.1 Lachnospiraceae bacterium
GGAAAATATCAGCAAAACAGACCGCATGGGACTGCGGTCCTGAGAGTCTTTTCGATCTGACTTTAGTCTAACACTTTTTGGAATTTCGTTTTGCTGAAATTATCAGGCTTTTACCTGTTTTTTTGTTGGATTTGCCAAGACATGGGGCAGCTGGTTCCAATGCGGCTTTAAGCCTGCGCTTTGCAGCTGCAGGATACTGGATCAGCAAGAATCGCTGCGAATGGTGTATAATAGCTTAGAGCAGGTCAGAGGAGACCTCCGGCACCTGAAAACCGATCCGGGAAAGGAATTCCCTGCCGGCATCCTCATAGCTGCGGAAGACAAAGGACTGTTCCATTCCGGCACGGATGGCGCCGCTGACATTAGCCTGCTTGTCATCGATAAACATGCATTCCGCCGGAACCAGTCCGTATTTGCTGCAAAGAGCTTCATAGATGGCTGCGGCCGGCTTGATCAGTTTAACGTCACAGGAATATATGCCGCCGTCCATGAGTTCGGTAAAATCGAGGACTTCCGGGTTCGCTTCCAGTGCAAAATACGAGTAATTGGAAAGATAGTAAACATGATACCCGGCAGCCTTGAGAGCGCGGACCAGTGGTTTGGCATGAGGAAACTGGCGGAATTTTTTCGCAAAGTTCAGGATGAAAGGCCGGATCTGTTCTTCCATGCCCGGGGCGTATTCGGCAAAGGCCTTTGTCATCTCGTCGGCAGATAATGCGCCGCGGTCAAGCTCATCCCACAGACCGTGCCCGAAAAAGGCGTCCATCAGAATATCAACGACGGCAGGATCTGCGTAATCCTCCGTCAGAAAGCGCCGCCAGTCATAAGTGAGCATGACTTTGCCGATGTCAAAGATAACGTTTTTAACCATGTAAATTCCTCCGAAAGATTTTCTGGCGCTGTCTGGTAGAAATCAAATGCAGAAATGACGAGCTATTTCTATAACGGATGTGCACCATGAACAGGAACATTATAATACAAGTTGAGTTTGGACTGATCATGAAATTCAAGAAGTTCCCGTTTTCAATTACAAAGGCGGATCTGATCCTGTTTCTGCTGCTGGCTGCAACCGGCATAGTGCCGTTTCTGCTGCAGACTGCACATGGCAGCGAAGAGCAGGGGACGCTGATCGCCGTCGTTACAGTCGACGGGGAGACCTACGGCATCTACCCGCTGGAAGTGGATCAGACGATCGAGATCGTCCGGGCGGAAGGAACGGATGACGAGAGACGGAACACTCTGGTCATCGAGAACGGCTCTATCAGGATGGAATACTCCAATTGCAAGAACCAGATCTGCGTTCACTCGGGGGAGAAGCACGGCCGGGGAGAGCAGATCGTGTGCCTGCCGAACTGGGTTTATGTGGAGGTCATGAGTGCAGGAGGGGATCCTAAGGCTCAGGACGAGGGATTTGATGCCGTTGCAAGGTAATTTAGAATGAATAGTATAGCAAGGAAAACAGCGCTCGCCGGTATGCTGGCTGCGCTGGCGCTGATTTTTTCATATGTAGAGGTGCTGATCCCTTTCCAGCCGGGGCTCCCGGGAGTTAAGCTCGGGCTCGCAAATCTGGTCATTGTTATGGCCCTTTACCGGTTAAACGCGAGATATGCATTGCTGATCAATTTTATCAGGGTGCTGATGGCGGGACTCCTGTTTACGGGCGTATTCGGCTTTTTTTATTCCCTGGCAGGGTGCCTTCTGAGTTTTGCCGTCATGGTGCTGCTAAGGAGGTCCGGCCGGTTTTCGGTCATCGGCGTGAGCATGGCGGGCGGTGTCGCTCACAATATCGGTCAGCTCATGATCGCAATAGCAACTGTGTCCAACTTAAGACTGGCCGCCTACTATCCGGTGCTGCTGTTTTCCGGTCTTGCGACAGGGATCCTGATCGGGCTTGTCTCGGAGCTGGTCCTGCGGCATCTGCCGGCGGAAGGGGCGCGAATATAAGGAGTGCCTGCCTGTTAAAAGACAGTATTGACGGGAGCGGTGTCTGCTGCTAAAAGAAAGTATAGCCAGGAGCAGTACTGGCCTGATAAGGGACAGCTGACTAATTGTGGAGATCTGCGGAATATGGAAAATCAGACAGCATCGATCAGTCGATTGGAGTGGAAACCTGACGGCCGTCTTTCAGCGGCTGCACTTAAGTATATGGCGGCATTCACCATGTTCATCGACCATATCGCGGTGGCGCTGCTGCTGACGAGTTATACGGAGGAAGGAATAGCTGTCTTCCGGTCTTCCGAAGGACTCAATACGATGTATCAATGGATGCGCCACATTGGCCGTTTTGCCTTTCCCATTTTCTGCTATTTTGTAGTGGAAGGGTATTTTCATACCCGCAGCCGGATCCGGTACTGCATACAGCTGGCCGTGTTTGCGGCTATCTCCCAGTCACCGTTTGTTTACGCTCTGTTTACGGAAAAGAGCAGACTCTCCGGATACCACTTAAACGTGCTCTTTACGCTTCTGCTGGGGCTGTTCTGCATCTGGGCGGTGGACGAACTGGTCTACAGGCCTTTGTTTCCCGTGTATTCAAGGAGCGGTGAAGGTGCCGGTGAACATAACGGCAGGGGTGCGGTAAGTCTTAATACTGCGCTGGGCATCGCGTGTGCGGTCCTCATAACATGCGTCTGCTGCTGGGTGGCAGACTATTTTCACACAGATTACCGCTATGGCGGAGTAGTCACGATCCTGATTTTTTATCTGCTGCGCAAATACCCCGTACCGGCCTGCGTCACAGCTTATTTCGCCCTGAGCCTGTACAGCTCATCCGAGGTCTGGGCACTGCCCGGATTTATAGCACTGCTCTTTTATAATGGAAAGAGAGGCGTACAGAACAAGTATTTCTTTTATGCATTTTATCCGGCACATCTTGCTTTTTTGTGGCTGCTGAAAGGTATTTAAATGGGACACGGTGACAGACCCCTTGTCTCATTTCTATTAGAAACGAGACAAGGGGTCTGTCACCGTGTCCCATTAATTAGTGCTGACCGGAAAGGTGGAATCAAAATGGACGATCGTTCCCTGAAAAAAGAAGATTATGTGGAGCCGGACTGCGTCCTGTGCGGAACGCCATACGGCATGGATGTCCCTGTGAAGGCAGTGCCGCAGCAGAGGATCCGGGAAAAAATGGATGAATATATGGAGCGCCGGGACTTTGACGGCGCGATCCGGCATCTTCGCTACTGGATGGAGGAGGCAAAGCTCGGCAGCGATCTCGGAGGCCAGCTGATGCTGTGCAACGAGATGGTGGGCTTTTACCGCAAGACCGGAGAACAGAAGGAGGCGTACGAGAGCGGAGAGGAAGCTCTGCGTCTTCTGAAGGCTCTTGGAATGACCGGTGATGAGAAGGGACATAATGCATCCGTGAGCGCAGGGACGACTTTTGTCAATTACGCTACTGCCTGCAACTCCTTTGGCGACAACGAGAAGTCCATGGAACTGTTCAGGAAAGCACAGGAGATCTATGAGAACAGTTCGAATGTACCGGGCGAGCTGATCGGAGGCCTGTACAATAACATGGCTTTGACATGCAGTGCGCTGGGATGGTATGATGAAGCGCTCTCTTATTATGAGAAGGCGCTGGAGCGGATGCAGACCGTTCGGGGCGGCGAGCCGGAACAGGCGATCACGTGCCTTAATATGGCGGATACGCTGGAGGCAAAGCTCGGAATGGAGCAGGCGGAGGACAGGATCTTTGAGCTGCTGGATAAAGCCCAGGCACTGTTGGAAGAGGCCGGTGGCAGCGAGTTCGTTCCGAAGGGGTATTATGCGTACGTCTGCAGGAACTGCGTGCCGACCTTTGAGCATTTTGGGTATTTTATTGCCGCTGAGGAATTCAGCAGGGCTGCGGAGGAGATCAGCAGAGCTCTGGATGAGTGATGGATCTGAGGATCCTGTAAGCGCGGTCATTTTTTGCTGCGGGACAGCGGGACAGCTTGGGGACAGGAATGAAAGGTCTTGAATTAGCGAAAAAATTTTATGAAGAATGCGGCGAGCCGATGCTGCGGGAGAAATTCGGGGAGCTGATGCCGTATCTGGCGGTCGGATTGTCTGGAAGCGGATCGGAGTGCTTTGGTTTTGACGACGAGGTGTCCAGGGATCATGATTTTGAACCGGGTTTCTGCATTTTCCTGCCGGGCGAGGATGTGATCGACAGGAGAAATGCTTTTCTGCTGGAGCGCGCGTATGCAGGGCTGCCAAAAGAGTTTCTGGGATTTCGAAGGAGTCTTGTCCAGCCGGTCGGCGGCGCCAGGAAGGGCGTGCTGAGGACGGCGGAGTTTTTCCGGGATAAGGCGGGGACGCCGGACGGAGAAATGAGTATTTCCCAGTGGCTGACGGTGCCGGAATACTATCTTGCGGAAGCTGTCAACGGAGAGGTATTCTATGACGGCTTCGGAGAGGTCAGCGGGATCAGGGAGAAGCTGTCGCGCTACCCTGACGATATCCGGCGCAAAAAGCTGGCCGGAAACCTGCTTCTCATGGCGCAGTCAGGGCAGTATAATTATCTGCGGTGCTTAAAGCACAGGGAGACGGCCGCGGCACAGCTGGCGGCAGTAGAGTTCACAAAGAGCACCATGGAGACGGTGTTCCTGCTCAACAACAGGTATCAGCCCTACTACAAGTGGAGCTTCCGGGCAATGCGGGAGCTGGAGATCCTGCCGCTTACCGCGGAGCTGCTCGAGTATCTGATCACGACAGACAACGGAGAGGCGGGCGCGGCCGGAGACGGGGCAGACATTCCGGAAGGAATCGCCTCAGACAAATATGACGTCATGGAGAGCATCGCGGCGGACATCATTGATGAGCTGCAGCACCAGGACCTGACCGGCGCGAGCTGCGGGGACCTGGAGCAGCATGCTTACTCCGTCAATGACAGGATCGCGGACGCGGAGCTGCGGAACATGCACGTGCTGGCAGGCGTCTGAGCAGGACCTGCGACTGGTTGAAAAAAGAGGTCTGTAATGAAAATACATGGATTGCAGAAAATGACGCTTCTGGATTTCCCGGGACATGTGGCGTGCACGGTCTTTCTGGGAGCATGCGATTTCCGCTGCCCGTTCTGCCACAATTTTGAGCTGGTGACGGGAGAGGCGCCCGCTGTCATGGAGGAGGAAGAGCTCCTGGGATTCCTGAAAAAGAGAACAGGCCTGCTGGACGGCGTTGCGATCACAGGAGGAGAGCCTTGCCTTCATAAGGACCTGCCGGCATTGATGCGCAGGATCCGGGAGATGGGATATGCCGTCAAGCTGGACACAAACGGGAATCATCCGGAGCTTCTGAAGGAGATCCTGGAAGAAGGCCTTGCGGATTACATCGCGATGGATATCAAGAACAGCCCCGCGAAATATGCGCAGACAGCCGGCATCCCGCCTTTTGATCTCGCAGATGTCAGCAGGAGCATAGCCATGATCCGGGAGATGGCGCCTGATTATGAGTTTCGCACAACGGTGGTGAAAGAGCTGCACGAAGCCGGAGACTTTGAGGAGATAGGAAGCTGGATCAAAGGCGCAAAACGGTATTTTCTGCAGTGTTTCACGGACAGGGATTCTGTCCCGTTCGGCGACCTCCATGCGCCGTCAGCGGCTGAAATGCAGGGTTTTGCGGAGATCATGCGGGGGTATGTACCGGACACGCAGATCCGCGGAATGGACCTGTGAAGCGTCGTGGGGATATGTAAAAAGGATGTAGATCAACACCACAAGATATAGTTAAAAGTGACGAAAATTACCACTATATATTGACGGGAAGCCTGCTTGGTGGTATCTTAGACGTGTTCGCTCTTGCGAACACGTTATTTTTTTATGACTCTGACAGTCAAAAAAGAAGCTGTTTAAAAATAACCAAATCAGTCAAAATTTCAGGTTAAAGGGAGAAAGAGGAGAAGAAAATGTATCAGGTAGTAAAAAGAGACGGGACGTTAGTCGAGTTTGATATTCAGAAGATCAGCGCAGCGATCACAAAGGCCTTCGAGGCGATCGGCAAGCAGTATCACTCTTCCGTGATCGATATGATCTCGCTGCGCGTCACAGCGGATTTTGACAGCAAGATCCACAACGGCAAGATCACGGTCGAGGACATCCAGGACAGCGTCGAGAAGGTACTCTCTGAGGCAGGCTATGCCGATGTCGCCAAGACCTACATTCTCTATCGCAGACAGAGAGAGAAGGTCCGCAATATCAATTCCACACTGCTCAACTACAAGGACCTTGTGGACAATTACCTCAAGATCAACGACTGGCGTGTCAAGGAGAATTCCACCGTCACGTATTCCGTCGGCGGCCTGATCCTGTCCAACTCCGGCGCTATCACAGCCAACTACTGGCTGAGCGAGGTCTATGACGACGAGATCGCAAACGCGCACAGAAGCGCAGCGATCCACCTTCACGATCTGTCCATGCTGACAGGCTACTGCGCAGGCTGGAGCCTCAAGCAGCTGATCCAGGAAGGCCTCGGCGGCGTACCGGGCAAGATCACTTCTTCTCCGGCCCAGCACCTCTCCACGCTCTGCAACCAGATGGTCAACTTCCTGGGTATCATGCAGAACGAGTGGGCAGGCGCACAGGCATTTTCCTCCTTTGATACATACCTTGCCCCGTTCGTCAAGATCGATAACCTGAGCCAGAAGGAAGTCAAGCAGTGCGTGCAGTCCTTCGTCTACGGCGTCAATACACCGAGCCGCTGGGGAACACAGGCTCCGGTCTCCAACGTCACACTGGACTGGACAGTACCGAACGACCTGAAGAACCTTCCGGCTATCATCGGCGGCAAAGAGGTCGATTTCACCTATGGCGACTGCCAGAAGGAAATGGACATGGTGAACAAGGCGTTCATCGAGGTCATGATCGAGGGCGACGCCAACGGACGCGGATTCCAGTATCCGATTCCGACCTATTCCATCACCAGGGACTTTGACTGGTCCGACACGGAGAACAACCGTCTCCTCTTTGAGATGACGGCAAAATACGGCACACCGTACTTCTCCAACTATATCAAC
>JAFTFD010000252.1 GCA_017449745.1 Lachnospiraceae bacterium
AAGGAGCAATTTGCGTGTATTTACAGGCAAATTTGCGGATTGCGAATGATCGGAGAGGATTGCGGGAGCTGCTCTGCAGCGAAGCAATCCGGCATCATTTCACCTTTTGACCCCAATATCATGGAATGAGACAAAGGGGTCTGTCACCCTGTCCCATTTCTGGTACACAAGAAAACCCACACCGGTAAAACCAGTGTGGGTAAGAATACATTCGTCAGCCTGATAATGTCATTATTCGTCCTTCCAAAAATGCCGAAGCACTTTGTGCGAAGGCACCATGACGAAAAATCCGCGCAGGCGGTTTTTCGTCTATGATCAGCGGAGGCTGTGCTTCTGCACAGCCTCCTAGTGAAAAATAATTGCATCAGCAATTATTATTCACTCTTCTTCTTGGAGAGGAAGGAAGGAATAACAATATTCTGGGTCTCCCCGGTGTGGATGCTGCCGGGGTTAAAATTGAAGGCAGGCTGTGTATATCCTGTCTGCGGACGTGCAGGCTGGGCAGCGCCGCCCTGTGCCGGTGCCGCGCCGAAACCACCCTGAAGGCCGTTCGCAGTATACCCCTGGTTAAAACCGGGCTGCGCATAGCCTGCCTGTCCTGCCGGTGCCTGTGCATTAGGCATGGAGAAAGTAGGCTGGAAAGGCTGCTGCGCGAAAGGATTGTTAGCTTCTCTGCGGTCCTTTCTGCCGATTCCGGTTGCAATAACAGTAACGACACAGGAATCTGTGTCGGATTCATCATACTTGGCGCCGAAGATGACGTTGACATCATCGCCGGTCTGGTCGCGGACATAGGATGCCGCATCGTTTGCATCAAACAGGGAGATATCACCGGAGATGTTCAGGATGATATCTGTAGCGCCCTGGATCGATGTCTCAAGGAGCGGTGACTCGACTGCCTGCTTGACAGCCTGTGTCGCCTTCTCATCGCCCTTGCCGTAGCCGATACCGATATGCGCAATGCCCTTATCGCGCATGACAGTCTGCACGTCTGCAAAGTCGAGGTTGATGATGGCCGGAAGATTGATCAGGTCTGTGATTCCCTGCACCGCCTGCTGGAGGACCTCGTCTGCCTTTTTCAGTGCATCCGGAAGGTTTGTTCTGCGATCCATGATCTCCAGAAGCTTGTCATTGGGAATGACGATCAGAGTATCCACTGCGGGCTGCAGTGCATCAATGCCGGCCATTGCCTTATTCATGCGGGCCTTTGCCTCAAAGCTGAAGGGCTTTGTAACAACGCCTACCGTAAGGATCCCCTGATCCTTGGCAAGCTTAGCCACGACCGGAGCCGCACCTGTGCCGGTGCCGCCGCCCATGCCGCATGTAACAAATACCATATCCGCGCCCTTAAGAGCCTGAGAGATCTCCTCTGCACTCTCCTCAGCGGCCTTTTTGCCGATCTCCGGGTTTGCGCCCGCGCCAAGTCCTCTGGTCAGTTTTGCACCGATCTGAAGGAGTTTCGGAGCTTTGCATCTCTGCAGTGCCTGCACATCGGTGTTCACGCCGATGAACTCTACACCCGTGATCTCTTCTTCAACCATGCGGTTAACAGAATTGTTGCCGGCTCCGCCAACACCGACTACGATGATCTTGCAAGCGGTATCATTTTCTTCCGTTCTGATCTCTAGCACAACGTGCCTCCTTAACTACATACTAAACTTATTCACTTAAAGTTCCTCTGCGTCTGACTCCAAAGTACTGATTTTATGCTCTGACGTCTTCAAAATCACAGAAAACTTTACTTCTATACCTATTCTAACTAGTTTATAATACAATCGAATTCTATAGAATGCAAGGCAAATTTAACACTTCGGTCAATCTGGGCGTTCAAATCGCGCCGTCCGCTCTTACCGTTCTGGCGAAGCGGGAGGCGGCTCCGGCTTCAAGGCACAGTCTCCTCTGCCGGGCTCTCTGTCTCGTCTGATGCGATCTCCTCCACCTGTTCCTCTTCGATCGTCCCTCTTTTCAGGCGGAAGGCAATGTAACGGTTGCCCGGGCTGTAGTTCACCATCTCGAGCGTTCCCTCCTTGCCCTCGAGCTTCGGAAGAATACGAGAGATATTGGAGATCTTCTCGTCCATGTACTGGTCCTGGCCGAGTGCTGCTCTGACCGTTCCGAAATAGATCGTCATGTTGTTCTGCGGGTCAAAGTAGATCTTGTCTGCCTGCAGCTCATATTTATCCATGATCTGCACGGCATTGAGGACTCTCATAAAAACGGCGTCGTCGCTCACCGGCAGCTTTTCGTAAAGTACGATGCTGTCATATTTGAGCCCCAGAACTTCCGGGATGCCGCTCAAGGCCTCATCGGAGGTCTCGACTATAGTCCCGTCTCTTGAAAAATACATATATCTTCCAAGATATTTAACGCACCCTGCTACCGACCGCTCGTAGACCGTGATGCGGATCGTCTCATGGTTGATGATCTCGACGTCCATCATCTCCACAAACGGGATATCCGATCTCTTTTTGTTCCGATAACGCAAGTACAGAACGATGGAATTTTTTCCAAACGGACCGTCGGTAACCATATCCGTGATCTCCTGGTCCGTATAATGCGTACTGCCTGCCACGGTTATGTTTTTTACCTGAAAAAACCGATAGATGAAGAGAAGGATGGCAATGAAAACAGCAGCGATCGAAAGGATCACAGCCGCTGCCACACGTCTTCTGTGGAGTACCTGCGCGTGTATGTACGATGAAGAATCGCTGTAGTATTCCCGCTCTCTCATGCAAGCTCCTTAAGGCGGATACTGCGGGAAATATTCATGACCAGCCCGATCTCCGCCAGCAGAAACAGGACAGAGGATCCTCCATAACTGATGAAAGGCAGGGAAACACCTGTGTTCGGGATCGTATTCGTGACGACCGCTATGTTCAGGATCACCTGCACGGCGATATGGGACATAACGCCGACGGCGATCAGCGATCCATAGAGATCCTCCGCGTTCGTCGCTATGACCATGATACGCCAGCACAGAATGATAAACAGCACGATGATGGAAACCGCTCCAAACATCCCGAGCTCCTCGCAGATGATGGAGAAGATCATATCGTTCTGGGCTTCCGGAACATACCCGAGCTTCTGCATACTCTGACCAAGGCCTTTGCCGATCATTCCTCCGGAACCGATCCCGTAAAGGGCCTGCAGCGTCTGATAACCTCTGCCGTCCGCGTATTTTGCCGGATCCAGCCAGACGAGCAGACGCATACCGCGGAATTCCAGATTCTCCGCGTCCTGATGCGTGACCATATACAAAGCTCCGGCAACGAGCGCGCCGACACCGCACGCCATGATTCCGAACCGCCAGTAATCCTTACAGGCCACAAAGACCATGCAGATGGCGATCGCTACGACGATGATCGCCGAGCTGAGGTTTCTTGTAATGCCATAGAGAAGGACCGCCTGAAAAAGTGCAGGCACGAGAGTTATAAAAAAACCTTTTAATGTCTGCAGCTTATGGTATTGATAGAAACTTATTACCTGCGCGGTAAGGATAATGACTGCGAGCTTGGAGACTTCGGCAGGCTGCAGGGATACCGGTCCTATGTAGAGCCATCTCTTGGCGCCGTTAACTTCATGTCCGAACGGTATGATCAGCACGACCAGAAGCAGCGAAAAAAGATAAATAGCGAGCGACAGACGCTGCCAGAGATGATATGGGATCATCCACACGATCATCATTCCGATCAGACCGATCGCCGAGCTGATCGCCTGACGCTTTAAATAATAGGCGCCGTCCGAGTAATCGATCGCCGCCTCGTAAGAACTGGTGGAATACAGCATGATCAGGCCGAATGCGATCAGAAAGAGCATGATAAAGATAAGGCTGTAATCGCGCAGCTGCTCTCCTGCCGCTGCCGGAGTGCGCACTGCTGCCGCAGAACGGGCACGTGCGTTTCCTCCCGCCGGCCGCACTGCCGGCGCTTTTCCCGCTCTGATTGCGGCGGCATTCCTGCCTCTTGCCGCCTGTGAGCCGGAGCCGTTTTTTCCGGCAGCTCCCTGCGGATGTCTGGAAGGCCTGCTCCCCTGCACGGCAGGGTGCTGCACATTCCGGACAGCGAGAGCTGTGGTCTGTGTATTCTGGCGCTGTTTTTTACCGGCACCGCCGGGATTTCCCTTTTTCCCCCGCTTATGCTGCTGATTTGCAGATTTATCGGTTCTGGAATTTGCCATATGCCTGATTTACCAAAGACCCAGCAGCGCAAGTGCGCTGAACAGGACCGTGACGATCGTAAAGAGCGCTACGACCTGAACTTCCGAGTAGCCTGAGAGTTCAAAATGATGATGGATCGGCGCCATTTTAAACAGGCGCTTTCCGTGTGTTTTCTTAAAATAGCCGACCTGCAGGATCACGGAGACGACTTCCACGAGATAAATGATGCCAACCAACGGTATAAACAGAGGCAGCTGCAGGACATAAGCCATTCCCGTGACATAGCCGCCAAGGGCCAGAGACCCCGTATCTCCCATGAACACCTTTGCCGGATGCGCGTTGTACAGAAGAAAACCAAGAAGCGCGCCGATCATTGCCCCGCCGGCTGCACTGACGCCGTTCCCGGCGATGCAGGCAGCGATCGTAAAGAACACCGCGACTGCGATCGTGACGCACGTCGCAAGTCCGTCCACACCGTCCGTAAAATTCGTTCCGTTTACGGTCGCCACGGAAATAAACATAAGGGCGGGGATATTCAGATACCCCAGATGGACATACTCTCCCTCGAGAAACGGTATCTTCATCGCCATGGAGATCTCGTTGAAATAGACCAGGATCCCTCCGAAAACGAGAGCTACAACGATCTGGAAGAGCATCTTCTGCTTTACAGTAAGACCCTCAGAGTGCCTGCGCGTGACCTTAATGAAATCATCCGCAAATCCGATCAGTCCGAAACCGAGCGTCAGGAACATGACCGGCAGGACTTCCGGATTTTTAAAGGAAAAAACAGCTCCTGTGATCAGAAATCCCGCAAGGATCATGATCCCGCCCATGTTCGGCGTTCCTGTCTTGGAGAGGTGACTCTTTGGTCCGTCGTCACGCTCCGTCTGCTGAGCTTTCAATTTAATGAGAGCCGGGATCAGGAACTTGCCTGTTACCGCGCTGATCGCAAACGCCAGAAACAGAGGAAAAACAATATTCGACATTCTGTCTGTACTCCTGATAATTTATTGAGATTACTACATCTAGTATGCGTATTCGCCCGTAAGGCACATGTAGTATCTCATAAAAGTGTAAATTCTGCAATTACAGGTTGCGATTCACTCTCACCCGTCCGCCTGTTCAGCAGTTTCCCCTGATTCTGTCTGCGCCGCCGGCCCGGTTTCCTGTTCAGTGCCTGCGCCTTCTGCCGGCACGGTCTCCTGTTCAGTGCCTGCGCCTTCTGCCGGCACGGTCTCCGTTTCCGCATGCGGTGTTTCTACCTGAGGCACTCCGGACACTGGCGTGACAGAACCGGAGGTGACGTCGGAATCCACGAACGTCACTCCGTCGCCTGTCGCCACTCTGTCGAAGGCACTCATTGCTTCCTCTGCATCCAAATGGTTGTAGCCGTTTGTCTGGTCGGAAAGTTCCTCGGCGCGCTCCTGCTCGTTCTGCTGTTCCTGAGCGTCTGCCGCAGCCGCTTCTTCCTCTCCCATTGTCTGGTCGCCAAACAGGTGTCCTGTCGCGTCATCTACCAGATTTCCCGTGACGGGATCGATATAGTATCCTGTGGACGGATCTACACTGTATGTCCTCCACACCGCGTTGACCTTGCCGACGCCGTTTCTCGTCTGGTCGACCTGGCCCTCCGGAAGAGTGTCGGAATCGCAATAGCCGTCGTTGTCCGTGTCATAGCGGTCCGCCATGCCGTCCCCGTCGCAGTCCACGGCATCCGTGATGCCATCTCCGCTGGAGTCGACCGGCGTATCCGGCGTTCTGTTTCCGTCGCCGTCTACGGCATCTACAAGGCCGTCGCCGTTTGTGTCCAGATTA
>JAFTFD010000253.1 GCA_017449745.1 Lachnospiraceae bacterium
CGACGAAAAAGGCAGAAACGTCATCGGCGAATTTGAGGTCCAGCTTCGCTCCAAAGATGAGTGGGAGACACAGCTGATCCCGATCTCCCCTTCCAACGGCACGCATCCGCTGTACTTCCTCTTTGAGGGAACCGGCGAGATGGACCTGAAGGGATTCTCCTTCATTTCAGCATAATGAACAATGAGCCAAGGCACTTGCCCTGGCTCATTTTAGATTTAAATATTTTGATTTAAATATCAAGTGCCGCGTGGTATCCCCAGTAGACCGCGTTGGTGATGGTGGAGACACGGCTCGCGTCGCCGATGACCCTGACAAACGGCGCCGCATCCATCAGTTCCTCTACGACACCCGTGCGGGATCTCTGGCCGAGTGCGCAGATCACACTCTTTCCGGGAACCAGGACTTCCTTTCCGTCCGCATCCTCGCAGATGACGCCGTCCTCTGTGACGCGCATTGCCTTGTGGGATGTGTGGACCGTCGCATATTTTCCGATCTGCTCCATCAGGAGCGGGCGATGGCGCACATTGGCATCCGGAGCCAGCACATCCCTCATCTCGATCAGATGCACTTCCTTTCCTTCCATGCCAAGGTGTACGGCGCATTCGCAGCCTGCCAGGCCGCCGCCCATGACGGCTACGGTGTCACCGACCTTATCCTTTTCTTTGTAGTAGTTGTTGACGATCACGACATTATCGCCGTCGAGTCCCGGGATCGGAGGTACCAGCGGAGTCGAGCCGACTGCAATGATCAGGGCATCCGGCTGCTCCTGCTCGACGTATTCTTTCGTCACCTCTGTGTTCAGGCGGATCTCCACGCCGGCGTCACGGGCAAATTTCTCATATGTTCCCGTCAGCTGATACATCTCATATTTGAACGGCAGTGCCTGCTCGCTCTTTAAAATACCGCCGAGCTTATCCTCTTTTTCGCAGAGAATGACTTCGTGCCCTCTTCTGGCTGCCGTATAAGCGGCATACAATCCGCCGGGACCGCCGCCCGCGACCAGGACCTTTTTCTTCTGCGGCGCAGGCTGCACTTCGTCGCCTTCCATCTCGCGCCCGATGACAGGATTGACCGTACAGCGTCTCGTGGAGGTCGCCGCGCGCTCTGCCATGCAGGTAAAGCACCTCAGGCACCTGACGATCTCATCATCTCTTCCCTCCACGACCTTGCGAGGCAGGAAAGGATCCGCCAGGAGCTGGCGCGCCATATATACGATATCTGCCTTGCCGGAAGCAATGATCTCTTCCATCTGTTCAGGGTCAGAGAGACCGCCGATCGTAGCAACGGGAACATGGACGTGTTTCTTGATCTGTTCCGCCAGATAGACGTTGCGGCCGTGCGCCTCAAACATGGAAGGATGGGTCTTGCCGAAGCCCCTTTGATAGGTTCCCGCGGAAACATGAATAATATTCACGTAATCCTGCAGGATCTCCGCAATGCGGCATCCCTCGTCAATATCATAGCCGCCCTCGAATAATTCGGAGCCGCTCATGCGCAGCTCGATCGGGAAGAACGGACCGACTGCCTGCCGGACGGCCTGCAGCACTTCAATAGCCAGACGGCAGCGGTTCTCAAGGGACCCGCCGTATTCATCTGTCCTCTTGTTAAAATAGGGAGAAAGGAACTGGTTCAGGAGCCATCCGTGCCCCGCATGAACCATCAGCATCTCAAATCCGGCGCGCTTTGCCAGACCTGCCACATGGCCGTAAGCCTCTACGATCTCACCGATCATATCTTTGGTCAGCGCCCGCACTTCCACGCCGTCAGGCCTTGTCGTATCCGAAGGTCCCCACTGGTTCATGGACTTCTGTCTGGATTTGTCCGTCATATAAGTGCCGGCATACATGCCGGAATGGGACAGCTCCAGGGAAGGGATCGCGCCGTGCCTGCGGATCGCGTCAGCCGTATAAGTCGCTGCTGCGAGAGAATTCAGGATACTCTCATCGAGGTGATAGGCATGGGAACCGTCTGTCGCCGGATGCACCATCAGTTCAGAGACCGTGACAGCAGCAGCTCCGCCTTTTGCCCTCAGCTCATAAAAAGCAGTTGACTTGGGTCCGATACAACCGTCGTTGGTGATGTCTGTTCCGCCCATAGGTGCCGAAAACATACGGTTGCGGAAGGTCGTCCTTCCAATCGTAATAGGTTTACTTAAATTTGGGAATTTCCTCTCCATACCATAACCTCCGCTCAAGCAGGTAAATACAATTTTCAAGAAGATTATATCTTATATATGGATGGATTTCTGTATTTTTCCGGCTGCTTTTGCACGAATTTTGCTAGATCAATCCCGCCTGCTTGAGTACAAAAATACCCAGCGTCATCGTGATCACCGACGCAAGGGAACTGAGCATGACGATTCCGGCACCGGTCTCCTCATCTCCGCCCATTTTTGCGGTCATTACATAGCTGTTGACGGCACTCGGGACGGCGTGCAGCACGTAGATCGTTGTCAGCTCTTCCATGGAAAAATGCAGCGGGATCGCCAGCAGTGTACAGACAAGAGGAGATACCACTACCTTCATAGCAGCGGAAAGAGTGATCCCCTGCCACTTTTTGGCCAGCGTATCCATGCGCAGGCTCGCGCCGATCAGCAGAAGTCCCAGGGGGCTTGCGATCCTGCCCAGATTTGTCAGCGTAGTGCCAAGGATCGTCGGCATCGGGATGTGAAAGATCGAGAACGGCAGTCCCAGCAGAATACCGATGATCATCGGGTTCTTGATAATAGAGATCACCTGCTGCCTGATCGTCATCTTCTTCCCGCCGGAATTATAGTGATTGAACAGCAGGACTGCCAGAACGTTGTAGAAAGGCAGCACGAATGTGATGATCATGATCGCCGCGGTCAGGTTCTCCTTCCCCGTGATCATGGAGATGATCGGCAGCCCGACATACGCGAAATTGCTGCGGAAAGCGCCGTGTACTATGGCGCTGATCTGGCTCTTATCCCTGATCAGGGCTTCCGCCAGGATCCATGTCGCGGCAAACACTGCCGTCACGGACAGCACGGAGTAGACCGAGAACTTCAGGGAGAAAATACTGGCGATATCCGACTCCGCCACCTGCTTTAATAGGGAAGCAGGCAGCGCCCAGTAGAACACCAGCGTGGAAGCCTTGTCACAGAACTCTTTGGTGAGCGTCCCGCGCTTTTTTAAAAACCAGCCCAGTACGATCAATAGAAATACCGGCAGAACTATGTTTACGCTTAAGAGAAAATTTTCCATATTAATCCCCCTGACTCACCTCTGACTCAACCACATATTTTGAATGAAAGCGCTTACATTGTCAATAGCCTTTCCCTGCTTAACCTGCTTTCTTTTATCAAAGGATCTCCGCTATTTTCTTCGCCAGTGCCATGATCGTCAGGATCGGAGGATTTCCCATTGCCTTTGGCAGGAGCGTGGCGTCCGCGACATAGAGATTTCCAGGAAGAGAAGGATGATGCAGGGTGTCCTTTTCTGCCGCCGTAAGGGGCAGCATGCCTCCCGGATGGCCGGCGTTCAGGGTCCCCAGGAACTGCTGCTCCTTCGGGACGCCGATCTGCTCGAGGATCTCGCGGCTCTGCTCCACTGCGCACTTCATCCGTTCCTGATCGAGCGGCGTCATGGTCTTGTCGATCTTCCTTCCGTCCGTGCCGCCCTTTTCCTCATCGGCCAGCTTGATCATGATGCTGGCAAGGTCTTTCATGGGAAGACGCCAGTCTTTATTGAAGAAAAAGCTGAGATAGTCCATGTAAGGCGAGAGGATGTATCCGTCCTGCTGGCTGATAAACGGCATCAGCAGCTGCCTGTCCTGTCCGAGTCCCGGCAGAGGTCCCGCCACGCACAGGACAGGATCTACAAAGAGCGTCCTGCTGCAGGAGATCCCTGATTTTTCCAGAATGACCGGCGTTCCGAGCCCGCCCGCTGCCAGGATCACAAGGTCAGCGCGGAAGGTCTCCTTTTTCCCACTGTGAACTGTGTGTACGCCTTTTACCTCGCCGCCGGAGATCTCCAGATCTGTTACCCTGCATCCTCTGATCAGTTCTGCACCCATGCTGAGGGCCTCACTGACCAGGGAACGGGTATCCCATTTTGCATCTGTAGGGCATCCGATCGCGCAGTGTCCGCAGCCGGCACATTTTTCGGCATTCAAAAACTTGGGCGTCACGACAGGGTCCAGTCCCATTCTCTCAAAAATGGCGAACATATCTTTTGTCGTCTGTGTCCATTTCTGTCGGTGCTCTGTTGTGATGGGAAGTTCCCGGTAAAGTGCGTCAAACTGCGCGTCCAGATCAATTCCCATCTCCCTCAGCGCGCCGTCATAGCGAACGGCATTTCCCGTCGCCAGTGTTGTCGTCCCTCCGACTCCGATCCCGCGCACCATCACCATATCCGGTGTTTTTTCCACCAGCATGTTGGGGAGAAGGAGCCGTATCATTCTCTCATCGAGAAACAGGCCCGTGCGGCGCAGCCCTGCCATCTTATTTACCGGCAGGGGGAAGGGCTTAAAGTCCTTTCCCGCCTCCAGGATCGTGACCTGATATTTTTTCTGGAGCTCCCTGGCCATTATGGCGCCGCCTGCGCCCGTACCGACTACGATAGCTGTTCTGCGGCGTTCTGCGTTTGTGCTCATATCGATCCCTCTATTTGTTCTGAAAATGCGCTCTGCAATGACCGCATCCCTCTGTGATCCTCTCTGTAAATGTAAGCTTTCCGCCACCAAAGATCCCCGCGATCACGCCCGAATCCATACAGGACATCAGGGCGCATTGCCAGGGAGAATACTGCTGGCTGAAGTAACATTCCTTCACCAGGATCTCTCCCGGAAGGTCGCCGTCCATTCGGATCCCGATTCCACGGTACAGTAAAAACACAAGCTTCTGGAGCTCTTCCTGCTCCGTTAATCCTGTGACCTTCCTCACTCTGCTGCCCAGCCTGAAGGCGCTGCAGTAAATTCTCTCTGCCAGATGCCTTCGCTCTTGCGGGCTCCTTACCAGCTGTTCCTGTGGACTCCTTTTCGGCACTTCCTGCAGGCTCCTTCCCGGCTGTTCCTGCTCCTGCGGATCCTGCTTCCGTTTGCCCTTCAAATCAGTTCCTGGGTCTTCCATGCATCTCATTGTAAAATCGCAATACTCTTTCAAGGCCTGCCCGGCAGAAAGATACCAGACCTGTTTTCCTCTTGTGCCAAACGCGCCGGCCGTGGCGTTCAGCAGGATCTGGATCTCCAGGCTGACGAGCAGCCCGGGGAGTTTTTCTCTCGTCTCCAGTCTCCTCAAAATGCTCCCGAATATTTTTCCCCTGAGAGGCTGTCTGATTTTTGATGTATTCATAGATTTATCCGCGGTACATTTCCTCGATCACATCCGCCAGATGTTCCTGCACATTTGCCCGCTTGACCTTCAGGTTGGGCGTCAGCTCTCCGGCCTGGATACTCAAAGGACGCTCCACCACTGTGTAGCGGCGGATCTGTTCCGGATGAGACAGGCCCGCATTCATCTGATCGATCTGCTCCTTAAGATCCGGAACTTCTCCTTCCAGCCACAAAAGGGCGGTACAGTACGGCCTGTTCTCTCCGATCAGGACGGCTTCGGAGACGCCCGGGATATTCTTCATCTGCTCTTCGATCTTCGGGATGCTGATATTCTTTCCGTATGCGGTGATGATCATGTCCTTTTTCCGCCCGAAGAGCGTGATATGGCCGTTCTCGTGGATCGTACCCAGATCTCCCGTCCGCAGCACACCGTTCTGGATGCTGTCTGTCTTGAGGCCGTAGTAGCCAAGCGTCACCTGCGGTCCTGTCACGATCAGTTCACCGTCAGGCTCCTGTGTCACTGTCGTATCCGGCAGCGGCGTTCCGATCGTGGGGATCACGTTGTCCCCGAGCCTGTTGATCGTGATCAGCGGAGCCTCCGTCTGTCCATAAGCATTGTAGATCTCGATACCGAGCTCGCGGAAATGAAGAAGCAGCGCCTCACTGACGGGAGCAGAGCCCACGATCAGCTGCTTGCAATAACGAAGGCCCGCTTTTTTGAGGACTGCCCTGCGCAAAACAGCGCCCATCGCTTTTTTGGCCGGTCCGTCTGCTGCCGCAAGCCAGGCTTTGCCCACTTTGTTTGCCGTCACCTGGTCCCAGAGCTTCTCATAAAATCTGGGGACTGAGAAAAATACTGTCGGCTGCACCTTTGGCAGCGACTCCGTCAGCGCGCCGAAATCATTCAGGTAATAATAATCCACGCTGCAAAGCACATAATAAGGCGCGTAAGAAGCCAGGATCCCTTCGACCACATGGCTGAGAGGCAGGAAGGACAGATACCGCATCGTGTTGTTCCTGTCTTCCCAGGTGAGCAGGTTCGTCAGCACCTCTCCCATCCAGGCGAGCTGCCCGAAGTTGAACATGACCCCCTTCGGCTCCCCGGTGGTCCCGGAGGTGTACCGGATCGTCGCCAGATCTTCCGGATCCGGGTGCTGGGCCGGGGCGTGGTCTTTACTCTCCCCTGCCTTTTCCAGAAATTCTTTCCAGGTCAGGACGGATGCATGCTGCGTCTCCTGAACGACAGAAAAAGCAACGATACGCGCCGGCGTCCTGATCGCGTCGATCTGCCCCATCATGCGCTTGTCGCCGATGAAGAACCACTTTGCTCCGCTCCTGTCGAGCAGAAGGGAGGTCTCCTCTGCGGGCGTCGTGTAGTAAATAGGCACGCTGGTCGCGCCGAGCAGGCCGATCGACTGCTCCAGCACCAGATAATCCACCGAGTTGATGCCGGTGAGGGCAACTTTATCCCCTTTTCTGATCCCCCACGACCAGAGGGCATCCGTGACCGTCCCGATCCTGCTGTTGACCTGCTGGCCGGAGACCTTTCTGACTCCATCGGACATCACATCATAGTAACTGATCGGGTACCTTGTGCTCTCTCTCCTGACCCTGGCCTGCTCGAACACGGTCCTGCCCATCTGGTTCATAAAATTCTTCCGGCAGGCAAAAGTAAGGAGCGGATCAATATACTCTTTCCAGTTCATTGAATAAGCGCCAAGAAGCGCGTCCGTATTCGTGCGGTCAAATACCTGTCCGCCGAAAAAATATGGCATCAGGGTCATCAGTGTGGAGCGCGTGTCTTTCTTTCCGACATCCTCCGTGCGATTATGTTCCAGCCCTGCCTTCTTTAAAAACGTAAGCGGCACAAAAACAGGCTTTTTAATATCTGTGTCCAGATTCTTTTTTGCCCAGTCCCGCACATAGTCGGCGAGCTCGCCAGCTGTCGGGGCAGCTTCTTTCGGGCACGTCAGATGGAAGGTCTTCCCACGCGCTTTGTCCTCTCCCGCCTCGCAGACCGCGATCACGGAATCAGCGACATAATCGACCGGGACGAGGTTCAGTGCGTAGTCTTTCCTGATCGGCAGGACAGGCAGCTTTTTCAGCAGCATCAGCTTCAGAACATAGTAGATCGTGTTAAAGTTTTTTACCCAGCCGGTCCGGGAATCTCCGACGATCATTCCCGGGCGGCAGATGGAAAACGGCAGTCCGGAATTCCTGACCAGCTGCTCCGCCCCGGCCTTGCTCTCTTCATAATAACTGGAGAAAGCATCGCCAATTTCCTCTTCCAGCACCCTGCCTGTTTTCTGGCCGGCGACATAAGCTGTGGATATGTAGACGAAACGTCGCAGATTCCTGATCTCTCCGGCAAAAGCCAGCACATTCTCCGTGCCTTTTCCGTTTGTCAGATCCAGCTCTTCTTTTGATTTCCTGAACCCGACCTCCGCCCCTGCGTGGATCACAAGAGAGACTTTTTCCTGCAGATCACGCGCAGAAACCGCGTCCAGCCCCAAAGAGGGCTTCAGGAAATCGCCGGCTGCCGGGATCACCTTTGTGCCGACAGCTTCGTACAGTTCCCTCTCATGATGCCAGACGGACTTAAGGCGCCATGCGGCCTCTTCATCATCCGCAGCACGCACCAATGCATAAATTTTTCCCTCTGTCTCTTTGATCAGCCGTGATGCCAGCTCTGTACCTAAAAATCCGGTTGCTCCGGTCAGCAGGATGCTGTCTTTCATTGACCGCGGAACTAACTCTTCATTGACCATAGATTTCGTCCATCCCCATAAAACAGTTATGCAATAAAACAAAGGTGACCTGCAATCAATCAGGTCACTCACATTATACATTATCTCTTATTTTTTATTATATAACGTTTTTACTTTCTATTGAAATATATTATCTTGCATATTGACATACGACGTTCATGGGGTTTGCGCTGCTGGGGTTGACGTTTCCGGGGTTGGTGTTGCTGGGGTTGACGTTTCCAGGGTTGATGTTGCTGGGGTTGACGTTTCCGGGGTTGACGCTTGTGATGACGTCGTTTTGATTATACTCAGATCAACAGGCAAAACAGATCAAACATGCACCATTGCCATTCAATGATGAGAAGGAGGATGACTATGGGAAATATAAAATCTAATGAATTTTCTCTGAATGAATTCAGGCAAGCCGCAGGCGGCGCAATAAAGCAAAACGATATCTGGTTTGATACCATTGATGATACCGGAGAACTCATCGAAATAAATGCCTCTTTGGAAGTAGCGACATTCCTGGCCTCCCACAAATGTCCGCGATGCGGCAAAGCATTTTTTACCGATACCGCAATAACGAATCATATATTGGCATGGGATAACGGGCAGGGATGAGAGGTACGAATCATAGAATCGCGGGATAACGGCAGAATGACAAGCAACAAAACGTCGTAACTTGTTCTGTTTTGTTGCGCGGAAATGTCTATTTTTGGTCTATACCACCGGCTGTAATGAATATTTGCTTCCCTGTTGTGCGGTTTTTCTTCTCTTTTTGAGCCGCGCAACAGAGATTTTTATTTTATTTTCCTTGACCGTGCATCGAGGAAGCCTTATTTTCGCCCACACAACAAAGATTCTTAAAAATGCTTCCTTCGACCGTACGGTAAGGAAGCCTTTTTTGCAGGTCCCGCAACAGGAAGCCTGCTTTTATTTCTTCAGGCACGCGATGACATTTTTGCCTCACGACACCTATATCAAATATCGCTGCAGATGCACGTAACCCGCTTCTGATGGGACAGATGAAATTACCACCGAACTAGTGAATACTAAAGCTTTCGACCGTGGGAGTGTAAATTTGAGCCAAATTTCCCACGCCAAAATACGAGCCTTGTAAACCAGAATGTCGTTTGCCTGTCCAGAGCCCTTTTGGACTGCACGGTCGGACAAGCTATTTACGCTGATAATTGTTGCAACGGCGTTATAATTCTTGCGAATCAGGCTCAAAAATATTCCGTTTTCTCGGCAGGATGTCAGATACATATTGAAGTTTTACAGGGGATTTAATTGGTAAATGAGGCCGGTACAGCCATCTCAGCTTTTTTCTTATACCTAGACGCACCTGTTTTAGTGATTATCTCGCTGGGGACGGCCATTTCCTGTCCTTGCTATCCTGTGGGGGCTCCAGGAATTCCCTGAAGCTAACCACTTACGGCCGCAGAATATACTCATTATTTCCCTGGCCGCAACAAAAATTTACTTCTGCGGCTGTCAGTCTTATTATTAACCATCTGGCCGTAAGCTGCCTGGCGAGACACTTTTTCGGATACAGTCAGCATTACCTTCTTTAACTCTAACGGCCGCATTCCCGGAAAAACCATGTCATTTAGATACGTCCAGTCAAGATTTCAGGCTTCTTATGGCCGTAATACCGCAATCCAATTATTATGATTTATTATCCTAAAAAAAGCGGCCATGCATAGCATAGCCGCTTTAAAAGCAAATTACTCTAAGGTATAGCTCTATCGATAACTCTAACTATAGCTCTAAGTCATAAATCTATCGATGCCTCTACCTATAGCTTTATTATAGTTTGACTCAGGACAGGATGGGTTTAACAGCCTCTGCGAGCTTATCCTTCTCTGCCTGTGCCTCTTCGAGATCCTTGCCGAGGGTCGTGAAGTAGGTCTTGATCTTGGGCTCTGTGCCGGAAGGGCGGACGACGACGGTGGAACCGTCATCCAGGCTGTAGATCAGGACATTTGCCTTCGGAAGTCCTGTCTCTTCGGGCTTCGCGTAGTCAACGGCCTTGACGACCTTCTTGCCTGCGAACTCTGCCGGAGGATCCTTGCGCAGGCCGTCCATGATGCCAGCCATCTTGTCCATTCCACTAAGGCCAGGGAACTCAAAGCTGTCGACCTTGTTGAGATATCTGCCGTACTGCGCATAGATCTCTTCCAGGCGCTGCTTGATGCTTGAGCCGATGGAGCGATAGTAAGCTGCCATCTCGCAGATCAGCATGGAGCCGATGATAGCGTCCTTGTCGCGGACATAAGGGCCAGCCAGATATCCGTAGCTCTCCTCGAATCCGAAGATGAAGCGGTCGACTTCGCCTGCTGCCTCGAGCTGTGCGATCTGATCGCCGATCCACTTGAAGCCTGTCAGGACGTTGCGCATTTCAACGCCGTAGTGTGCTGCGACTGCGTCTGCCAGAGGTGTGGAGACGATGGACTTGACAGCGACCGGGTTCTTCGGCATTGTGCCCTTCTCGATGCGGCCTGCGCAGATGTAGTCCAGAAGAAGGACGCCCATCTCGTTGCCGCTGACCAGCTCATAGGAGCCGTCCGGACACTTCATGGCGATACCGACACGGTCTGCATCGGGATCGGTTGCCAGCATCAGGTCCGCGCCGACTTCCTTTGCCAGCTCCAGGCCTTTCTCAAGAGCAGCATAGATCTCGGGGTTCGGATAAGAGCAGGTCGTGAAATATCCGTTGGGATATTCCTGCTCGGGAACGATCGTGATATCGGTGATGCCCATGTCCTTGAGGACTCTGGTCACAGGAACGAGGCCTGTGCCGTTGAGCGGGGAGTAGACCAGCTTGAGGCCTGCTGTCTTGCAAAGGCCCGGTCTTACCTGTCGGGCCTCGATCGCCTCATAAAGGGCTTCCTTGCAGTCGTCACCGACGAACTTGATCAGGCCCTTCTCGACGCCCTCTGCAAAGCTCATGTATTTTGCCCCTGTCAGGACATCTGTCTTCTGAATGGAATCATAGACAACTGCTGCGGCATCGTCTGTCATCTGGCAGCCGTCGGGCCCGTAAGCCTTGTAGCCGTTGTATTTTGCAGGGTTGTGGGAAGCGGTAACCATGATACCTGCATTGCAGTTATAATATCTCGTAGCAAAGGACAGAGCCGGAACAGGCATCAGCTCATCATAGATGCGGACATTGATCCCGTTTGCGGCAAGGACGCCTGCTGCGTCACGCGCAAAATTCCAGCCTTTGAGACGGCTGTCATAGCTGATCGCGACAGTCTGTGTGCCGCCCTGTGTCTTGACCCAGTCAGCCACGCCCTGTGTAGCCTGGCGGACTACCCAGATATTCATTCTGTTCGTGCCGGCGCCGAGTGTGCCGCGCAGTCCCGCTGTACCGAATTTCAGAGCGACCGCAAAGCGCTCTTTGATCGCGTCATCATCTCCCTCGATATTGCGGAGCTCTGTGTTCAGATCTACATCCAGCAGATCTGTTTCCAGCCAGCGTTTATAATCATCCAAATACATAATCTTCCACCCTTTCCTGCTAGTTAAATAAAAAACCGGACTATAAGTACAAATACTGCAGCTGAATCTGCCTTACAGCAGAACAGTTACATTAATTGTACTATAATCCGGTCAAAAGAGGAAACTTCTTTTGCAATAAACCAGCCGTGTTTTGGTATTATTTTTCAAAAAGGCCTTCCCCGGCGAACCACCTGGCGCTAAGCTCCAGGCTCTTTACGGGGTCCTTGTCGATCCAGTTTTTATGGCTCTCCAGTACGATGCCATCGATTCCGTTTCTGAGAGCGATTTCTTTAAGTCCCTTAAGGTCCATGTTGCCAGTGCCGAGCTCCATGCTGTCGGCCTTGAGGATCGGCGTCATGGCTGCACCCTTCATACGGGTCCCTCTGTCATTGATATGCCAGAGCTTCATGCGGCTGCCGAGGCGTTTCATCCACTCCCCTGCATTCGCGCCGCCGTCCGTAAACCAGTAGCTGTCAAACTCAAAGCCTACAAGCGCCGGATCCGTCTCCTCCAGCAGGATCTCATAGGCGCGTTTTCCCGGCGCGGCCGGCAGCAGTTCCACGTTGTGATTGTGGTACAGGAGCGCGAGCCCCTCTGACTTCAGCTTTTCACCGGCCTGGTTCAGGCGCTTTGCAAGTTCTTTAACCGCCGCGGGATCCGAGTAGTCAAAGCGGTACATACCTGTGATGACTACTTTGTCCGTGCCAAAACTCTTTGCCTCCTCGGCAACTGCCTCCGGCTCTCTCTCAAGAGATCCGAGATCTGCGTGCAGGCTGATCACTTCCAGCTCCGCCTCTTTGATAAGCTTGTGCCAGTCCAGTTTGCCGCCGTTTCCCGTCGGCATTCCCGCCGCCCGGGTCATCATCCTGACCATCAGGGAACTCGGATGGATCATGAAGCGGTTCAGCTCCAGTCCGTCGTATCCCGCTGCTTTTACTCTGCGCAGTGTTTTCTGCGCCTGCGCTTCATTCCCCGTTACCGTTCCCAGCATGATCTGCTGTACGCCTGTTTTCATATCGTCCTCTTTCGCCTCGCCGTGCTGCGCTTACTCTGGTGGGGAGACAGGGGACGGTTCTGTGTCCCCTGCCCTCATGTCTCCCTCTTTTCAGATA
>JAFTFD010000254.1 GCA_017449745.1 Lachnospiraceae bacterium
CTGTGTAGTGGAAAGAATTACATATCAGAATGAGCAGAACGGTTACACGGTCATCAAGGTCAGGGTGAAGGATCATCCTGACCTTGTGACGGTTGTGGGTTCCATGGCGGAGGTCCATGTCGGCTCTGTTCTCTCGCTGACTGGTTTCTGGAAGATGGACGCAAATCTCGGCAGGCAGTTTTCCATCGAGTCTTATGAGGAGACCCTTCCGGCGACAGTCTATGGTATTGAAAAATATCTCGGTTCCGGCCTCATCAAAGGTGTTGGCCCCAAATTTGCGCAGCGGATCGTACAGCGCTTTGGCGCAGAGACTCTGAACATCATTGAAGAAGACCCGGGCAGACTGATCGAGGTGGAAGGGATCGGAAAGCTGCGCGTCGAGAGGATCAAGGCGAGCTGGGCGGAACAGAAGGAAGTCAAGAACATCATGCTCTTTTTGCAGGGGCATGATGTGAGCACCTCCCACGCGACGAAGATCTATAAAACATACGGAAATGAGAGCATTTCCATCGTGCAGGAGAATCCTTACCGCCTCGCGGACGATATCTGGGGCATCGGATTCAAGACAGCTGACACGATCGCCGAAAAGATGGGCTTCGGGCACGAAAAATATGCCAGGCTCCGCAGCGGGATCCTATACACACTGAACCGGCTCTCCGAAGAGGGGCATTGTTACGCCACAAGAGAGATGCTGCTGAAGACGGGAACAGAACTTCTCGCTGTTGAGGACAACATTCTGTCGATCACTATTGATGAGATGATACGGGCGGGGGATGTTGTTACTGAAATTATTCCTGCTAATAAAAGCTCAGTGGATGGCTCTAATACGGGTATTGGGGTCACTCAGGTCACCCCTGAACTCGCCGAGCCAGCCACTTCGTACATGTCACCCCTCACCGAGCCAGCGAATGCAGACGTGCTATCTCTGACCGAGCCCGAAAAGGCAATCTATTTGCCGCCGTTTTATTTCTCAGAGGTGGGAACCGCAAAACGCCTGGCGGCCATTGCTGCTAACCCAGCAGGGTTTGTGATCGACACGACCGATCCGTCTGCGTTCGCGGAGAAGATCAGCCGCAGGACCGGCATGAGCTACGACGAGATCCAGATGCAGGCTATTTTGACGGCTGTCCGGAGCAAGATCCTGGTCCTGACAGGCGGTCCCGGAACCGGAAAGACTACGACGACGCTTGGTATTATCACTGCCTTCCGGGCAGCAGGAGCGAAAATTCTCCTGGCAGCGCCTACGGGCAGGGCAGCGAAAAGGCTCTCCGAGGCGACCGGGATGGAAGCAAAGACGCTGCATCGCCTTCTGGAAGTTAAACCGCCGGAAGGCTATCAGCGAAATGCCGAGAATCCGCTCCAGGGAGACGTGCTCATCGTGGACGAGTGCTCCATGATCGATATCATGCTGATGTACAACCTGCTGAAGGCAGTTCCGGATACCATGACCTTGATCCTGGTAGGGGATATAGACCAGCTTCCTTCCGTCGGGGCAGGAAATGTCCTGAGGGATATTATTGATTCCAATATGTTTCCGGTCGTCAGGCTGACCCGTATTTTCCGTCAGGCCCAGACGAGCAGGATCATCATGAACGCGCACCGGATCAATCACGGACAGCTCCCGGACTTAAGGGGCGGCAGGGACAGTGATTTCTTTTTCATGAACATGGAAAAAGAGGCGGAAAAGGAAGGATTAACTAAGGAAGACACAGCCACCATCGCGGACCTTGCAGCGGCGAAGATCGTGGATCTTGTGAAAACAAAACTGCCGCGTTACTACAGGATCCCGGCGTCTGAGATACAGGTCCTGACTCCCATGCAGCGGGGCGTGGTCGGAGGCAGCAACTTAAACCAGCTCCTGCAGGAGGCAATTAATCCCGGTACGGTTGGACTGCGAAGGGGCGGCGTCCTCTACAAACCGCATGATAAAGTCATGCAGATCAGGAATAACTACGACAAAGAGGTCTTCAACGGAGATATCGGCGTCATTGAAATGGTGGACATGGAAGAGCGCGAGCTGACCGTGCGCTTTGATGACAGGGCAGTTAAATATGACGTCTCGGAACTCGATGAGCTGGTCCTCGCCTATGCGACGACCATTCACAAGAGTCAGGGCTCGGAGTATCCGATCGTGGTGATTCCTGTCATGATGAACCATTTTGTGATGCTGCAGAGGAATCTGATTTATACCGGAATCACCAGGGCGAAGAAGATCCTGGTGCTGGTGGGAACCTACAAAGCGCTCGCTTATGCCGTTAAAAACGTGACGGTCAGCAAGCGGAATACGATGCTGAAGGAGAGACTGATGGGAGAATCTTAGTGTGGCTGGAGGGACGGGAATCTGTCCCTTGTATACTCTTGTCACGAAATGCACTTACAATCCATGCATCCGGGAATTATAATATGTGTGGGAGAGGCTGGAGCGGCTGCAGTGAAGAGTTTCAGCTAGTGTTTCAACATTGGGTTTTTCCCGTAAGTCAGCCCTGATCTCACGGATCGCAGCCTGTGTCAGTGGGGAAGCTCTTTCAGGCAAAGACAGGTCCATTACTCTTTCGCAGTAATCCATCATCATCTGACCGAGGAAAGGAAGGATCTTATCCTGGCTGTCCATCATTTCGACACTTCGAATGTAAAAATCAGAGAGATTGAGTGCATATTCATAGGAAAGGCCGCCCCTGACAGCAGCGCGGGAGGTGAGCGTGACAGAAGCTATAAACGCATTTTTAACACAGCGGGAACCTGGTTCCCGGTCGTAAAGGTCGCTTGCAATGCTGCCCCGGAGATCTTTATACAAGGATACGCAATCAGGCAAGAGTTCGCGTTGTTGTGAAATAAAGAGGAATCATTCTAGAGCAACAGGCGGCTGTTGGAAGCAGTGCTTGTATGAAAATGTGACAGATCTGTCTTGATAACAGTGGGAACTGTACGATGCGCAGTGAGAAAGGAGATCTCACTGCGCATTCTCTTGTATGATATGAAACAGCAGTTTTCAGTTTACGATGATAGCGTTTTGCTGTGTCATTTTAACCTGCCATATTAATACAGCCTCTTTATCAGGAAAAAGATATTGATTTTCATGAACTGCTCCCGGTTCACATAACCCCGATGCGGTTTGTCAGTGCCAAGATCATGCTGGCAATTACAGCCAGGATTGGTAAAAATCTGCTCATGCTGCGTCTTCCTCCTCAAATAGATCCCGGTAATCCTCCTCGCAGGCAAACAAGATATACCTGCCGTCTACATATCCCATAAAGCCGTTCGATGTACTGTAACCTTTCATATTTGCCTCCTTTCGGTCTTGCTGTTTTCTGTTGTTTCCTTTTGTTGAGTATAATTTAACATATCAGGTGTCCGAAAAATTACCCACCACTTCTGCGAAATAGTGCCATTGTGTCCCAAAAATCACCCGCCATTTTTGCGATAATATGACATGTTAGAGCAAATAAAGCAGGGCACCCGAAGTGTCCGCGCTTGCCATATCTGCTATAATGGAATACAGGAAAAACAAAAGAAAAAGGTTTTACAGAACATGGAAGGAGCGAAAATTAAATGTGGTTCTGGTTTGCTCTGGGCTCAGCTGTTTTTGCAGCCCTGACATCGATTTTGGCAAAGATAGGAATTGAGGGTGTCAACTCCAATCTCGCGACAGCAATACGTACAGTGGTGGTCGTCATCATGTCCTGGGGAATGGTCTTCCTGACGCAGGCACAGAGCGGGATCAGTGAGATCAGCCGAAAGAGCTGGGTGTTTCTGATCCTGTCGGGACTTGCCACGGGCGCTTCCTGGCTTTGCTATTACAGGGCCCTGCAGATCGGAGAGGCGTCCAAGGTCGTACCTGTCGACAAGTTGAGCGTCGTGATCACGCTTGTTCTGGCCTTTGTTCTGCTGCATGAGCAGTTTACAGTCAAATCGCTGATCGGCTGTATCCTGATCGGCGCAGGGACACTCGTGATGGTATTATAATCGAAGGGAGACAGGGGACGGTTCTCTGTCCCTTTATAATAGAAGAGGACAGAGAACCGTCCCCTGTCTCCCCCTGTCCCCTATGGTTATATAAAAGCCTGATAATCGGGAATTCAGATGCAGACGTCCGGCAAACAGGGAGAGCAGAAATGAAGGAAAAGAAATTTACATACATGGAATATTTAAGAGTCATAGGAGCTCTTTCTGTCATTATCGTACACGTTTCGGGACAAAACTGGTTCCGGACGGCGATCGGGACATATGACTGGAACGACCAGACTCTCTATAATGTCGGCTGCAGGTTCGGGCTGTATACTTTCTGCATGATCACGGGGGCTCTTTTTCTAAGACCGGACAAGGAGATCAGCTATCGCGAGATCGCAACAAAATATGTCAAAAGAGTCCTGATCATTTTTCTGGTCTGGACGATCCTGTATGCTTTATTCTATACGTTTTTGGAAGGAGAGGATCTGCAGTATTTTCTGAGGCGCCTTGTAAAGCTGCCGAAGCACCTGTGGTATCTTCTGATGCTGATCAGCCTGTATATTACTTTGCCGGTCGCAAGGCAGATCACGAAAGACAGGAAGGTGACGCTCTATCTGATCTGGATGCTGATCATTTATGGAACCATATTTGGACAGATCTCAGGACTTACAGGTTTCTTCTCCGATTACGCCGGAGACAGCGTCGGTTTTTCCATGTGGGAAGATTTCCTTGGAGATCTGGAAAACATAAATTCCACCTTTGTACCCGGATATTTCGGATGTTTCCTTCTGGGCCATTACATCCACGAATACGGCCTTGGCAAATGGCATAAGAAGGTCATTACTCTGGCAATCCCGGCACTGTTGATCTCCGGAGGATTGACGATCCTGCTCTCAACCATCACGGAAAAACGTGTTTATACTTTAATGATGGAGACGAATCCGTTGCTGGTGCTAGGAGGTGTCGGTGCCTTCGCTTATTTTAAAGAAGCGGTCGGACCTGGAAAACGGCTTGATCCTGAATCGAAACTGACAAAATGTGTGGAATGGATGGGACCCAACTGTCTCGGCATTTATCTCCTGCATATCATGGTGCTGGAGTCCCTCTCGCACTGGTTCGGCCTGACAGTTGCAAGTTATCCTGCGATCTTTTCGGTACCGCTTAATTCCCTGCTTATTTTCTGTATATCTCTACTGATCACGGCAGGACTAAGGAAAATACCTGGGATAAGAAGAGTTATAAGTTAAAATCTTTGCTAACTCATTTGCAGTGCGCCCCGCGAATGGAAGACAGCTTGCATTCAATTAATTAATTAATTAATTAATGGTTGTCATCTTTTAATGAAAATGAGATTATAATTATAGTATCCGGGAATGTTGCGGATCATGCGGCATTTTCGGGAGAAATAATAAGGAAGAGGAGGAACGGTTAATGAAAAAGTTCATTTCTGTTTTGATGGCTGCAATGCTTATGGTTACGGCTGCTGTCCCGGTGACTGCGATGGCAGCACCTGCTGAGCCAGCGGCGGCGTCACTGATTGCTCCTGCACCGGAGGCGAAAGAGGCTGCTAAGGAAACAACAGCATCTGATGAGGCGGCTGCCCCAGCGGAAAATAGTTCAGACAGTGCAGCTGCAGGAAACATTGCACCCGCGGCAGGAGGCATCACCCCGGAACAGGCCGTTCAGCAGGCATACGCCCTCTATGTTTTAAGCGGACTGGATCAAAAGATCTCATTGGAACGCGTTCAGGCAAAAATTGAGCAGATCGTCGCGGATCCGGCAGGTTTTTCCGCGCTCGTAGACGCTGATCTGAAAGCTTTAAAACAGGCTGTTGAGGAAAATAAACAGAATTTACCGGCACCGGTTGCGTCGATCCTGGCTGAGGAACTGACACCGGAGCAGATTGCGCAGCAGGCTTTTGCACTGTTTGTGCAGGCTGGTCTTGACCAGAGTGCAGCCTTTGAACATGTAAAGGCAAGACTGGAAGAGATCGTTGCAAATCCGGACAAAACCGCTGAAATCGTAAAGGCTGAGATGGATGCTATAGTTGCCAAAAAAGCTGAGGCACTTAAGAATGCCGCACAAGCAAGCGTAGAGCAGGCTGATAGTAAAACAGCTGATGGGGAAAAGATCAATGAACAGGCAGCGGCTGACCTGACTCCTCAGAAAATCGTTGAGAAAGCGCTGCTGTTGTTTGTGCAGGCAGGTGTTGAACCTAGTGAGGCACTGAAGCGAGTCCAGGCAAAGGCTGCGGAGATGATCGCTCATCCGGAGAATATTGAGTCTATTGTAAAAGAAGAGATCTCCCGGCTCAGCGGCACGGATGTCACCGCTCTTACACCGGAGCAAATCGTACAGCAGGCTTTTGCAAAATGTGTGGAATCCGGGATGACAACGGAGGAAGCCATGGCATCGGTGCAGGCAAATCTTGCTGCACTGCTGGGTATGTCAGAGTAAATACAGCTGGTCAGTTTCAAAGAAAGTGAACATCTAAGAAAAGCATTATATTTTCCAGAAATATATGTTAATAACATTCAAAATCCGGGATGAACTATTCCGGATTTTTTTAGGATAAGATAAGACAACAATTATTAGTAACTCAATCGAATAGGGGTTAGGAAGTGGCTATCACAAAAAAGAGAATCTTTTTATACGCGTTAGGTCTGGTCATACTGGCAGCAGGCCTGACACTGAATACAAAGGCAGCGCTTGGAGTTTCGCCGATCGTCTCGGTTTCTTATTGTCTCTCTCAGCTGAGCGGCATGAACTTTGGCGATGCGACATTTATCTGGTACTGCGTTTTGGTTCTCGCGCAGGTCGTGATCCATCTGATCAGGAAAGAAAACAGGAAGATCGTGCCGGATCTGCTGCAGATCGTTGTCAGCCTTCTATTTACCAGGGTGGTTAATGTTTTCGGTGCTTTTATTCCGGAGTTCGGAGAGGGCAGGCCGATGCTGCTGCGTCTCACAGTGCTGGCATTAGCGATTATACTTACCTGTATCGGTGCGGTGATGTCGCTGGATATGCGGATCGTTCCGAACCCGGGCGATGGTATTGTGCAGACACTGGCGGACGTGATCGGCAAAAAGGTTGGAACGGCCAAGAATATTTTTGATGTGATCTGCGTCACAACGACGGCGTGCATATCCCTGATATTTGGAGGCAGACTGATCGGAATCGGGATTGGGACGATCGCTGCAGCCATTGGCGTCGGACGAGTAATGGCCCTGTTCAACAAAATTACAGGAATGGACAAGATATGATAAAAAAATGGAAAATATGCGATTTTACGGCAATTATCAACGATTGCAACCGCCGGTTGCGGAATTGTAAAGCAGGGTTGATAGATTGCAACGGCTCCATTCGATAGACTCAGAGCATCAGAGGAACACTTGCTGAGGATAGATTGAAAGGAGATAATGAAATGATACTGGCAGACAAACTGATCGAACTGAGAAAAAAGAATGGCTGGTCACAGGAAGACGTGGCGGAGAAACTCTCCGTCAGCAGACAGACCATATCTAAATGGGAAGGTGCCCAGTCCGTCCCGGATATGAACCGCCTGCTGAAAATATCGGAAGTTTTTGGCGTGTCGACAGATTATCTGCTCAAAGATGAGATCGAGACGATCGAGCCGGCCGCAGTTTCCGTGACGACTGACCCAGATCTGCCGGAAACTGTCCGCCGCGTTTCTATGGAAGAAGCGGTTCAGTTCCTGGAGTTCAGAAACTTTTCTTCGGCAAGGGTCGCGATTGGTGTCATGATGTGCATTTTATCCCCGGTCCTGCTGATCCTGCTCTCCGGAGCCCAGGAAGCCGGACATCTGCAAATGTCGGAGAACGCCGCAGCCGGGATCGGAATGACAGCACTGCTCCTGATTGTGGCGGCAGCTGTGGCAATCTTTGTTCGCGTGGATATCCTCGGCAGCAGGTTCAAATATCTGGAAAAGGAAGCCATCGATACAGAATACGGCGTCACTGGAATGGCCCGCGAGCGAATGGAAAAATACCGCGGAACCTACACCAGGCAGCTGATCACAGGCATCGTTCTGTGCGTGGCAGCCGCTATACCGATCTTTATCGTATCTGTCGTCTCAGAAGATGATATGGCATATATCATCGCAACCTGCTTTCTATTAATTATGATCGCACTCGGGGTCCTGTTCATCGTGCATACCGTCATGATCTGGAACAGCATGCAGATGCTGCTGGAAGAAGGCGATTATAAGCGCGAGCAGAAGATCGAAGACAGGAAAAACGAGCCCATCGCAGGCATTTACTGGGGAGTTGTCGTCGCGATCTTCCTGGGCTACAGCTTTGTAACAGAGCGCTGGGACCAGTCCTGGATCATCTGGCCGGTGGCCGGCGTGCTCTTCGGGGTTGTCATGGCAGCGACGAAGCTGTTAAGAAGCAGAGCATGATCATGCGTGCAAACAAAAAGCGCGCATAATAAATATGCGCGCAGGGTAAATCATTCATGCAAGGCAAAGCATGCGCGCACAACAAAACATGCGCGCAGGGTAAATCATTCATGCAAGGCAAAGCATGCGCGCAGAGCAAAATTTGCGCGCATGCTTTATGTTAATGCATCACAGATCGCTTAGGATTTCTTCATAAAAGTGCTTTTCATCTTCCAGCACTTCTTCTCCGGTTAAACCAATAGGTCGAAGGTATATCTCGCAGCCGTTATCAAAGTCTTCAAAAATCAGGCTGCCGAACCTGGACTCGTTAAGATCTGGCGTACCAAGACCAAAATCGGACAGGACATCCTTCATGAAAGCGATCTTATTCGGATACAGGGGAATATCTTTTAAAGAAGACGGACCCATTGCGCCATCCATGGAGATGATCATCGGATGATCCGTGATTCCGCGAACAACAAAAGGAATATATACAACAAACCCTTTTGCAAGAGGTTCTTCTCCCTTGTATTCCGCTGTTACGATTTCATCATATCTTAAGTTCTCGCCTTGCATGAAATACTTCTTGCTGGTCTGCTTTAAAGTATTCTGCACTGAAAAGTCAGCACATTGTTCTGCTCTTAAGATGCATCCGGGAACATAGACATTTTCTCTTCCATAGATCTGGCCAAGATATTTCCATAAAAGCGTCCTGTTCCTGTCGCAAAGAGAGAACTTCTTGTCATTCGCAGGCACATTAACAGGAGAGGGGTCGACCATCGTTGAGATGAACAATACAGAGTACTGTACGTCCAAATGGTTCTTTCGAAGAAGTTCCAGTGCCTTCTCATCTGACATCTCGCCCGCGTAGATCCTTATAGATTCATCGTCAAACTCCAAAGAATTTGCGGTCAGGAACTTGAGGAATTCTTCATCCAGTGTTATGACCCTGATGCCTCTTACACTTGAATTCGTCTTTGCAATTTCGGAAACAATGACATCTGCAAAATCAACGATCCCATCCGGAAAAGTGTTCTCGTACCATGTCTCAGTGGGCGACCCGCCCATAGCCTCCTTAAACTTAGGCCAAAGCATTTTAGCGCATCTTGGCTGATTAAAATAAAGCATCCTGCTGTTTTCAGAAGAAGTCATTTTGAGGTACTCCTCTATAATTAATATTCCGCATCATATTTACATTTTTGCTTGCCCTAAGCTTTTGCCCGCCTGAAGCTTTTGTTCGCCCGAAGCTTTTGCCCGCCCAAAGCGGCAGGCGCCTCGGACCGCCGGAACAGTTACAACAGCCTCAATTATACCTGTAAATCTTTGATGCGACAACAGAGGCAAATATCTTCTGGTGAAATGCAGTGTGGTCTGGTATAATCGGCAAAGTTGATGCATATTTTGCTTGTGTTTGTACTACATAATTTAACGTTGAGGAGGGAAAAATGGCAGAAGTCAAACAAACACTTCAAAACATGGTCAC
>JAFTFD010000255.1 GCA_017449745.1 Lachnospiraceae bacterium
ATCTGCATGGTGTGATTTACGAGCGCTCCCTGTGGCAGATCCGAACGATCCACCCCTGTCCTGTCTGAACGCTGCGTCTTAACGAAATGCTCCACTCCGATCTTGTGCCGTACCAGATGGACGCTCACCCAGTAAGGAAGGTCCGTGATCCTGACCGTGAATGTCAGCAGTCTGATCGGGGAATGCTCAGCGAGAAGGATCCTCTTTTTCCAGTCTGAGCCTGGATATTTGCCGGTTTCCTTTCCAACAGTGTTCAGTGCAGCATTCTTTACGGCCTGCCAGTTATCTGCATAGTTCAGTATCTCTGCTTTCATAATCCCTCCTTGAAATAATCCCCTCCAAGAGTTGTGTCCTTGATGGTGTGTTCGTTCTGAAGCTTGTGCATACAGTCATACGGTGTCTTGGCTCCTGTTTCGCCGTCGTGATAAGCCACGAACGCACCATCCGGCCTCAGGCTTTTGATCCTGCCGATTTCATACCTGTCTCCATTCACATAAATGATGTATTCGCCCTCACGAAATCTATTCATACTGTTCGCCTCTTTTCTGTAATTCCTCTGTGAACATCCTTACGTATGGCGCTCGGAAGGGAACATTATTTCGTTCAAGCATCCTGATACAGTTCTTAATATGCCCCACCCCCATTTCTTCAACCTTTAAGACCCTTCCGTCTTTCGTTCTCCAAATCCCTTTGCTTGCTTCCACGGCTGCTTCAATGCATAAACTTTCCCATCTTTTTTGTGATTGCTCTATTTCATAAGCGTTATCAGCAAGGTATTCACTGCCATAGCTCATTTCCGTTCTCCTTCCTTCTCCGGTTCCATGCTTCAATCGCTTCGTGTTTGGTTGCGTAACTCGAACCGCCATCGGACATGATGCAATCGTATGTTCCGCAAGCAACACTATAAGAGCCATAATCAGGTTGCCCAAAGCTACGGTGCTTGAATAATTCTGCTTTCCCTCCGCAGAAAGGGCAGGATTTCAGTTTAGCCATACTTCATCCTCCTCTCCGCCCTGTGCTGCTTCAGTTCCTCCGCGGTCATTGTTCTCCTCCGTAAAATCGAAATGGAAGAATAATGCTCCATTCCACTCAGGCCAGTGCAAATACGCCTCGCTGGCTAATATTCCCAGTGCATATTCATGCCTCTCCTTATCTGTCTTAAGCCACGCCAGCCTGCGGCATGCCTCTTCGATTCTTCTGAGCAGATCCTGTTGATTTTCCCGTATGACAGCTTCATCCATCAGCTGATACCACTTTGTGTCAGAGAACTTTCCAACCTTCGTAGGGATATAATTTACACCTATAGTGTTCTCGACCCGTCTGCCTACCCGGTTGACATAAAAGCTTCCCGTTCCTACCGTGCGGAATTCATTTGTTCCGGTCTGTTTAAGATCAGCAATGCTATACTCTTCCACCGTCATTCCTCCACGACATACACATCCCGGTACTGGTCTCCCCACTGGATGCACTGGTTCACATCTCCCATATAGATATCCAGCCATTCGGATCCCATGCTCTGCGGACCTCTGTCTTCAACCGTCCGGAAGCCGACTCCGCTGATATAAACCACTGTTCCGAAGGGAAGGGAATTGCAGGCGATCGTGTAATCAACCTGGGGAAAATTCCCATTTGCGCAGGGGCTGCCGGTGTAAGCGTATGCCGTGATCCTCCATTTACCCATGTGCGTCATGTCGGCCATGGGATTGGTATCCTGCGTATATTCTCCCGAAATATATGCCTCTTCTTTTCCATAATCGATCAAATACCATCCACCGTAATCCTCATCATCCAGAAGCTGCACAGCTGCCCCAAACGGAATAACCGACAGGATTTCTCCATCTGTGGTTGGTTTGTCACGTACCCGCAGCCCCTCCATGCTGTTGACATATTTGGTATCAGCGATCACCGGCGAAGATACCACAAAGCAGATCATTAACACCGCTGCTATGATTTTTCTAATATCCATTCATTCTTCTCCTTTCATTTCCACGTCCCTGAGGTTCACTTCCTGCAATGGGCACCAGCTTACCCTCTTTACATAAGGCTTTCGTTCTTCATCAGATACCGGATGCATATTTGCACAGCATACTTTTCTCCGTTCAAACGGACAGAAACAACAATTCTTCGGCATCTCAAAGCCGTTAATCATTACAGCAACCAATACTCCACTCTCCCTTTCTTATAGATCTGATTTGTTTTCTCCCCATATGAGATGCCATTCATGATCCTGGCCAAACACAACTGTTCCCATCCGTAAAAGGCGAAGCGTTGATTTGCTGTACCCACGAATGCTATATTCCTCAACTTCCATCATTTTCGGTGGCTTGAAAAAAGCCTCGTACAAAGTTTTGGGAGCATCGCTCTCCGGATCCCTATATCTGCCTGTTCCCTTCATCAGCATGATGGGGCCAATGACTTCAAATTCTGCAACAACGGAAAAGTCTACTACTCCCGATATATAATGCAGTCGACTCTCCGGAGCTGGCTCTGCAGGAAAGAAACAAAATCCTTCGGAGGTTGATTTGCTTATTACTTTCCATGGTGTGTCATTACCAAGCACTTCTCCTGCAAGATATTTCTCAATTTCCTGAATGCTCATAAATCTAATCAGAACCATTACTGTTTCTCCACCCTCGGATGATAAGACCTGTTTTCGTGGTATTTCTCTGCTTTGCGTACCCTCCCCAGGATCTGTGTCAGCTGGTCAAGGCATTTCTTATTCTGAGGATTGCTTATATACTCTATGACCGGCTCCAGTTCCTCGACGATATCCTTATTCCTCCGGCGCTCCATCAGGCAGGCCCTCAGCTTGGTGCAGGTTTTGCTCCGATTCTCCACATGGGTTTCAAACTCTATGGCATGTATAAAATCCTGCTCCCGCCTCTCTTCCGTCCTCATAGCTTCATGCGCTATCTCATATTTCGTCCTGCATCCCTTGATGAAATCCAGGAACTGTTTTATCTCCTCTGAAGTTTTCACACTAACCCCTCCCTGGTATCAGGCCTGGCTCATCATATCCTCCACAGCCTGCTCAAAATCCTCATTGATCTCTGCCGGCGCTCTTCTGCATCTGTCCCAGTCAATTTCCTGGAGCAGCTGCCACAGGCGCTCGATCGTCGGATCCCTCCAGGCGGTCATAGCAAAAGCATGGGCATCATCCGAGTAGTGGTAGTGGTTCTCCTTCAGGTGTTTATCAGCATCCCGCAGGGTCAGGAAGATCGGACCTTCATGGATCCTCCGGACATCTTCAAAATGAGTAAACCGGATTCTCTCACCATGTTCCCGCAGCCAGTCGGCTGCCTCATCCATCTCAAAGAAGGTTTCAACATTATCCTCACCGTCATAGACATCGATCCAGTTACCGTGGCTTTCAGCCCGGCCAGCATCGTAGACGCGTTTCGCAATCTTGTCTATGTATGGAGTTAATGTATCCAAATCCAGGTATTCATCACCGTTATCGTCATTGATCAGAAGCTCCTCGCCATCCTCCAGGTTGAATACCCTCTCTGTTTCCAGAATTCCCCAATACCGTGGATCTCTCTGCCCGACCGTATCCTGAGTATTCATTTCATGCTGCAGGTCTTTCAGAAATTCGATATCATCCCTGGTCAGCATCCTCTTCTTTACGGTATCTTCCCGCTTCCTCGTATGCTCATATGTCAGTCTTGCCATGGTTCCCCTCCTCAGTTATGCGTAGCCTCAAAGTTCTCGATAGCCCATTTGTTTCCAGTGGC